>JAXJTT010000118.1:0-14441 GCA_036309445.1 Ruminococcus sp. | reverse complement strand
GATAAATGTTACGATAGAATACTTCTTTGGTGCATTCACAACATCGTTTACCGCAAGAAAAGCTGTGGAACTTAATTTACTCTTACCAAGGTGCATAATGCTTTTCTTTCTGAATCTCTCCCCTGTCTGACCGTTTCTTACTGCATCAATGGCACTAAGCTTCTTTACTTTTTTAGTGCTGCCCCAACAGAAAAACAGAGTTATAGCGATTATAGCTAAACTGCAAAGCAAGGCAACCATAACTGAATTTTCACTTTCAATATACATTGTTGAGCTTACCGCATCCAGCATCATATCGGAAAACGGCATACTTACAACAAAACCAATTGCTGAACCGACAACTGTGATTGCGAGATACTTTACAAGATACAACGCTCTTATGCTGCGGTTTTTAATTCCTATCGCTTTCATAACACCTATTTCACGAAATTCCTCAGAGAGAGTAAAACCTATGGTGTATTTAAGCACTACGAAAGAAATTATGATAAGAAATACACTTACTACAAGTAATAAAGCCGCAACAATTGTTGACATAATGTAAGTTGTTCTTATAGTGCTGTTATCCAGCGGAGCCACAACACCTTTTTGCTCACCGACCATTGCCTCAACTTCAGAAATGTCAGTAGTGTCTATATAGTAGACACCGCCATTATAAGCTGTTGACTGTTCATCTCTGCACAGATATTCATAGTCTTTGTCGTTTATGATAAATCGTGGATTTCCCATAAAATCCGAGCCTAAGAAAGCATCCTTAGCTCTGCCGAGAAATTCAAACTCTTTTTCGCTTTCTCCGACTACAAGAGTGAATTTATCGCCAATCTTTAGTTTGTTCTCCTCTGCAAAACCACCCGAAACATACGCTTTGCCTGACTCTATTTCGGTAAGATTTTCGTTATCCGGTGTAAAGTAGTTAAGCTTTGCATTATCAACCGACATACAAAGAGCAGGTCTGGCAAGATCATTAAGAGTTTTGCCGTTTATTTTAATATTGTCACCTGAAATAAAGAGATTTTCTTCTCTGCGGTAATCAGTTACTGCTTCTAAGTCGTCAAGGGCTTCTTTCATTTCCTTGCCGTCGTTATCAAGTGCCATAACGTAATAATCAGCCATATCGGCTTTTTCAAAGAAGAAATCAAGACCCGATGTAACTGCTAAAATATTGTTCACACTGCTTGCCATAAACATTGCCGACAGTACAACAAATATCATCAGTATTACATTCATTGTCTTTTTGCGTTTTAAATCTTTTTTGAGAATGTTGAGATACATTGTTTTACTCCTTTGCTGTGTTTTATTTGGTATGGTCACATTATAAAGCTTAAATTATTAAATAATCCTTAAATATTATAAAACACAAAAAAAGATTTTTCCAGCATTAAAAAATAATCTACAATGGGCCAAAGGTTAGTCAAGGACAAAAATCAAAATATACTACAACAGTATGAGATCACAAAATTGCAACAACAACTGACCGTAACGAACATATGCACTCATTCTGCCTATAGGGGCAAACAACCGTTTTTACTCAGACGATCGAAAGCCTTGAAATAAATCTAAAATTCAGTTATAATACTTTTAATAATACAGTAACTGAGGGATTTATATATGTATGATATTACAGATAAAGAAATCATCGCAGAAACATTATAGATGCTTTAGTAAAATTTGTTTCGGAAAACAAAGAATTACTCACTTTTATTCTTTGGGTGTTATTCTTCCTTTTAATAGCACTGATTATTTATATACCATCTCTTTTCAGTAAGCTAATCAGAACTGACAACACTATAAAAACAAATAAAAATATTCAATGTAGAACTATTCCTTGTAACGGTGATATAGACTTAACTTTCTGGCTACTCTATAATTTTTCAAAAATTAATAAAAATAAATTAAATACAGGATTAATAAACGCTTGCCTTTTAAAGTGGTACAAAAACGGCAACATTGATATAAAGAAAGCTTCGGTTTTATCAAACGATGACTATATTATTGATTTAAAAGATGGCAATTGGCTAAAAAGCATTTCAGAAAATCATATTTACGAATTTTTAAAAAAAGTATCAGGAAACAGTAACACCTTAGAAAAAAACAAACTGTTTAACTATTGCAGTATAGATAAGAATATAGATAAATTCAATGGATTGTTCTACTCTATTTCAAGAGATATTCAATGCAATCTGGAAAGTTATCAACAAATAACCATACTACGTCCAAAATTCAGCTTAATATCAGATGAGAACAAGATTATTCTATCAGACAGATTTAAGATGGAATACCAAAATATATTTGCTTTTGATAGATTTATTTCATCATCTTCAAATACTGAGGCTTTGTTGAATACAGACTCCAACATCTGGGGTGAATATCTGATTTTCGCAAGTATTTTAGGAATTGATGATAAGGTAAAAACTCTTTACAAAAAACTTTTCCCTGTTGCAAACAGCGAAAAATCAGTGTTTGGTCTTAATTTTAAGAAAAGCATTTTAAAACACAAACCAAATCCAATGTGGACGCTTTTAGGTGTACTGCAAGGATTGATAACTCTTTTTATTGTAATGAGTATGATGAATTCAGAACACAGCGACATATTAAAACCACTGATAGCAATTTCTCCATTTTTTATTTTCGGCAGTATACTTTTTGTTCTGTTGAAGAATTATTATATGACCAAAAAAGTAAAAGAAATGAACGGAACTACTTACGCTACAATAATAGATGTAACTTCCGAATCTTATACGAAAAGAGTTCCAAACTTCAATAATACAGGCGGTTATTCAAACATAACAGAGTATACTGACTATTTCTGTACATATTTATATCAAGTTGGTAATTCAACCTTCAGAGGAAACAGTGAGTGTTCCAAATTCGCAAGAAAAAATCATAAAATAAAAATCTATTATAACAAAATGCAACCTTATAAAAGTGACACAGCGTATCATCACGACTTCTCTTTAAGAGTATTCAAAAGATTATGTATCATATTTTTAATCGCAGGATTTTTTTACTTAAAATTCCTTTAAACAGTAACCCAAACACAACAAAAGGCATTACCGACTAAAAACCGGTAATGCCTTTACTATTTTTATCAATATTACAATGTTGCCAAAACGTTGCCACGAGGACTTTTTAAGCCTCTAAAACCCAGTGTTTATGCGGGTTATCAGCGTTTTTGGTATTATTCCCACTCGATTGTAGCAGGAGCTTTAGGGCTGAGGTCGTAGAGGACACGGCATACGCCTGGAACTTCTGCGAGGATTCTGTCTGTAATCTTCTTAAGTACTGCCCAATCGATTTCAGGTACTGTAGCTGACATAGCGTCTACTGTGTTTACGGCACGGATAATTACAGGCCAATCGAATACTCTCTTGCCTTCACGAACACCTGTTGAACGGAAATCAGGAACTACTGTGAAGAACTGCCATACCTGTGATGTGAGACCTGCGTTATCGAACTCTTCACGGAGAATTGCGTCTGACTCTCTGAGTGAGTGGAGTCTGTCTCTTGTGATTGCACCTGTGCAACGAACACCAAGACCAGGGCCTGGGAATGGCTGACGATGAACCATTGTATCAGGAAGACCGAGTGCTGTACCAACAACTCTTACCTCATCCTTATAAAGAAACTTTACAGGCTCTACAAGCTCAAACTGGAGGTCCTCAGGAAGGCCACCTACGTTATGGTGAGCCTTAACGCCATCACTCTCGATAATATCAGGATAGATTGTACCCTGTGCGAGGAACTCGATACCATCAACCTTACGAGCTTCTTCCTCAAATACACGGATAAACTCTCCGCCTATAATCTTACGCTTTGTTTCAGGATCTGCAACATCTGCAAGCTTATCGAGGAAACGGTCTGTTGCGTCTACATATACGAGGTTTGCATCAAGCTGGTTGCGGAATACTTCTACAACCTCCTCGCTTTCGCCCTTTCTCATTAAGCCGTGATTTACATGTACGCAAACAAGCTGTTTGCCGATTGCCTTAATAAGCAATGCAGCTACTACTGAGCTATCTACGCCGCCGCTGAGTGCGAGAAGAACTTTCTTGTCGCCTACCTGTGCTCTGATTGCCTCTACCTGCTCGTCAATAAACTTAACTGCAAGCTCTTCTGTTGTTATGCGAAGCATATCTTCCGGTCTTTTGTTCTGATCCATATATACTACCTCCAAAAAAATTAAATATGCAATGTAAATCACACTGTTGTTTTTTGATTAAGTTATTATATCACATAGTTTTTGCCTTTTCAATGAAAATTTTTTACGGGCAAAAAATACTACTGTATAGATATTTTTTAAGCCAAATCAGAGAATACTTTTGTATAAATCTGTGGCTGATTCTGTATGCAGATAAATTGGTGCAACATCAAACACTGTTTTACAACCTGTTACACCCTCAGAATTGAGTCTGTAAGCTGCTCTTGCATATGCTACGAGAATACTTGAAGTAAACTCAGGGTTTGAGTCAAGCTGTAAGCGATATTCAACAATATGCTTATTCTCATTATCAAAGCCTGTTGTACCGCATCTGAACACCATACCGCCGTGTGGGATACCTTTGTGATCTCTCATAAGCTCTTCTTGGCTGATGAAATGTACTGTTGTATCGTAATCAGCAAAGTAGTTTGGCATTGTAACGATTTCTTTTTCAATTCTTGCAAGGTCAGCGTTTTCTTCTGCTACAACAAAGCACTCTCTCTTGTGCTTCTGTCTTGTTGTAAGCTCAGGGTTTTCACCGTTTCTTACGCTCTCGAGAGCTTCTTCAACAGGGATTGTGTACTGACGTGCGTCCTTTACACCCTCAATTCTGCGGATTGCATCTGAATGGCCCTGACTTACGCCCTTGCCCCAGAATGTGTAATCCTTACCGCAAGGGAGGATTGACTGACCGATAAGACGGTTGAGTGAGAACATACCGGGATCCCAGCCTACTGAGATAATACCAACTTTATTACCGCTTTTACTTGCTTTATCTACATTTGCAAAATGCTCAGGAATTTTTGCGTGAGTGTCAAAGCTGTCAATGACATTGAAATACTGAGCCATTTCAGGTGTCTGTTTTGGTAAATCGTTTGCACTTCCGCCACAAAGAATAAGAACATCAACTTTATCTTTAAAATTCAGAATGTCATCGACGGAATATACAGGCACGTTTGTGCGTGTTGTAATTGTTGACGGATCACGACGTGTGAAAAGTGCAACAAGCTCCATATCTTTTGATTTGCTGACAGCACTTTCTACTCCTCTGCCGAGATTTCCGTAACCTAAAATTGCTACTTTAATTTTCATAATATCACTCGCTTTGCCAAATATTTTCTATATATAGTCTGATAACATAAAAACATCAGACTTTAAAATAGTATCGGTTATCTGATATACAGATAACCGTCTATTATAAATTAATTAAACCTGCTTATCTGTAGATAATATCACTTCTTGCAGGACCGTTTGATACGATTGTGATTGGCACACCAATCTGCTGCTCTGCAAACTCGATATATTCACGGCACTCCTTAGGAAGCTTATCATACTCAGTAATGCCTGAGATCGAACACTTCCATCCCTTCATTTTCTTGAGTACAGGTTTACATCTTTTAAGTTTTGTTGTTGATGGGAAGTAGTCGATAACTTCACCGTCAAGCTCGTAGCCTACGCATACAGGAATTTCGTCAAGATAGCCGAGTACATCAAGAACTGTGAATGCAACCTGTGTTGCACCCTGAACCATACAGCCATAGCGTGTTGCAACAAGGTCAAGCCAGCCCATACGTCTTGGTCTGCCTGTTGTTGCACCAAACTCACCGCCGTCGCCGCCTCTTCTTCTGAGCTCGTCAGCCTCTTCACCGAAGATTTCAGAAACGAACTCGCCTGCACCTACAGCACTTGAGTAAGCCTTTACTACTGTGATTACTTCTTTGATTTCGTATGGTGGAATACCCGCACCTACTGCACCGTAGCCTGCAATTGTATTTGAAGATGTAACCATTGGATAGATACCGAAATCTGTATCCTTGAGTGAGCCAAGCTGACCCTCTAAGAGAATATTTTTACCCTCTTTGAGTGCATTATGAATGAACATAAATGCATCGCCAACATAAGGTGCAAGAGCTTCTTTGTACTCCATAAGCTTATCGTAAACTTCCTGCTCTGTAATCTCAGGCTTGTTGTAGAGATTCTTGAGAGTAGCGTTCTTGATTTCAAGAGCGTGTCTGATTTTTGCTTTAAGAGACTCGGGATCATCATAAAGCTCATTAATCTGGAAACCGATTTTTGAATACTTATCAGAATAGAATGGTGCAATACCACTCTTTGTTGAACCGAATGAGTTCTTGCCAAGACGCTCTTCCTCGTAGCAGTCGAATGCAACGTGGTAAGGCATTACAATCTGAGCTCTGTCAGAAATGATAATGTTTGGCTTTGGCACACCTCTGCTCTCAAGCTCTGCCATTTCCTTAACGAAATTTTCAACGCTGAAAGCAACACCGTTGCCGATAACATTTGTTATATTCTGATGAAAAATACCTGAGGGAAGCTGATGAAGTGCGAATTTGCCGTAATCGTTTACGATTGTGTGACCTGCGTTTGCACCGCCCTGAAAGCGGATTACAATGTCACTGTCACTTGCGAGAACGTCAGTAATTTTACCCTTACCTTCGTCGCCCCAGTTAGCACCTACTATCGCTTTAACCATAATAAACAAAACTCCTTTTTATCATTTGCACGATGTGCAAAAATATACAAATTCAGCAATATTACTGAAAGTCAATTACACGTTAATTTCAGGTCTGTCGGACTCAATATCCGCATATTTGTCAAGAACAGGCTGTACCATTTCAGCAAGGAAGTCCTCTGTCTGCTCTTTTGCTCTGCCTGTGTACTTTTCAGGCTGGAGAATATTCTCAAGCTCCTCAAGAGTAACACCGAATGCTTCGTCTGCGGCAATTCTCTGGAGAAGGTCGTTTTCGCCGCCCTCTTCCTTGATTACCTTTGAAGCAGCCATTGAGTGAACTCTGATTCTCTCGTGAAGCTCCTGACGGTCTGCTCCTCTCTTCTTTACGGCATCCATCATAATGTTTTCTGTAGCCATAAACGGAAGCTCTTTTCTGAGTCTCTGCTCAATAACCTTTGGATATACAACAAGTCCGTCAGCTACGTTTGCAAAGAGTGAAAGAATACCGTCAACAGCAAGGAATGCTTCAGGAACACTGAGACGCTTGTTAGCAGAGTCGTCAAGTGTTCTTTCAAACCACTGAGTAGCTGTTGTGAAGTATCCGTTCAATACGTCACACATTACATAACGTGAGAGTGAGCCGATACGCTCTGAACGCATTGGGTTACGCTTGTAAGCCATTGCTGATGAACCAATCTGATTTTTCTCAAATGGCTCCTCAACTTCTTTGAGGTGCTGTAAAAGTCTGATATCGTTAGAAAACTTTGATGCACTCTGTGCAATTCCTGCAAGTACGTTGAGGAACTGTGAATCAAGCTTTCTTGAATATGTCTGTCCTGAAACTGCAAAGCAATCTGAATAGCCCATTTTCTCTGCAATTTTCTTATCAATCATCTTGCACTTCTCGTGGTCACCATCGAAAAGCTCGAGGAAGCTTGCCTGAGTACCGGTTGTACCCTTTGAGCCTAAAAGCTTAGCCTTTGAGAGCTGATATTCAACATCTTCAAGGTCCATCAAGAGTTCCTGAATCCAGAGAGTTGCTCTCTTACCTACTGTTGTAGGCTGAGCAGGCTGGAAGTGTGTGAACGCAAGAGTAGGAAGTGCCTTGTATTCATCTGCAAACTTAGAGAGGTTGCGGATAACTGTGATAAGCTTATTTCTGATAAGCTTGAGGCCTTCTGTCATAATGATGATATCTGTGTTATCACCTACATAGCAGGAAGTTGCACCGAGGTGGATGATACCTGCCGCATTAGGGCACTGAACACCATATGCATATACGTGTGACATTACATCGTGACGCACAAGCTTTTCTCTCTCCTGAGCAACCTCGTAGTTGATGTTGTCAGCGTTTGCCTTGAGCTCGTCAATCTGCTCCTGTGTTACAGGGAGACCAAGCTCCATTTCAGCTTCTGCAAGTGCAATCCAGAGCTTTCTCCATGTTCTGAACTTCATATCAGGAGAAAAGATATATTTCATTTCTTTACTTGAATATCTTGCTGATAAAGGTGATTCGTATGTATCCTTAATCAAAACTTTCAATCCTTTCACGCAGAGCGTTTATTATCTGCATTTATATTAACGCACAACAAGCGGTTATGCTTGTACGCACAGAGCCGCCTGTCATCTTAGGTTTCATTATTTATTAAATGAACACCGAAACAAGCTTGTTAATTATTTTTGAGTATAATTAAGCAAGACCGATACGCTTCATCATCTCAGCGTAAGCCTCTTCTACACCGCCCATATCACGACGGAAACGGTCCTTATCAAGCTTTTCCTGTGTATCAATATCCCAGAAACGGCAGGTATCCGGAGAAATTTCGTCTGCAAGGAGAATCTGACCCTTGAATCTACCGAACTCAATCTTGAAGTCGATAAGGTCAACCTTGCACTCCTTAAAGAAATTAACCATAATCTCGTTAATCTTGAGAGCCATATCTGCGATTGTATCAATTTCTTCCTTTGTAGCAAAGCCTGCTGCAAGGATGTGGTATTCGTTTACCATTGGGTCACCGAGGTCGTCGTTCTTGTAGCAGAACTCAAGAACAGGAGTCTTCATTGGTGTACCCTCAGGAAGACCGAGTCTCTGTGAAAGGCTGCCTGCAGCCTTGTTTCTTACGATTACCTCAAGAGGAACAATTTCAACCTTCTTGAGAACTGTATCTCTGTCGTTGAGCTCTTCAACAAAGTCTGTAGCGATGCCGTTCTCCTCAAGGAGCTTGAACATAAAGTTGCTCATACGGTTGTTTACTACGCCCTTACCAAGGATTGTACCCTTCTTCTCGCCGTTGAAAGCTGTAGCGTCATCCTTGTAAGATACTACGCAAAGATCAGGATCTGCTGTTGAATATACTTTTTTAGCCTTACCTTCATACATAAGTTCTTTTTTTTCCATCTTGTTATTCCTCCATAGTTGCAGACTTGCATCTGACAAAAATAAAAATACAATTATATTATAATATAGTTTTCTGAATTACGCAACTAAAATCAGGGGTAAATTTTAATTTTTTGCAAATTCAATCGTGTTTTTTGTTTTATAATTCGCAACAAGAAATATGTATTTTCTCTCAGAGAATTACAGCCCCGTTTAATAAAAATTATCTCTTTTTACACACAACAGAAACGCACATATTGCCGTTTTCGATATCTGCAAAAATATCGCCGCCCATAGCTTTTGTAAGCTGTCGGCAGATATAAAGTCCGAGTCCGTTTCCGTTTTTTGAGCCAACGTTTGAACCTCTGTAAAAACTGTCGAAAATATGCGACAACTCACTTTCGGGCAGTGTGCAACCACTGTTAATAACTGTAATTATACGACAGTCTTCTTCATCAGAAAAATCAAGACTTATACTGTTTCCGTCACCGTATTTTATGGCGTTTTCGATGATATTCTGCAACACTTCAGCAAGTCTGTCTGAATCACCGTTTATAATACAATCGTTGTAACGTGCAATAAAGAATTTTGTATTTGTAAGCTTGTCTTTGTAATATGCATTTATATTGTCGATAACCTCCGACAAATAAAACTCGCTGTTTCTGATATCAAAAGCAATAATATCCTCGGTTTCCGTACGCATAATTTCTGTTACAAGCTTTTCTATTTCGTCTGCTTTTGTATTTATACCGTCATAGACTTCAAGCTGTTTTTCCTTTTCTTTGTATATACCTCTTGAAAGTGCTTTTGCATACAGCTTGATTGCGGAAAGGGGAGTTTTTATATCATGAGAAAGAGAAAGAAGCATTGTTTTTTTCTCTTTTTTCAGCTCTAATTCAGCTTGCTTTGATTGTTCAAGTTTTTCTCTGAGCATATCAAGCCCCCATAAAAATTTTCCGAAAAATCGGTTTTTGTTTTCTTTAAGCGGAATTGTAAGATTACCTTTTGACAATTCATACGGAAGTCTTGTTATTCGGTCAAATGGTTTCAGTATATTGTGGCGGATGTAGAAAAGCACAATCAGCACAAATAACGAAATAACAGAAAGTATTATATTCATATACAATACTTCGTTTGTGGTATCGTTATCTTCAAAATATTCTATGCGATAAAGCCTTGAATCAATTTCTCTGATAACATAATCATTTTTTGAAACAAAGAAATCTTCATCTGTGCCTTGCTCATAGACACCAATAATAACATTGTATTTATCTGTTTCGGGGATTTTGCCGTTCTGTGTGATTTCTCGTACAACTCTGTTGATTTCCACGTTGCGGATACTTGTTTTTTCTTCTGTAATATTCGGAAGAATGTTAGCAACCGCAAACAAGGAAACGATAATCACAACGGTAAGAGCTATGATTTTGTTGTAGGTTTTCATCTTACTCCTCCCAACGGTAGCCTTTGCCCCATACGGTCAGAATATGTGCAGGTTTTTTAGGGTCTGCTTCAATTTTTTCTCTTAGCCACTTAATATGTACTGTAAGTGTCTGAGTTTCCGATTCACTGTCTATTCCCCATATGCTGTTGAAAAGTCTGTCTTTTGTAAGGGTCTGACCCTTGTTTTCTATCAGCATTTTCAAAAGTTCAAATTCTTTTATGGTCATATCAATAACCTTGCCGTCTTTTCTAACAGACTGGGTCATCAGGTTAAGAACAATGTCCCCCTCAGTTATTTTGTCTTCTGCAAATCTGCGTTTGAAAATGCCCTTGATTTTTGCAATCAGAATATCAATATCATACGGCTTTTCGATATAATCATCAGCACCCAGTATAAGCCCGTTGAGCTTGTCTTCTTTGCTGACTCTTGCCGTGAGCATAATAACGGGAGTGTTACCCTCGTTGCGTATTTTTTCGCACACCTCAAAGCCGTCTATCCCCGGAAGATTGATATCCAGCAGAACAAGCCTTGCCCCGTATTTTTCAAACAGGGACAAGGCTTTTTCTCCGTTTTCGGCTGTGCTGACTGTGTAGCCCTCAGCTCTTAAAAAATCCGTAAGAAGCTCAAGTAACTCTTTATTATCTTCAACTATCAATATATCAATCATATTATCACCCTTAGATACATTATAAATTCCGCTACACTATAAATAAACCGATTAATGATAATTAACAACAAGCGTGTCGCAGATACTATCTTACCAACCCATCTCCATAAGCCAGTTATTGAGTGCAGGCTCTCTGTCTCTTAACGAAGATGTTACATCTACATCATACTCTCCCTTGATGTTTCCGTCAACTATAAATAGAACTCTTGTGCATTTTGCGGCAACCTTTGAATCGTGAGTAACAAGCATAATTGTTGTACCTTCTTCATTGAGTTTTGCAAGCTCTTCCATTACTTCATCGGAAGAAGTACGGTTTAACGCACCCGTAGGCTCATCGGCAAAATCATCTTTGGATTGTTTATCATACTGCGGCAGATACAACTTTCTGTGTTTTTATCTGGTATGGTCACATTATAAAATTTAAATTATTAAATAATCCTTAAATTAATTATAAAATACGAAAAAGATTTTTTCCAGCGTAAAAACACATTAAAATGCATCTTACCAATCAAAAATGCATCTTACTGTACGAATTATTGAAATCACCAGACATCTCTCATATAATGACATCAGTTCAGTTGAGAACAATTGATTTTTGAAAGGTGATTTTATGGGACTCTTATTCTTAATCTTATTCGCAGTATCGGAAATTACACTTGTAGCACTGACTTTTACAAAGTGGAAAGAAAAATCAGAATTTCTCAAGAACCGTATGCTGGTTACTGCTTCTGAATTTTTGATTTTACTTCTTATGGTATTGCTTCCTGTAACTTTTATGAAGTGGCGATTTGCTTGTGCATTGGCTGTACTTTTTATTCGTCTTGTTATTGCCGCTGCAGGTTTTCTTATCAGACGCAAGAAAGTTACAGGTACAAAGAAAAAAGCTGGCAGGATTGTAAGCTGTATTCTTTCTGTAATTCTTATGATGTTTGCTTTGGTACCTTCTTTTGTGTTTACAAATTACAATGGTCTTGACGTTACAGGCGAATACAAGTTCAAAGAAT
Organism: Ruminococcus sp.; assembly: GCA_036309445.1. GTDB lineage: Bacteria > Bacillota > Clostridia > Oscillospirales > Acutalibacteraceae > Ruminococcoides. The sequence goes on along the minus strand of JAXJTT010000118.1, from coordinate 2,284 downwards.
GCAGTGCAATTCTTATTGACAGCAACAGGGTTGACGAATTTGAAAATGATGGTTCAAGCAGAGAGGTACCTGTGCATTTCTATTATCCTGATGCTGAGGGTGAATTTCCTCTCGTAGTTTTCTCACACGGTGCATTCGGTTATTATCAGAGTAATTTTTCTACTTACGCAGAGCTTGCTTCAAATGGATATGTTGTAGCTGCTCTTGATCACCCACACCATGCATTTTTTACAAACGACAGCGATGGCAATACTGTTATTGTAGATATGGATTTTTTTGAAACTGCTATGAGATTTTCAAATGCAGAAGCTATGAATGCAGACGAAGCTTATGAAACTTCTCAGAAATGGATGAAACTCAGAACAGAAGATGAAAACTTTGTTCTTGATACAATCAAAAAAGCAAAAACAAGTAATTCTTTAAATAGCACTTGGACTACAAAAAATGAAACTGAAATACTTTCTGTTATTTCTATGACTGACACAGATAAAATCGGACTTATAGGTCATTCAATGGGCGGTGCAACTGCCGTAGCTCTCGGCAGAGAAAGAAAAGATATTGATGCTGTTATCGACCTTGACGGCTCAATGCTCACTGAAATCAGCGGTGTTGATAATGATAAATTTGAGTTTATAAATGAATCTTATACTGTTCCCGTACTTGATTTCAGAAAAGAGTGCGATTATAATGAAATTGAGCAGTTAAAGAACGACGGAGCTGATTTAAACGCTTATCCATACGGCATAGCTTATGTGAACAATCACGTAATTGAAAATGCTGTCAACGGTAAAACTGTTGTGTTTAAAAATGCAGAGCATATGGATTTTACCGACCTCCCGATTTTTTCACCGACTCTTGGCTCTATGCTTGGTTCAGGTGATATAGACAGCGAGGAGTGTATGTATACAGTAAACAGCATCGTTCTTAACTGGTTTGACTATTACCTGAAAGGCGAGGGTTCGCTTAACATAAAAGCGGAATATTAAACTATGCTTACTAAAATCACAAAAACAGATAAAACACAACCAGAAACGGTTGAGATACATTGTCATAAAATTTCTGACGAGGTAAAGGAAATTGTTGCCTATGTTAAATCAAGACAAGGTCAGCTTACGGGAACTCTTGACGAAAGACAGTTTGAGATTGCGGTGGGAGATATTTTTTATATTGAAACCGTTGACAACAAAACTTTTATGTATACGCAGAACAATGTGTATGAAACAAAACAGAAGCTTTATGAGCTTGAGGAATTGCTCAGAGATAAACGCTTTTTGAGAATTTCAAAATCCACACTGCTTAATCTGATGAAGATAAGCTCCATTAAACCTGCCTTGAACGGCAGGTTTACGGCAGTGTTACGTTCAGGCGAGGAAATGGTTATTTCCAGAAAATATGTACCTCAGTTCAAAAAGACTCTGAAAGGAGATAATTAATTTGACAATCAAGGAATTTATTACCAGCCGTATACAGTTATTTTTCTTTCTTGTGACAATGATACTTATGGCTCAGATTCTTTTGGGTAACGCAATAGAGCCTGACAGAGTGCTTTATTATAAAGATTTTATCGGAACTTTTAAGATGGCGGGGCTTTGCATTATTCCGACTTTTGTTACATATTCAAAAAATGAACTGACCTTAAAGCAAATGTTATTCAGACACGTAATTCAGTTTGCACTTATTGAGGGGGTTATGATTGCACTTGCGATTTCCGGCATTGAAAACTCACCACAAAAAGTTTCAAGTATAGTTTCAATTTGCGTTGCAGTTGCGGTGATTTACGCACTTGCGATTTCTGTTATGTGGTTTCGTCAGAATCTTGAGTCAAAAAAGCTTACAAAGCTTTTAAAAAATATCCAGAACAACTGATTTTAACACTGCAGGGTAACAACAAATGTTGCTCTGCAATTTTTTTAAAAAACTGTTGACAAAATAAAATCGTTGTAGTATATTTTGCTTGTAATAGTTTGCCACACATAAATTAAAAGGCAGACGTGAAAGGAGAATTTTAATATGATTTACAACGAGGTAATTAACTGCTAACTGAATATTGGCACGTTTTTAAAGAAATCGGGACTCTTAAGCCCCTTTATTAGTTGTGCCGTTAAAAGGAACCTTTCGTGATTTTATGACTGACGTTGTAGCACACTCAAAGGGGTGTGTTTTTTTCATACTCAAAATCAGCCGCAGAAATCCTTTAAGGGTTACTTTCTGCGGCATTTTTGTACCCATTTTCAGTTAGCAAAAACATTTATAGCAATTATAATTATTAAAACACAACTGATTT
>JAXJTT010000117.1:0-3685 GCA_036309445.1 Ruminococcus sp. | reverse complement strand
GCACCTACACCAAGGTAGTCAGCACCCTGCTCACAGGCTTCTTTTGCCCAAGGCACAGTTTTTGCAGTTGCACCCACAATTTTATTTTCGCCCATTAACTTTCTTGCGGTGGCAACAGGCATATCACTTGCTCCCACGTGAACACCCTCAGCATCAACCGCAAGTGCTACATCAACTCGGTCATCAATGATAAGAGGCACATTATATTGCTTTGTAATAGCGTGTACTTTCTCTGCGAGTTCAATATATTCTCTTGTTGATTTTTCTTTTTCACGTAACTGCAGAATTGTAACACCGCCTTTCAGTGCTTCTTCAACACGGAAAAGAAATTCTTTTTCATCGTAATTTGTGCTGTCGGTTATAAAATACAAGCTCGTATCTAATTTTTTCATTATGTACCTCACACGTATAAATAATCATTTAAAACAGGCTGTAAGCCTTCGTCTGCAATATCCTTGTACATCTTATCAAGAGTGCGGTTATCATCAATTTCAAATTGTTCATCACCTTGCACATCAGTTTCATCAGCTCCGTTATATTTTGAATCGTGGTCACCGATACCTGTTGAAACACCTGCAGAAACCTTTGTTGCCGCAATCTTTACTATGCCGTTTCTGAATTCTGCACTTTCTCGTGAAGATACTGTAATGCCCACATAAGGCAGAAAAATACGATAAGCACAAAGCACCTGACAAAGCTGACGTTCGTGTACGTCCAAAGGATTTATTTTGTCATTGTTGATAATAGGTCTGAGTCTCGGACAGGAAAGCGACATTTCTGCGTGAGGGTATTTTCTTTGTAAGAAATATACGTGCAACGCACTTGCCAAAGCATCTTTACGAAAATCAGAAAGTCCGAGTAAAGCTGAAAAAGCAACTCCACGCATACCGCCCATAATAGCTCTTTCCTGAGCCTCAAAACGATAAGGCCATACTCGTTTGTGTCCGAGTAAATGCAGTTTTTCGTACTTATCTGTATCATAAGTTTCCTGAAAAACCGTAACATAGTCAGCACCACATTCGTGCAGATATTTGTATTCATCAGTATTTACAGGGTAAATTTCAAGCCCTACCATACGGAAATATTTGCGGGCAAGCTTACACGCTTCACCAATATATTCTACATTGCTCATGCCTCGGCTTTCACCTGTGAGAATCAGAATTTCTTCCATACCACTGTCAGCAATTATCTTCATTTCTCTTTCAATCTGCTCCATATTAAGTTTCATTCGCCTGATATGGTTATAGCAGTTAAAACCGCAATACACACAGTAATTTTCGCAGTAGTTGGCTATGTAAAGAGGGGTGAATAAGTACACAGTATTTCCAAAATGCTTGCTTGTTTCAAGTCTTGCACGCTCCGCCATCTTCTCTAAAAACGGCTCTGCGGCAGGGGAGAGAAGTGCTTTGAAATCTTCTATTGTGCAGGTGTCGTGTTCAATGGCTTTTATGACGTCATTTGCAGTATATTTTCCGTAATCATAAGTGTTCATATGCTCCATAACATTTGCACACACGTCAGATTTGATTATTTCCATACCTTCCATATACTCCATATGATTTTTACGGAATGACGGGTCATTTTCGAGTCGGTGCTTTTTGTCGAGAGCTTCTTGTGAGAGGTGTTGTGAATCTACAAAAAATTGATTTTCCATATTTTCTCCTTAATCTCTGAGGAATCCTGTCAGCGGGTCAGAAGCAGATGCACCACGAGTCAGCACTCTGCCAAGCCCTGACAGATATGCTTTTCGTCCTGCTTCAATAGCATTTTTAAAAGCAGATGCCATCATCGGTAAATCGCCTGCTGTTGCAAGTGCGGTGTTTGCCATAATTGCCGCTGCACCCATTTCCATAGCTTCACACGCCTGTGATGGTCTGCCTATGCCTGCATCTACAATAATCGGCAAGTCGATTTCATCAATGAGAATCTGTATAAACTCTTTGGTAGCAAGTCCTTTGTTTGAGCCGATAGGGGAGGCAAGCGGCATCACGCAAGCCGCACCTGCGTTTACTAAATCTCTTGCAACATTCAGATCAGGATACATATAAGGCATAACCACAAATCCTTCTTTTGCAAGAATTTCGGTTGCTTTTATGGTTTCCTGATTGTCAGGTAAAAGGTATTTTGAGTCACGCATAATTTCAATTTTTACAAAATCACCGCAACCAAGCTCTCTGGCAAGTCGAGCAATACGCACGGCTTCTTCGGCATTTCTTGCACCGCTGGTGTTTGGTAGTAATGTAATTCCTTTTGGAATATAATCCAATATATTTTCCTGTTCCTTTGTGTTTGCTCTGCGAACTGCAAGAGTGATAATTTCAGCCCCTGCATCTTTTACAGCGGCTTCAATCAGTTTCATAGAATATTTACCTGAGCCAAGAATAAAACGAGAGTTAAATTCGTGTCCGCCAATAGTCAGTTTGTCGTTATTCATTTTTATTCCTTCTTTCTTTAAGTTTCATATTTTTCTGCAAGAATCCTCAGTGCCGTGTGTGCCTGATGTGCGGCACAAATCATCACACGTGAGGATATAAGACTGCCTTGCTTTTCCACATCACTTGTTTCATCGCCACAGATATACAATCTCTTTGATACTCTGCGAGTCTGTATTGTGTTTGCACTTCCCATTCCTGCCATACCTGATGCCGCAATTATATATTTTGCAGGCATTTTTTCAAGAACAAGATTGACAAGCATAGCCTTGCACTCTGCATTATCAAACGCTTCGCATATAATATCGGCATTTTCAAGAAGAGTTTCAGCATTGTCTTCCGTAATGCAAACAGAATGGATTTCAGTCATAACATAAGGTGCAATTTCCGACAGGTTTTCTTGCAGTGCCTCAGTTTTGTAAATTCCTATTTGTTTTGCTTTATATTGCTGACGATGAAGATTTGTAATGTCTACTTTGTCAAAGTCAATCAGAATCAGTTTTCCGACACCTGCTCTTGCAAGAGCAACAGCAATGTTTGAACCAAGCCCACCAAGACCGCAAATTGCTACCGTTGCAGAGCTGAATTTTCTTTGCGTATCTTCACCGTGCCTTTTACATAAAGCATTGTACCATTCTTCTTTCGTAGGAATCAGCTCAACCACCTCCAACAAAACTTACAACTTCGATATTGTCGCCATCTTGCAGTAAAGTTTTATCATACTTTGCTTTTGGAACAATATCTCCGTTGCGTTCAACTGCAATTCGCTTGGAATCATAATTTGTTGTTGCAAGGTATTCTGCAACTGTTTTTCCTGCTACGTTCATTTCTGTTCCGTTGATTTTAACCATAAATACACCTCCGAATTGTTGGTTTTCAAAAAAACAAAAAAGGAAGCTACCGATCTGGTAACTTCCTTAATAAGCTATGAGTTTCCTGAAATCCTTGTATCAGGCATCCCTACGTTGGCATTATCCAAATCAGGTTCTCGGTCGAAGGTCACACCTTCCTCTCAGCCTGTATACAAGCTCCCGTTTTTCAATTGTCAAGTATATTATACACCTACCAATTTATAATTGCAAGTGTTTTTAAGAATGTTCGCAGAAAAGTAACATGTGCCGTATAGAAGATAGTCATTCTCCGGGAGCTATATAACCTTTAAAATTTAATTGCTTTTCAATATTATCAAGAATTTCTTCTGAATCCGCGCGAATAGTATGGTAATGATACCCTCCGGTGATATTCATAAGCTC
>JAXJTT010000116.1:0-1829 GCA_036309445.1 Ruminococcus sp. | reverse complement strand
GTTTCAAGTTATCCTGGTACACCATCTACAGAAATTACAGCATTTTTGTCAGGCTATGATGATATTCACAGCGAATGGGCACCTAACGAAAAAGTCGCTTGCGAGGTGGCTTACGGTGCATCTTTAGCAGGTGCACGTTCAGCGTGTGCTATGAAGCACGTTGGTCTTAATGTTGCTGCAGACCCACTTTTTACATTATCTTATACAGGTGTTACAGGCGGTATGGTTGTTTGTGTAGCTGATGACCCTGCTATGCATTCTTCACAGAATGAGCAGGATTCACGTCATTATGCTATTGCCGCAAAAGTACCAATGCTTGAGCCTGCAGATTCACAGGAAGCTTACGATTATGCAAAGTCTGCTTTTGAGCTTTCTGAAAAATACGATACTCCTGTATTGTTAAGAATGTGCACAAGAATTGCTCATAGCCAGTCTGTAGTTGAGTTTTCTGAAAAGATACAGCAAGAGCTTAAAGAATACGAGAAACAGCCTCAGAAATATATTATGATGCCAGGTAACGCTATAAGACGTCATCCAATTGTTGAAGAAAGAACAGCCAAGCTTACTGAACTTGCTGAAGACTGTATGTATAATACAGTAGAGTACAACAGCGATGAAATTGGTATTATTACCTCAGGTTGTTCATATCTTTACGTTAAAGAGGTAATGGGTGATAAGGCAAGTATCCTAAAAATTGGTATGCCTAACCCACTTCCTGTAAAGTTAATCAAAGACTTTGCTTCAAAGGTAAAGAAGCTTTATGTTATTGAAGAACTTGATCCAATCATCGAAAATCACGTTAAGGCTTTGGGAATAGAAGTTGTTGGTAAGGAAATGTTCTCTATTTTGGGAGAGTTTTCACAGAATACTATTGCAACAGCATTTGGTGTAAATGATAAGGTTGGTGTAAGTGCTGACTCTGTAATTCCAATGCGTCCACCTATGATGTGTGCAGGTTGTCCACACAGAGGTATGTTCTATACACTTTCAAAGAATAAAATCACAGTACACGGTGATATCGGCTGTTACACATTAGGTGCAGTTGCTCCCCTTAATGCACTTGATTCAACTCTTTGTATGGGTGCATCTATTTCAGGTTTACACGGTTTTAATGTTGCAAGAGGTGCTGATGCAGAGAAAAAATCAGTTGCGGTAATCGGCGACTCAACATTTATGCATTCAGGTATGACAGGTCTTGTAAATGTTGCTTATAACGCTACAAACTCAACTGTTATTATTCTTGATAACTCTATCACAGGTATGACAGGTCATCAGCAGAATCCTACTACAGGTTACAATATAAAGGGTGATCCTGCTGCTAAGGTTAATCTTGAAGAGCTTTGTAAGGCTCTTGGTATCAACAGAGTAAGAGTGGTAGATCCATATGACCTAAAGGCTTGCGAAACTGCTGTTAAGGAAGAACTCGCGGTAGAAGAACCATCAGTAATTATTTCACGTCGTCCTTGCGTATTGTTAAAATCTGTAAAAGCACAACCAGCATTGAGTGTTGATGCGGATAAATGTAAGTCTGTAAACGTTGTATGAAGTTAGGTTGTCCTGCTATCAGTCTTAAAGACGGCAAAGCTAAAATTGACACTACTCTTTGCGTAGGCTGTGGCGTATGTAAACAGCTTTGTGCATTTGATGCTATAGTTTAAGGAGGAGTAAAAAATGAATACAAAAAGTATTATGATTGTCGGCGTAGGTGGACAGGGTAGTTTGCTTGCATCAAAGCTCCTCGGTCGTTTACTTATGGACGAAGGATATGATGTTAAAGTAAGTGAAGTGCACGGTATGAGCCAGCGTGGCGGTTCTGTTGTTACTTATGT
>JAXJTT010000115.1:0-4943 GCA_036309445.1 Ruminococcus sp. | reverse complement strand
ATCAGTGTATTTGTCATTGTTCCCATAATATCTTTGCCAATATTCATTCCACTTTGCAACAATTGCTTAGTAGTCATTGACAGATTTTGAGCTTTAAGCTCAAAAAGCGATGACACGATTGACATACAGGTATCCATAACTGCACCCATAGAAGCTATAAGTATTCCGGCAGTTAAAAGATTGTCGATGCGAAATCCCGTATTCTCAGTCACAAACAGTAAATCTTCAATCTCAGGAGTATTCAGTGTAGATACACCCCATATAAGACTTACAAGCCAAGCCAATAACCCTGCAAATGCTGTGCACGCAGTACAACAAAAGGTTGCTATGTAGCTTTTTAGACAAAAGCCATTCAGCACCACCATAGTATAGAAGGTCGATAGCAACACAACAATTATTGCCGCTAAAATAGCAGGCGATCCGTTAATTAACATTGGCATAAACAAAAACACCACATTGAGCAAAGTAACAATCAATGCTGCAACAGAAGCCACTCCTTTACTTTTACCGAAAAGTATTACCATAGCTATAAATACTGTTACAAGCAGAATAACCAAACCACTACGCTCATAAGACATAATGCTTGATGTAATAAAGCCGTCGTAGCTACCAACGATATATCGTGTTCCTATCTTGCCCTCAAGCTGAGTTGTGCGAGTAACAAAGTTGTCAGTTTCTATTACTTTACCTTTGTATTCTCCTGAAATTATTCTCAGTTCGAGTTTTTGTTTGCCTATTCTGATATAATTATAATCCGGATCTTCTCCCATATCCTGTTCTGCAACACTGACAACCTCAGCTTTTGCATATTCAAGACCTTGCGGATAATCAGCGGGTTTTTCAAATTTCAAGGTGCTGTTGTATCCTACCAGTAATGCAATGTAACCAACAATAAACAAAATATGTAACAATACTTTTTTCATAAAACTCCTTTTTATCAACATACATAACCTGCACAGCAATTACTGTTACTGTGCAGGTTAATTTTATTACGGTGATTGTTAACTAGATTATTATTTACTTTTATCTGTCAATAAAGCTTGTGATGATTACATAGTCCAAAGCATTTACAACACCATCAAGGTTGATATCACAACTTCTCTCTGTTAGCTGATAGTAAGTTAATGCTACAGATAAATCTGCAAGAGTTACTTTACCGTCATTGTTAATATCCGATGCATCTTCGTATGAATAAATCACAGTATTAACTGTATCTTTAATAATAGAAGCCTTGATATCATCTGCTGTTGCACCATTGTCTGAATTCACAAGATTTACTGTATCAGCCTTTGTGAGTGTAACTGCAACATTATCAGCCTGAGCACCCTCTTTAAGCTTGAATGTATACTTTACAACATCCATTTTCTCATCAGATGAAATTGCTGTCTTTGTACCAATAATATAGTCAGAAACACCGTTTTCTGTTTTCTCATCTACATAAAGTGTATCTTCTAAACAGCTTTCTACCTTTACAAGCTCCATTACAGATTCATCATATTCAAGTGCTGTTTCAAAAGCGTTAGCATTTGTAATGTTGTCAAATGAAACTGTGTACTCAAGTGTATCATCTATTTCTTTTACAAAGAGCTCTGTGCCATCAGCATAAGCAGTTGCACATTCAGCAAGGTCTCTTTTTACTGTAAATGTGTCGTATACATATTCATCAGTTGTTATAGCATCTTCATCTGTATTGTACTTGAAGAAAGTTGTTTTTACGCTGATTGTCTCGTTTGAAACCTCCAGCATAGTAATAACCTGTTCTTTCTTTACATCACTACCTGTGTCAGTTGAATTAACATCAAGAAAAGAGTAATTTAACGCAAGTGGGTCATTCTCTGTAACTGTATAGTTCTTCTTAGAATACCACTTCAAGCCACCAGCGTGACCGCCAACCATATAAAGAGGTGCGTCCGGCTGAATAATAGTACCGTCTTCAAGAACGGTTGGGTTTGCATTTTCACCCTCAGCTGTTACAAAGCCTCTTGAATACACGTGGTCGTGACCCTGAAGCACAAGGTCTACATCTGTTTCTGCGAATATAGGTGCCCAGAATTTTCTTGCGGCAATAATGTCACTGTCTGTAATATGAGAAGCACCTGTGTAAAGTGACTTATGGAAACCAACAATAGTCCACTGACCATTTGACTTCGCATCTTTTACAGCGTCTCTCAAATACGCCTCCTGCTGTGCTCTGGCATCCTCATCATATCTCGCTGATTCAAGATTGAGGATAATAAACTTTGCACAGCCATAGTCGAAGCTGTAAACAATTTTACCTGCTTCCTCAGGAGCATTGATGTGCTGATACATTTCGTTGTTGTCGTGGTTACCCTGTGTTACAGCAACAAGGTTATTAGCAAACATATCTTCGCCACCTGTTGAGTAAACACCATCATTGTTAAACAGCCATTCCCACTGACTTTCGTTAGTGCTTTTGTCAGTTACGTCACCTGCAAGATAGACAAAGTCAGGGTTCTTCTCATTCACCTTTGCAAGAGTTGCACCCAAAGCCTTTGCATTAGATGCGTTTGACACCTGTGTATCTGCAAGATAAGCGAAAGTAAATGATGATTCATCACCCTGCTCTAATGCTGTTTTGAACTTACCATCACGCTCATTAAAGCCATCACCTACTGTGTAAACATATTCTGTTGCAGGCTCAAGACCATTTACAGAAATTTCGTGAATGTATTTTCCGCCTAAACCAATATACGAGGTTCCTTCAAAATACATTGTTTCTCCACCGTCTGCCTTTGTTACCGCAATTACGGTTGATGTATCTGTTATGGTGGTGTAGGTTACATTAACCTGAGTTGCAGCATCATCTCCAACATGAACATTAAGCTGTTCTGGAGCTTTGTTCTTATCAATTACTGAATACTGTACTACTTCGTTTGTTGTGTCATTAGTTGATATAGCCTGTGCTGCTGTTACAGGTATACTTGTAACCAGCAATGAGCACATTACCAATACAGCTCCTGTTTTCTTAAATACTTTTTTGAACATTCTTATCTGTTTCTCCTTTTTTAACTTTGTTTTTCTTAATATATATAAACATAACTACCGTTGTTACCACAACCACCAACAATAAAGCAAGCAACAGTATTATGTTGATACCATCTTCTTTTTCTACTTCTGTTATTTTTGTAGCACCTTTGCAAATCTGCACGTCAACATCACCTTCTACAGAGGTTGTAATATATTCATTAGCGTTTATACTGTAGATTTTTATATCTGAAAACTTGACCGCAGATTCCTGTCCAACCTCATATCTGCCATATACCGTAACGCTTTGATTTCCATTGAAGCTATTTTCTCCATCGAAAAAGCTAAACCATACAAGACCATTAGCCTGAGTAGGACCTGCAAGTGAATCACACGAACTTTCAACAGAGGTTATTTCTACTCCCTTACTACAAAAAGCTCCGAACTCTGCACCCGCATACACTTCGTCCGTTTCTACATTTACTATAAAACTAAAACTCGCATTTGTTTCATCAACCGTAAGATCATCAATTGTAACTATTGTTTTGTTTTCATTTTCTACAGCACAAACGGAAATTGGCATACTGACAAACAATAACAACATAACAACTGTCATTATCACACACAATCTCTTCATTGGCATCTCCTATCCTTTTTCTATGTTGTGTTTATTATAACAACGCTAAGTAAAATCCAATATCATAGGGATGTAAATTTTATTTGATATCTAAAGAGAAAAAGACACCGCAAATTTGCGATGTCCTCACTGATTTTAAAATATAATTTTTATAGTTGTGCCTTTACCAACGGTACTATCGAGTTTTATGATACCACCGTGACACGCAACAGCGTGTTTTACAATAGAAAGTCCTAAACCTGTACCGCCTGTTTCTTTGGAGTGGCTTTTATCAACTCTGTAGAAACGTTCAAAAATTCTTGACTGATGTTCAAAGGGTATTCCTATTCCATTATCTGTAACTGTCAGCACAGTTTTTTCATTCTCGGAACCTATATCAATTTCAACCTTACCGCTATTATCGGTGTATCTGATTGCATTGTCGCAAAGATTATAGATAATCTCATATAGATATCTCCGTACACCTTTAAGCACTCGGCTTTCTCCTGTGACTATAATATCAATCTGCTTACTTTTTGCAAAAGACTCAAGAACTGCCCTCACTTCCAAAGCCAATGAAAGCAAGTCAGTTTCCTCGGTAATTATCTCAAGATTCTCATCAAGCTCAGAAAGACGGATTATGTCATTGATAAGAGTAACAAGTCGAGATGCTTCTTTGCGGATATTTCCCACAAAACGGCTTGTATCCTCAGGCTTTACAAGTCCGTTTTCTAAAAGCTCTGCACTGCCGATTATAGACTGCAACGGAGTTTTAAGCTCGTGACTTACATTAGCAGTAAATTCCTGACGATTACGCTCTGCAAATGCTGTTTCAGTTATGTCAAAGGAAATTATTACCACACCAATAACTTTGCCACCTGACTCAATGGAATTCACTCCAAACTGATACTCATTGCCGTTTCTCTGTTCTCTGAATTCGCTGTGCGAACCTCTCAAAGCATCGTTTACACATTTGCTCATCTTGATGCTTCTATCAACAACAAGAAAGCTTTCTCCCTGAACTTCGTCTTTCACACCAAAAACATTTTTTGCCGCTGAGTTCATATTTATAACTGAACCTGTTTTATCAAGAAGCACCAAACCCTCATTCATAGATGCCATAATCTGCTCAAACTCATCAGCACGCTTTTTGAGTTCTCGCATTTGCTTTGAAATCTGTTTGTGCTGTTTGTTGATTTTTGTCAGCATAGGAGTTAATTCATCATATACATCATTATCAGTCGGATTATCCAGATTAATCGTATTAAGAGGTTTAACAATACTCTTCGAAAGCCATCTTGCCAAAAAAGCTGACAACAGTATTGATAAAACCAATATCACT
>JAXJTT010000114.1:0-1862 GCA_036309445.1 Ruminococcus sp. | reverse complement strand
TAAGTAACAGTATCAATAAGTGTTGTGTTTTCGTTTACATAAGCATAGCCACAATCAGTAGCCTTGTCCTTTGCCTTTGTTCTGATTTCACCCTTTTTAAGCTCGTTATTAACAAGCATTGTAGTTGTTTCGTTCCAAGCTATATCAAAGTCTGAATCAATAACTGTAACATATCTGTCTGCTTGACCAACCTCTGAAAGAGTATATCTACCGATTGGAATATTATCAAAGATTGCTTCACCATTAACATCTGTCTTTGTTGAAATGTTAACTTCTGCACCACTATTTGATGTTCCGAAAATCTTAAATTCTACATTTTCAATTACACCATCATCAGCAGTTTTTACAACCTTTAGCTTGCCTTTTTTCAATAGATTATCGAACTGTACGCTTGCTATCTCTGATGTAGAGCTATATGGCTCTACTACAAGTGTCTTTGTAGCCTGTGTGATTGCATAATCAGGAACATTAAGCTCTGTTACTTGGTAAGTACCAGGATAAAGGTTAGTTGCTATTAAACCATTGCTGTCTGTGGTAAAGGTTTTCTTGAAGTTTAATTCGTCACAGCTTACTTCAAATTCTATACCCTCGATAATGCCATATTCAGAAGTTTTCTTTATTTCTGCTGGAACATCTCTGAATGAGTTATGAGCAACAACCTCAAAAGGAAATCCCTCGATAACGGTTACTGCCATTGGCTCAAGAGGTTTGTACTGTTCAGGAGTGTCAATTTCTTCTATTATATATGTACCGATTAAGATGTTCTTAAACTCTGCGATACCATCATCGTTGGTAATAGCAGTTTCATCAACTCTTAAACCACAATCTGCTGTACCATATAGTCTGAACTTTAGTCCGGCAACCTTGCCATCATCAGATGTTTTTAATAATTCACCGTCACCACGCTGATAATCGTTATAGAAGCTAACCTCTGCTGTTTCGTTGGCTGTTACTGTAACTATCTGTGGGTCAGGCACTACGAAATATCCCGGTACATTAATTTCTTCAACTGTGTATGTACCCTGTGGTAAGTCCTTTACAATAAGACCGTTGCTGTCTGTTTTTAGGTTTAGGTGTTCTATATACTCACCTTTGTAGCTTGTACCAGTGATATTAAACTCAAAACCTTCAACATTACCACTTGCAGAAGTCTTTATAATCTTTGCCTTACCGTCCTTTAATGTGTTTTTGAAATTCACAACATAAGGTGTGTTGGCTTTGTCCTGTGTAGTTGGATATTTGATTTCAATAGTCTGAGGTGCTTGTGGTTCATATCTATCAGGAGCGTTAATCTCCTCGATAGTGTATTTACCTTCTTTCAGATTCTCTGCTGTGATAAAGCCTGTTTCATCGGTTTTGTATGTGTTTTCAAAGCCTAGTGCTTCACAGCTCACTTTGAACTCAATATCATTAACAACACCATCATCAGAAGTCTTGATTATCTGCATTTTAGGGGGTACATTCTCATTGTGAACATTAACCTGTGTTGTTTTGCCATATTCAATCTTTACTGTTATATCTTCTTGTTCTACATAAAGGTTAGGACTTGGTGTGCCTATTTCTCTAAGTGTGTATTCACCAACTGGAATTTTGTTTGTGTCTAAGTAATACTCACCATTTTCGTCAGTTGAGAAAGTGAAGAAAATTTCTTTACCGGCATAAGATTTTCCGAAGAACTCAAACTGTACTTTATCGACATAGCCATCATCAGCAGTTTTCTTTACTTTGAAACTGCCATACTTTTCGTGGTTATTGAAAGTAACTGTTTTTTGCTCATTATCATTTACTACTACTTCTTGACTAGGTTGGTCAGGCTCTTGCCAATATAGCTTTTGAGTTTCTGACAAGATTTCTGTAACTTT
>JAXJTT010000113.1:0-1755 GCA_036309445.1 Ruminococcus sp. | reverse complement strand
TTATGAAGCTGTTACTAACCAATATTCGAGAAAGCGGAAAGAAGGTTATTATTCTTGACCCAGAAGCTGACTACGAGGATTCAGCTTCTGGGTCAAGAATAATAACCTTCTTTCCGCTTTCTCGAATATTGGTTAGTAACAGCTTCATAAGATAGCTTTTACCCTGACCGCTATTACCAAGAATAAGAATATTACTGTTTGTCTTGTCCTCTGTTCGTCTATCAAAGTCAACAAGGATATTTGTGCCGTACTTATCACGACCGATATAGAAGCCGTTTGGGTCTGTCTTACCGCTGAAATTAAAGGGAAACATATTCGCAACCGATGAAGCAGGGAGAACTCTTTCATACATACTGCCAAACTGATTACTACCTAATGGATTAACAGACAAAAAACCTTCTTTCTGACGAAGTGTAAGTCTATCGACATCAATCTTGGAACGAGTAAGCTCCATTGCAATATCAGTTTGCAATTCACGAAGCTTTGCTTTACTTTTAGCTTTAAGTTCAATAAATACAGAACAATGGAGCAATGGTTCTTTATTCATTCGAAGGTTTGAAATTAAAGAAGCTACATCACGGAGGTTTCCTTCTGCTTCAATGGTATCATTTACATCATTACCACCTGATTTCAGCTTGTTTTTGCGTGTGGCATTTTGAATGATTTTTCTTTGTTCGATTGAGTCTACCAATCTGTTGTATATGCGTAATGTGACTCCATTTCTGTCAGCAAGCTGTGATAGAATAGCTTGTTCTTCAGTTGAGTGAGGGTATTCTTTTATTACCCACACACTTCTGTATGAATCGCCCACAATATAGTGGTCGGATAAGAATTTGATTACACCCGGCAGTATCATATCAAAGAAATCTTTTGTGTATACTTCCTCTGCCTGTTCAGGTGTAAGGACTTTTGGCTTTCGTTTTAATATAGACATAGTTACCTCCAATTTAATTTTCTACTGCTAACACAAGTATGCGGTTATCACTATTACCACCATGACAGGTGGATAAGGTGAGAAGCTGTTTGTTGTATTTAGGTATTATTCCTGTTTCGTACAGACTGTGTGATTTGGCATACTTAATTTTGCTGTCATAATCTCTTTTTGTGTCTGCTGTAATAAGTCTGTACCAACTATCATCAGATTTAACTTTCATTACTGCAAACACAATGTAAGCTTTAGTTTCTTCTTTAGTTTCTTCTTTAGTTTCTTCTTTTGTTTCTTCTTTTGTTTCTTCTTTTGTTTCTTCTTTTGTTTCAAGTATGACTGTTGGATGCTGTGTGAAATATGAATAATCGGTATAGTTACACAAATCAGCAAATATTGTATCGTTATTCATATTGTGACCGTAAACAATTAAGTTTGTACTCTCAGGGTTACAACGTGAATCAAGAAAAGGTACACCACTCTGACTGTATTCTCCGTAGAAACTTTTGTGTAGATATTTCTGCGGATTATCAGGTGTGTGCATAACAGGATAACTGATATTTGTTCCTGCTATGCTTATCCAACCAAAACAATCAGTATTCATTGAAAGTAAATCATCTACAGAATGTGGTTGATAATATGTAATTGTTTCAGATGATTGATTTGATAATTCAACAATGGTTTCTTCATCATCTGTATTAAGAATTATCGGAATTTTAATAGCCCTCTTTTCTTCCTCTGTAACAACTTCTTCTATCTGTTCAAATTCAGTTTTTTCTCTGTATTCAGTGCTCTTTTGCGTAAGTACCGAAATCAAGCAAAACACAATA
>JAXJTT010000112.1:0-8378 GCA_036309445.1 Ruminococcus sp. | reverse complement strand
TTCCGAGACCGTTAATCAGGATATTTATCTGCTGTGAGTACGTGATTATTGCAACTTTCTCGATAGTTTCATTGAACGTTGAAAGCATCGGAAGGAATGAGAAAACCATCATAACAGGAACTGTAACAGAGGTTGCGGACATCTGATTTTTGCAAAAAATTCCGATAACCGCACCTGTAATCTCTGAAAGAAGTATGCCGATTGCCATTATAAGCATAAATACAAAAAAGTCTGCTCCGCTGTAATCACCACAAAATGCAAAAAGCAAAGACCCAGCCATACACATCAGCCATACATAAGCACCGATACCAACAAGATACTCAAGCGGTTTTACGTTACACATCATCAATGCACGGAGAGTATTTTTCTCTTTTTCTTCGGAGATGATTGATGACATACAAGTAAGCGGTGCCATACCTACAAACATCACGGCAAAGAGCTTTACAAAGAAATGTTCAGGCATATCTTCAATTTTAACTGCGTTTTCCATAATGATAACCATTACGGGAAACATAAGAAACTGTATAAGTATAGACTTGTTTTTTAGTGTTTCTTTTACTTGCTTTAAAAAGACAGCGTTTATATTTCTCATTTTGAAAGCTCCTTTCCCGTAAGCTCCATAAACACCGTTTCAAGGTTTGGTTCGGTTGTATGTATTGTTTCAGCTTTTTTATTTTTAAGCAATTCTGAAATAATATCAGCCGCTTTTTCATCCTGCAAAATTTCCATATCTGAGCCATCTGCAAGATGAATTATGATTTTCTTCTGATGATTATATCTGCGACAGATTTCCTTTGGATTTCCGTATTCTACTATATTACCTTCATTTAAGAGAGCAATATTATCACAAAGTTTTTCAGCCTCGGTCATTGTGTGAGTTGTAAGGAAAATAGTCTTGCCCTTTTCTTTTTCAGCAAGTATCATTTTCTGAATTTCATCAGCAGTTACAGGGTCAAGTCCGCTTGTCGGCTCATCAAGGAAAAGTATTTGCGGATTAATCATAAATACCCTAGCAAGACGAAGTCTGCTTTTCATACCTTTTGAGAGACTTGAAGCAGGTGTTTTCTTTTCGTTTGCAAGACCTACAGAGTCAAGTGCTTCGTTGATTTTATCGTTACCGATATTATAAATACGTGCAAAAATTTTGAGATTATCAAAACAGCTCAGACGCTCATAAACGCCAAAATTGTCCATCATAATTCCAAATCCGCTGTAATCTTTACCTGTGAGTTTCTGAGAATCAACACCGTTTATTATGGAATTTCCGTTTTCTGCTTTGAGCTGTCCTGTAAGAATCTTGATAAGCGTTGTTTTACCTGCACCTGAGGGTCCAAGCAAACCAAAAATTTCTCCCTTATTAATCTGCAGGCTTATATTATCAAGAACTTTTTTATCATTAAATACTTTTGTAATACCATTTATTAAAACAGCCTTTTCCATTACTGCTCCTCCTTAAAACGTCTGAGTGCTTCATCAAGTTTTTTGTTCTCCTGTTTTTCAGCATACACTGAAATTAATGTGCTTATTGTGCAACTTATTGCAAAGGATCCGATAAAAGCAATCCACGCTTTAACTTCTGTCACAGGAAACCAACCGAAAGCAAAAACAAAAACTATTGTCAATCCAAGCACACCAGCAAACATAGCAATAATTCTTATAATGAGAGGCATTCTTTTTATTATAGTATCTGTCATAAAAACAACACGCAAAAATATAGTCAACGCTATTATTACGAAAAATTGAAGCATTGTTGAAACGCCTATCCCTCTGTTTCCAAGAGAAAAAATAGTAGACACGGCTTGTGCATCTGCTCCGAAAATCATACAGAAAACATTTAGCAGTAAAACTGTTATTCCGTAAATCATAAACACCTGTGAAAAATATCCAAGCAGTCCTTTTTTCTTATCCATTTATTTAACCCCCAGTCTTTGTTTAAGCTCATCTGCATACTGTCTTGAAACGATTATCTGCTCGCCGTTTTCTAGAGTGAGTCTTATTTTTCTGTCAAGCTCAGCTCTGAGTGAGCGTATATATTTCAGACGAACAAGGCAATTTTTACTTATACGCAGAAATCCGCTTTTGCAAAGCCTTTCTTCTATCTCATATAGTTTAAGCTTTGAGTCAAAGCAATCCTGCTCTGTGTAAACGAAAGTTTTTCTGTCAACAGACTCTACATAAACAATTTTTGCAACATCGAGTATGTATGATTCACCGTTTTTTGAAACTGTAATCTGACTGTCAAGCATACGAAGTGTTGCAATTATTGTTTCTATATCCGATGAAAGTGAATTACTGTTTATGACTATTTCCGTATCAGAAAGATTTTCGTTTATATTGATTGTAATTTTCACCGTACCACCTCTTTGCATTCATAGTATCACAATGTATTTATTTTTTCAACGGGGGATGTCGCCAGTTGCCACTTTTTAAACACAAGTTACCAAAACGTGACGTTTCATTTAATCAAAAAAAGACAGATTATATTTTATCATTAATCTCAATGTCCTACAAAAAGATAGATTCTTACAAAACAAATAACGACAAAGAGAAAGATCTTCTCCTTGCCGTTCTACGTTTAATTGATTATAATTATCTGAATTTTTCCAGACGGAACAACTGCTCTTCATCAGGTGTTTCGATGCCGTCTTTATATGTATAGCCCATCTTTTTATAAAACTCGCAAGCTGTGATTGATGCAGGGATTTCAATACGTTTTGCCCTTAAAAAGTATTCATCTTTTTCAAGAGCTTCTATTATTTTTCTGCCAATACCTTTACCCTGATATTCAGGTAACACGAAAATATTAAACAGACTGCTTTCGTCTTCTTTACCCCAATATGGACCTATTGCTCCACAACCTGCGATAGTTTCATTATCGCAAATTACATAAAAATGTGTCCATGAAGCTCGGTTTATTACTCCTTCGGGAGTAAACATTTTTACATCATTTTCAATATATTCCTCAGAATAATCCTTGCTGTTTGTTTCTCTTAAAGTTTTTATTATTAAAGCAGATACTTCTTCTGCATCTGTTTCCTTAAATCTTCTTACATTATAAATCTCACTCATATGTAAACCTCCGTAAAAATATTCATCTTACTATAAAAGACATAACCCATGCTATAATTGCTGAAAGAACAGGAAATCCAACTGTTGTTGATATCCACTTTGAAACTTTTACCTTGAAAGGGATATATGGTTTTAAATCCTCTGTCCCTTCGATATTCCATGCTTTTGTATGCTCAACCCAATAACAATCAATAAACAAACGGTCAAACAATCCCATAATCAACATTATTACTGACATCTGCCAGAATCCACTCCAAAAACCTACTGCTCCGTTTATTCCATAAACCATAAACGGCACTAAAGTGAAGAGAGGAATAAACAAAGCTGTTGTAGCTATAGCTGAGCGTTTTTTGATTTTCTTTTCTGTTGTATATCCTAACTCAACCACTCTTTTCTTAACATCGTCCTCATAAAAGACAACACCGCCGACTGGTCCGTTTGCAATTAAAACAACACAGATTATCAGCAAAACAAAACACATTACAATTCCTTCTAAGACTACTAACATAAAAATTCCTCCCTGATATTTTAATAAAAATAACTCAAGCATAGCCAAAACTATACTTGAGTTCACATTCTGATTATATGGACTTTATGTATAGTCAGGTTGTCTATACATTAGTCTCGCAATTTAAACCAATTGCAACCAGACGGACAGTTTGTTGACTTGCTATTTCCTCATAGGTTTACTGTATGATACAACATCAATTCTCCTTTGTCAACCCTTTATAACAAGGTATGCACCTGTTCACCTTTTTGCAATATGCTACATACTCATCACCATAAAGATTTGTGAGCCACTTTTCTTCTGAGAGTTTTAAAACGATTGTCATAAATCCCCAGCAGATAAGCGGAATTACAAATAGAATTAAATTATTTGCAATACATACAGCACCTGTGCAGGCAAGTAAAAATCCGCTGTAAACAGGGTTACGTACAATTCGATACACACCTGTTGTTACAAGTTTATTTTCTGCAACATTATCAAATAGTTTTGCTTTATAATGAGCACCATAAAAAAGATAAACACCAAATGCAATTAATGCAAAACCAACAATTTTGAGTGGGATATTAAGAAAATCGATTTTTCCGGATTCAAAAAATCCGCAACAGGATAAAACAATACCGATTACTGTAATTATAACCTGAAAACCTCCGATGAATGGACCTACTCCGTAAAATGGCAAATGCTCTCTTTTTTTCATAATAATATTCCTCCATAATAAAATTTAGTTTATTGACTTTTGTCTTTTAATTTTATACAATGTATACATTACAGAACATCTTGTTCGATTATTATAATAATATTTAAAGAGCAAAATTACAACATACGATTTTGCTTTGCTGTAACTTACCGAACATTTTTGAAAATTTGTATGGAGATTTTATTATGGACAGACGACAGAGAAAAACAAGAGAAGCTATTTTTTCAGCATTTACAGAGCTTTTATCGGAAAAAAGCTTCAATCAGATTACCGTATCTGATATTATTGAGCGTGCAGATATCGGAAGAGCGACATTTTATGCTCATTTTGAAACAAAGGATTTTTTACTTAAGGAGCTTTGTGAAGAGTTATTTTGTCATATTTTCGACTCATCAACTGAAAGTGATTGCGAACACAGACATATATTCAACTGTCACGCTCCGGACTCGGTTTTTAAGCATTTATTTGAACATTTATATAAAAATGACAATCAGATTCTAGATTTGTTATCTTCAGAAAACAACGAGTTATTTTTAAGATATTTTAAAATAAACTTACTGCAATTAGTCGAAAGTCAATCAGATACATTTACAAATCATAAAGTAGAAATGCTTCCACATGATTTTTATATCAATCATATAGCATCTACTTTTGTAGAAACAGCGAGATGGTGGGTTGAAAACAAAATGCAGCAGACCCCACAGGAGATTACAGATTATTTTCTAACCCTTACAACGTGATATTTCAAATCAAATAATTACCAATAAAATAGAAAAAACAAGCTGTCGGCTAAAAAGCTGACAGCTTGTTTACATTTAGGTTATTAAATATCGTTTCTTACAATATCTTCGTAAGATTCTCTCTTAACAATTACTCTTGCCTTGCCGTTATTTACCATAACGATAGCAGGGCGAGGTACTCTGTTGTAGTTAGAAGCCATAGAATAGTTATATGCACCTGTAGAAAGAACAGCAAGTGTATCGCCTACAGTTACCGGTGCAACCTGTGTATGCTCCTGAATGAGGTCTCCGCTTTCGCAGCATCTGCCTGCAACAGTAACAGTCTGAGTAGCTTCCTTATCAGCGTGGCTTGCATTAACAACTGTATATGCAGACTGATAAAGTGCATATCTGATATTGTCAGTCATACCACCATCTACAGACACATAGGTTCTGATATCAGGAATAGTCTTGATACCGCCTACTGTGTAAAGAGTAATACCTGCTTCGCCAACAATTGAACGACCCGGCTCAATAAAGATAGCAGGTACATCAACATTGTTTTCTTCTGCCTTTGCCTTTACAGCGACAGACACCTTTTCCATATAATTTTCGTAAGGTACAGGCTCGTCGGTACTTGTATACATAATACCAAAGCCTCCGCCAAGATTAAGTTCAGAAATTGTAATTCCGAGCTCCTTCTTAATCTTACCGATGAAATCCATCATAACTTCTGCTGCTGTAACAAATGGTTCAATATCAAAAATCTGAGAACCGATATGACAGTGCAACTCAGTAAGAGTAACATTTTTATAAGTTGTGGCACTCCTGACAGCTTCAAAAGCCTCACCTGTTTCAAGAGCAAAGCCAAACTTTGAATCAATCTGTCCTGTCATAATAAAATCGTGTGTATGTGCATCTATGCCCGGCTTGATTCGGAAAGAAATCTTTGGATTCTTTCCCATTCTTCCAGCGATTTCATCAAGCAATTCAAGCTCATAAAGATTATCAACAACAAACTTGCCTACACCTGATTCGAGGGCAAATTCAATCTCAGCGGCTGTCTTATTATTGCCGTGAAAATGCACCTTTTCCATTGGAAAACCTGCCTGAAGTGCTGTATAAAGCTCACCGCCTGACACAACATCAATTCCGAGATTTTCTTCATTAACTATTCTGTAAATCTCCTTACAGCTTAAAGCCTTACTTGCATAAAACGGCATACCGTTTCCGTTATAAAATCTTTCAAATGACTTTACATAAGCTCTGCAAGTATTTCTTATTGTAGCTTCATCAAGTACATAAAGCGGTGTGCCAAATTCTTTTGCAAGCTCCACCGTATCACAACCACCTATTGTAAGATGTCCTTCTTCATTAACATTAAGACAATCATTTACAAACATTTTATTCTACCTCCTGTTCTCTGTTTATATAGGACTCAATAAGAGCTTTTATGTCCTCTTTACCATATCCGTCTTTAGCTGAAAACTCAATAAGCTCTATATCATCTATTGTACTGAAAATATCCTGATAATACTCAAGCTGAGCAGTCTGATTTGTCTTATTGAGTTTATCTCTTTTAGTGAGTACAACAGCAAAAGGAAATTCGCTTCTGTAAAGAAAATCAACCATTTCAAGGTCATCATCAGTTGGCGGGTGTCTCATATCAAGAATTTGTATTACAAGTCTGATATCACGACCCTGTGCAAAATAACCTTCAACAAGGTCTGCCCAACGCTGTTTTTCACTTTTCGATACCTTAGCATATCCGTATCCCGGCAAGTCAACCATTCTGAATTCTTTGAGTCGATAAAAATTTATGGTTGCAGTTTTACCCGGCTGTGCACTGACTCTTGCAAGTGATTTTCTCTGCAAAAGTTTATTTATAAGAGATGATTTGCCGACATTTGAATGTCCTGAAAATACGATTTCAGGCATATCTGACTGTGGTAACTGCTTTACAGTACCTGCGGCAAATTCAAAATTAACATCATTAAAATTCATTTACCTCTCTCCTACTGTCTCAATGACTGTGTATCCTTTGCAGTTTCATTTCCAACAACAGAATTCCATTGTTTATCAGTAATTACAGGAACATCAGCAATTGCTACGCTCAAAACCTGAGAAAAACTGCTAACAGGTACAAAGTTGATTTTTTCCTTAACAACAGGGTCAACATCCTGCAGATCAGGTTCATTATCTTTTGGAATAATGACTGTTTTAATACCAGCCTTATAAGCAGCCATACTTTTCTCTTTTAAGCCGCCTATCGCCATAACTTTACCCCTGAGAGTAATTTCACCTGTCATCGCTACATCACGTTTTACAGGCTTTCCTGACAAAGCAGAATATATAGCTGTAGCCATAGTAATTCCTGCAGAAGGTCCGTCCTTAGGCACTGCACCTTCAGGAGCATGGATATGCATATCCATTGTTTTGTAAAAATCAGAATTTACACTAAGACTTGATGCGTGACTTCTGATACAAGTAATGGCTGCTTTAGCTGACTCTCGCATTACATCACCGAGAGAACCTGTAAGTTCAAGCTTACCTGTACCTTCCATTACAGCAACCTCTATCGGAAGAAGCTCACCGCCTACGCTTGTCCATGCAAGACCGTTTACAACACCGATTTCATCCTTAGCGGATAATTTATCTGAAAGATATTTTTTATGACCTAAGAATTCTACAATTTCCTTATCAGTAATCTTAAAGCTTTCGACTTCATCCTCAAGCTTTTTAACAGCACATTTTCTCAGCACTTTACCGATAAGTCTTTCAAGAGTTCTTACACCTGCTTCACGGGTGTAGAAATCAATCATACAATAGATAGCTGATGAATTGAATTTAATCTCTTTAGCTGTAAATCCGCATTTGATAATCTGCTTAGGAATAAGATGTTTTTTAGCGATATTGAACTTTTCCTCACGTGTATAACTATCAAGTTCAATAATTTCCATTCTGTCACGCAACGGTGCAGGAATAGCTGAAACATCATTTGCAGTTGTAATGAACATTACATTAGACAAATCAAACGGAATATCGATGTAGTGATCACAGAATTTATTATTCTGCTCAGCATCAAGCACTTCAAGGAGAGCTGATGTAGGATCACCCTTGTAATCACTTGCAAGCTTATCAATTTCATCAAGAATAAGTACAGGATTATTAGAACCTGCACTCTGTATTGCAGAAATAATTCGTCCCGGAATAGATCCGATATAAGTTCTTCTGTGACCTCTGATTTCAGCCTCATCTCTCACACCACCAAGTGCAATACGCTGGCTTTTTCTGCCGACAGCAACTGCGATTGACTGTGCTATAGAAGTTTTACCAACTCCCGGAGGTCCTGCAAAACAGATAATCTGACCATCGTGTTTATTTC
>JAXJTT010000111.1:0-18996 GCA_036309445.1 Ruminococcus sp. | reverse complement strand
TTCTCTGATGATCGCTGTGAGTTTTTCTGTATAGTCAACCATATCAAGCTTTGGACAACCAATTAGTGTAATTCTATTTTTTATAAATTCATTATGAAAATTTCCGTAAGCATATGCGGTACAATCAGCCGCAACAAGCAAATTTGCACCGTCAAAATAGGGTGCATTTATCGGTACAAGCTTTATCTGCACAGGCCATTGTAAAAGCTGACTACTGATATTTGTGACAATTCGGTTGGTATTTTTCACTTCTGGTCTTAATGATTTTGATTTGCTTCCCGGACAACCGCAAGGCAGGGAAGGTGTAGTTTTATGTTGCTTTGCGGCAAGAACTGCATCTTCATCATATGCAGGTGCTTCTCTTTCTTCAAATGAAATCGCATTAGCGGGGCAGGCAGGTAGGCAATCACCAAGACCATCGCAATAATTCTCTCGTGTCAGTTTTGCCTTGCCGTCAATCATATCAATTGCACCTTCGTGGCAAGCTGAAACACAAGCACCGCAACCGTTACATTTTTCTTCATCAATTTTTATAATTCTTCGTATCATATGAAATCTCCTTGCTTGTATTTGTGTTTGAAAGTGTTGACTTTCTGTTTATATTATAATACAATAATTATAACAACGCTGTTGTAAAAACAACAGACAGGAGGTTTTAATGAAGAAATTTATACCATTGTTAAAACGAACAAAGCTTTTTTCGGGGGTAGGCGAGGAGGAGATATTTGCAATGCTCAATTGCCTGCAAGCAAGAACAAAAGATTATTCCAAAGGTGAATATATATTCAGACAAGGTGAGTATATCAGTAATATTGCAGTGCTTGTCAAAGGCTGTGTATATATTCAGCGTGATGATTTCTGGGGTAATTGCAGTATAATTAATGTTGTTAATATCGGAGAGATGTTTGGCGAGGCTTACGTCGCACCCGACAGTGGTGCTTTGCTCAACGATGTTGTAGCTGTAGACGACAGCACGATTGTTTTTTTTGATGTATCGAAGCTTCTTACAGTATGCTCATCAGCCTGCAGATTTCATTCATTGGTAGTGCAAAATTTATTTTATGCTATATCCGAGAGAAATCGAAGTCTAGTGCAAAAGATGGGATATATGTCTAAGCGTACAACAAGAGATAAACTGATTTCCTATTTGTCAGATGAGGCTAAAGCACATAAGTCATCAAGTTTTACAATTCCGTTTAACCGCCGTCAGCTTGCGGATTTTCTTTCAGTAGACCGCAGTGCAATGTCTAATGAATTATGTAAAATGCGTGATGATGGCTTGATTATTTTTGATAAAAATAATTTCACCTTGTTGTAATTGGTAATAAAAAGCTTTTGAAAAAACAGTAACTTATATTGATTGGTGCGTTATATTATGCTATAATTTAGTAATAAGAAAGTGGAGGAAAAAACAATGAAAGTAGAAATTTCAAACGCTATAAAATATATTGGTGTTGACGATAAGACAATCGATCTTTTTGAAAGTCAGTATATTGTGCCAAACGGTATTTCATATAACTCATATGTGATTCTTGATGAAAAAATCTGTATTCTTGACACAGTAGACAGAAGAAAAACAGATGAGTGGCTTGCTAATCTTGAAGAAGTCCTTGACGGTAAATCACCTGATTATCTCGTAATCAGCCACCTTGAGCCGGACCATGCATCAAACATTAAACTTCTCTCAGAGAAATATCCTGAAATAAAGCTTGTAGGTAATGTAAAGACATTTAATATGCTTCCTCAGTTTTTTGATATTGATTTGAATGACAGAATTATTACTGTTAAAGAGGGAGATTCACTCAGTCTCGGTGAACACGAGCTTTCATTCTATATGGCACCAATGGTGCATTGGCCTGAGGTAATGGTAAGCTATGAAAAGACAGAAAAGGTGCTTTTCTCAGCAGACGGTTTTGGTAAATTCGGTGCTTTAGATACTGAAGAAGACTGGGCTTGCGAAGCAAGAAGATATTATTTTAATATCGTTGGTAAGTACGGTGCACAGGTGCAGGCACTCCTCAAAAAAGCCGCTACACTTGATATTAAAACAATTTGCCCTCTTCACGGACCAATTCTTACTGAGAACCTCGGATATTATATAAATCTTTATGATATCTGGAGTAAATATGAGCCTGAAACAGATGGTATCTTTATTGCTTACGCTTCAATCCACGGCAACACAGAGAAAGCGGCTCTTAAGCTTGCAGAAATTCTTATGAGCAAGACAGATAAGAAAATTTCAGTTGCAGACCTTGCGAGAACAGATATGGCTGAAAATGTAGAAGATGCTTTCAGATATCCGACTTTGGTAGTAGCCGCACCTACATATGATGGCGGAATTTTCCCTGTTATGAATGATTTTCTCCATCACCTTAAAATCAAGGGCTACAGAAACCGCAAGGCGGCAATCATTGAAAACGGCTCATGGGCACCTATGGCTGGCAAGATTATGAACACATATTTTGAAGAAATGAAAGACATTCAGGTTCTTGAAAATAAGGTGACAATCCGTTCAGCTATGACAGCAGAAAACGAGGCACAGCTTGAACAGCTCGCTGATGCTTTGCTTAATAACTAAGCATTTGAACCCACAGAACAATAAAGTTCTGTGGGTGTTTTGCTTTTTATGATTGTTTGCTAAGTTTATTGACTTTATTATATATGTTAGGTATAATATTATAAGATACGGCATACAGCCGACTAAAGTTTAGAGTGGGAATTAACAAAACGGAAGGTTGGATTTATATGATAAAGAGATTTAACAAACTTGTAAGAGATAAAATTCCTGAGATATTAGAATCAAATGGTCAGATGTGTGAAACAGAAATTCTTTCTGACGAAAGATACCTTGAAATGCTCGAAGCAAAGCTTGTAGAGGAATGCACAGAATATCAGATTGATGGTAGCATCGAGGAGCTTGTTGATATTATCGAGGTTATTTACGCTATTGCAGGTGCAAGAGGTGTTACAGAAGGAGAACTCGACAGGCTCAGAGTTGAAAAAGCTACAAAGAATGGTAGATTCAAGGAAAAAATATTTCTTAAGGAAGTTACCGAGTGGTAATAATTTGAATATGTTTTAAGCCGTCTGTATTTACAGACGGCTTTTAATTAGTAAAGAAACAGGGCAACCATTTGGTTGCCCTGTTTCTATATAAAAATACATTTAATTCGCAATAAGAATTATTCGTAAAGAGGATATTTCTTGCAGATTTCTTCAACGCCTGCTCTTACCTTGTCAGCACTGTTTTCAAAGTCGTTGAGAACGAGAGTGATGTACTCAGCAATCTTGTCCATATCTTCCTCGTTAAGACCTCTTGTTGTAACAGCAGCTGTACCGATACGAACACCACTTGTAACGAATGGTGAGCGTGGCTCGCCAGGAATTGTGTTCTTGTTTACAGTGATGTAGCACTCGTCAAGACGAGCCTCAAGCTCCTTACCTGTAACGTCTGTGTCACGAAGGTCAAGAAGAAGCACGTGGTTGTCTGTACCGCCAGAAACGAGCTTGCAACCTCTCTTCATAAGACCGTCAGCAAGAGCCTTACAGTTAGAAACAATCTTTGCACCGTACTCCTTGAACTCAGGCTTTAAAGCTTCACCGAAGCAAACAGCCTTAGCTGCGATTGTGTGCATAAGTGGGCCACCCTGAGTACCTGGGAAGATAGCCTTGTCAATCTGCTTTGCAAACTCTTCACGGCAGAGGATAAGACCGCCTCTTGGACCTCTGAGAGTCTTGTGAGTAGTTGTTGTTACGAACTCACAGTATGGAACAGGGTTTGGATGAACACCTGCAGCAACAAGACCTGCGATGTGAGCCATATCAACCATAAGGTATGCACCAACCTCGTCAGCAATAGCACGAAGTCTTGGGAAATCAATTTCTCTTGGGTAAGCAGAAGCACCTGCAACGATGAGCTTTGGCTTGCACTCCTTAGCTGTCTCAAGAACCTTATCATAGTCGATTCTGTGAGTAACTTCATCAACACCATAAGCTACGAAGTTAAAGTATTTACCTGAAATGTTTACTGGTGAACCGTGTGTGAGGTGACCACCTTCGTTGAGGTTCATACCCATAACTGTATCACCGGGATTAAGAATTGCAAAGTATACAGCAGTGTTAGCCTGAGCACCTGAGTGAGGCTGTACGTTTGCGTGTTCAGCACCGAAAAGCTCACAAGCACGCTTACGAGCAATTTCTTCAACTACGTCAACGCACTGGCAACCACCGTAATAACGCTTGCCTGGGTAACCCTCAGCATATTTGTTTGTAAGAATACTGCCCATAGCAGCCATAACAGCAGGAGAAACGATGTTCTCACTTGCGATAAGCTCAAGGTTTCTTCTCTGTCTCTTAAGTTCTGATTGCATAGCTTCTGCAACATCATGGTCCATAGTATCAAGATAACCAAGTGTTTCAGAAACAACATTCATGTTTTCACTCATAATTATTCCCCTTTTATTTTAAAATTGCTTTTTATTTATACATCATTTATTGATGCCATAGCCTTATTTTTAAGTGCATACAAATCCTCGAGTGTAGAAACCCTGCCTGAGAGATTTCTCAGCTCTGCTGCACCTCTCATACCTTTGAAGTATCCTGCAATCAGCTTTCTTGCCTGCAGCATAGCCATATGTTCACCTTTGTACTGTACCATTTTTTCAATATGGCGGCACATTACATCGAGCTTTTCTTCAAGAGTAGGTACATAAACAGGTTCGTCAGGATTTTCTAAAAAAGAATTAATAGCACTGAATATCCACGGATTACCAAGCGTAGCTCGTCCCACCATAACAAGTGAACAGCCAGTATAATCCATAACCTCCTTAGCTTTTTTTGCAGAGGTTATATCACCGTTTGCAATTACAGGTATTTTCAAAGCTTCTCTTACTTCTCTGATAATATCATAATCAACACTTGGTTTATAATATTGGGCACGTGTTCTGCCGTGAACAGTCACCGCAGCTGCTCCTGCCTGCTCGCAGATTTTTGCAACCTCAACGGCATTAACGCTGTTTTCGTCCCAGCCTTTGCGGATTTTAACCGTAACAGGAACATTTACAGCCGAAGTCACAGTTTCAACGATTTTTCCGCATAAATCAGGATTTCTCATCAAAGCACTGCCGCTTCCGTTAGAACTGATCTTCGGAGCAGGGCAACCCATATTTATATCAATAATATCAGGTTTATTTTCCATAGAGTGTATAGCCGCTTCTGCCATACAAGAAGGGTCATCACCGAAAATCTGAATACCGCAAGGACGTTCCTCGTCAGATATTACCATCAATTCTTCGCTTTTCTTACTGTTGAATGATAAAGCCTTTGAGCTGACCATTTCGCTGACACAATAAGCCGCACCGAAATCAACGCAAAGCTCTCTGTACGCTCTGTCGGTAACTCCGGCCATAGGAGCCAGAACAGCGTGAGAAGAAAACTCAACATTACCAATTTTTACCTTTTCCATACGTTCACCTGCGGTTTGAATAAATTTCGTTATCATTCCGGCTTCTTTTGCCGCTGAGCTTGGTACTTGCTATAAAGGCTATAAGCACTAAAACTCCGATAATAATGCAAGCCCACGCTACCGTTCCTGCCATAAAGTTTGTTTCATATCTTTTTGTGCTGACAGTAGAGGTGGAACGCTGAGTCGGACTTATGGTAGTTCCGAAAAGATCATCTTCTGCACCGATATATTCAGTAGGTGCGGGTTCCTCGGTTTCTTCAGGTACTGATTCTGTTGTTTCAATATATACAGGCTCAGTAGTGGTGATTTCTTCGTAATATTCGGTTGTTTCGACATAAATTTCAGTTGTAGGAATTTCTTCTGTATACACAGGTTCAGTTTCAACAAAAGGCTCTGTAATATCAAAAGCTTCAGTTTCTGCAACTGTTTCAACAGGTTCACCGATAAATTCCGAAGCGTCGGGGTCAACTGCAAATACTGAAAAAGAGCAGGTGCATATTATGATAGTTGTAAGTATGCAACAAAGCATAGTTTTTATCAGCTTTACTTTTTTCATTTCCGATACCCCGTAAATTTATGTATACATACACATTATAACAAAGAAAAGCTCTTATTGCAAGAGCTTTTTGAATTTAATATATTAAAGTGGTAAGGGGTTATTCATAAAGATTTTTGTCGTACACAGCTCGCTCTCCGCCGATAAATTTCGGACGTGTTCTTGCGGCAAGTAAAATTGCGTTTCCGATATGGTCAACACCAAGTCTTACAGGTACTGCGACTCTTTTAAGATGCATACCGATAAGTGTACCGCCTATATCAAGACCTGCGTCAGCCTTGATTTCTTCAACGGCTACAGGGTCTGAAAAAGTGTGATATGCTGTTGTTGCAAACGAACCACCTGCCTTTGGCTGAGGTACAACATTTGCGATTTCATATCCTTTTACAGCCTCACGTTCAACAATGATAGCACGGTTAAGATGTTCACAGCACTGTGCGGCAAGAAAAATCTTTCTTTCCTGTAAAACTTCATATATCCCCTTAAATACAGCCTGAGCAGTTTCAAGGCTTGATTTTTTACCTATGGTACCTCCTGTAACCTCACTTGAAGAACAGCCGATAACCATAATATCGCCTTCCTTAAGCTTTGCAACCTCACAAAGCTCTTGGGCAGCGGTTTTAGCCTGATTGTAAATTCCATTGAGCATTTTATTCATCTCCGAAAGTTTATTCTTCATATATTATATCACGGATTTTAAAAAGTACAAGAAATAGAAGAAACTTTACTGCATAAAGAAGATTTTTCTTAATATTTGTATGTATACAGGAAAACATAATTTTAATAAAATACACATTATTTTTTATTAACTCTTTTTTAAAATTAACTATCAATAATAATTCTATACAAAAGCAAAATATTATTTTACACCTATTTTACAAACGAAAATAATGTATTTTTACAAATCAATTATAAACTAAAATCGTACCGAGAGGGTACTCATAACAAAAAACGCATTGTATTTAAGGAGAAAATCAAATTATGAAAAAAAGTATTAAGACTACAATAACAGCAGCAATTTCAGGAGCCTTGGCACTTACTGTTTTTACAGGATGTTCGGGAGCAAACACCGAGTTTAATGCTACAAAAGAAATTACAGTAATTACTCGTGAAGAAGGTTCAGGTACAAGAGATGCTTTTGTAGAGCTTACAGGTGTACTTGTCAAGGACGGAGATACAAAAACCGACAACACAAGAGCAGATGCAGTAACATTAAACGGAACTGAGGCCGTTATTACAAACGTAAAAGGAAACAATGCCGCAATAGGTTATATTTCACTCGGCTCTTTAAATGACACAGTAAAAGCTCTGAAAATCGAAGATGTTGAGCCGACAGCAGAAAATGTAAAAAACGGAGCATATAAAATCAGCAGACCATTCAATATTGCATATAAGGGAGATATTTCAGGACTTACAAAGGACTTTGTTGATTTTATTTTAAGTTCAGAAGGTCAGTCTGTTGTGGCTGATGAGGGTTATGTTACAGTATCAGAAAACACTGAATATACAAGTTCCAAGCCACAAGGTAAAATAACAATAGCAGGTTCATCATCAGTGGCACCTGTTATGGAAAAACTTATCGAAGCTTACAAAACAGTCAACACTGGTGCAGATATTGAATTGCAGACATCGGATTCATCAGCAGGTATGCAAGCTGTAATGAGTGGCACTTGTGACATTGGTATGGCTTCGCGTGATTTAAAAGATACAGAGTCAGAACTTATATCTTTGACAATAGCAAAAGATGGTATTGCAGTAATTGTAAACACAGGCAACACAGCAGACAGTCTTACAATGGAACAGGTAAAGACAATTTATACTGGTGAAGCAACAGCTTGGAGCGATATAATTAAATGAGACTTAACATAATTAAAGAAAAGGCTATGCAGGGAGTATTCTTTCTGACAGCCCTTACAAGTATAGCAGCAGTATTACTCATTTGCATCTTTTTGTTTTCAAATGGTATACCTGCAATGGCAGAGATAGGATTTTTTGATTTCATCGGCGGACAAAAATGGTCACCGTCAGATATTCCCGCAAGCTACGGTATTTTCTGTATGATAATTGGTAGTATCTATGTCACAGCAGGAGCGATCGTAATTGGTGTACCGATAGGAATACTTACGGCAGTTTTTCTTGCAAGATTCTGCCCGAAGCCGCTTTATAAAATACTTAAACCTGCAACAGAACTGCTCGCAGGAATCCCGTCTATAGTTTACGGCTTTTTCGGACTTATGGTAATAGTACCGTTTATCCGGAATAATCTGGGCGGCAACGGTTCAAGTCTGCTTGCGGCATCCATTGTTTTGGGAGTAATGATACTTCCTACAATAATCGGCGTAACCGAGAGTGCTATCCGTGCAGTGCCTGAAAGTTGTTTTGAAGGTGCAGTAGCACTTGGAGCAACAAGAGAAAGAAGTGTGTTCAAAGCAATTGTTCCTGCATCAAAGTCAGGTATTCTCGCTGGTGTTGTGCTGGGAATCGGCAGAGCGATGGGAGAAACAATGGCGGTTGTTCTGATTGCAGGTAATCAGGTGCAGTTGCCGGATTCTGTAACAGACGGTGTAAGAACACTTACAGCAAATATTGTGCTTGAAATGGGTTATTCAACAGGATTGCACCGACAGGCACTTATAGCAACAGGTGTTGTACTGTTTGTATTTATTCTTATGATTACACTTTCAATGCAGGCTATTAAGAGCAGGAGTGAGAAGAATGGCTGAAAATAAAAATAACGGTGCAGTTTGCGAGATAAAGGCAATAAACAAAGTTACCTTTACCCAAAGACTTAAGCAGTATAAGCGAAGACCGCTATCTTTGGTGATGTATCTTCTCGTAATTTCAGCAGCGGCTTTTTCTGTACTAGCACTTGTTTTTCTGGTTGTATATATACTGATAATGGGAATACCGCATATTACCCCTGACTTGTTTGCGTGGGAATATACAAGCGATAATGTGTCTTGTATGCCGGCTATTATCAATACATTAGTTATTACAGTGCTTACTCTGTTGATATCCGTTCCACTCGGAATAGGTGCAGCAGTATACCTTGTTGAGTATGCAAAAAGAGGAAACAGGCTGGTAAAGATAATCCGTATGATGTCCGAAACGCTTGCAGGAATACCATCAATCGTATATGGTTTGTTTGGTATGTTGTTGTTTGTAACCACCTTGCAGTGGAGATTATCAATTCTCGCAGGTTCGGTTACACTGGCGATAATGGTGCTTCCAACCATTATCCGAACAACAGAAGAAGCTTTGCTTTCCGTACCCGACTCATACAGAGAAGGAAGCTATGGTCTGGGTGCAGGAAAGCTCAGAACAATACTCAGAATTATTCTGCCAAGTGCAATGTCGGGAATTTTATCGGGAGTGATTCTGGCGATAGGCAGAATAGTAGGAGAAACAGCGGCACTTATCTATACAGCAGGCTCAGCAACAGGTATAGCTGACGGACTTATGTCCTCAGGCAGAACTCTGGCAATACATATGTATGTGCTTGCCAACGAGGGACTTCACACAGACAAGGCTTGGGCAACAGCGGTTGTGCTTCTTGTGCTTGTATTGGGAATAAACACACTCTCAGCATTTATAGCAAAAAAGTTAAGCAGCAAGAAGTAAAGACTTTTGAAAGGATATTAATTATAAATGGATAAATTCACTATAAAGGGTATGAACTTATATTACGGCGATTTTCACGCTTTGAAAAATATAAATATAAATTTAAAAGCAAATCAGATAACAGCTTTTATCGGTCCGTCAGGTTGCGGCAAGTCTACCTTGCTCAAATCACTCAACAGAATGAACGATTTTGTTGAAGGGTGTAAAATCAACGGAGATATACGACTTGATGGTGAAGATATTTATGGCGGAATGGATGTAAATGTGCTGAGAAAAAGAGTCGGTATGGTGTTTCAGAAAGCTAATCCGTTTCCTATGAGTATCTACGATAATGTAGCATTCGGACCACGTACACACGGAATCAAGTCTAAAAAACAGCTTGATGAAATTGTTGAGCAATCCTTGCGTGATGCCGCAATCTGGGATGAACTCAAAGACAGACTCAAGAAAAGTGCATGGGGTCTTTCAGGCGGTCAGCAGCAGAGACTCTGCATAGCAAGAGCATTAGCTGTAAAACCTGAGGTACTGCTTATGGATGAAGCAACCTCTGCACTTGACCCGATTTCCACAGGTAAAATAGAGGAGCTTTGCCTTAAACTGAAAAATCAATATACCATTATAACAGTAACCCACAATATGCAGCAGGCGATGAGAATTGCTGATAATACAGCGTTTTTCCTGCTTGGAGAGATGATTGAGCATAGCAATACACGTAAGCTTTTTTCAAATCCAAAGGATAAACGTACAGAAGAATATATAACAGGAAGGTTTGGCTGATGAGAGAATATTTTGATTTACAACTTGTTGATTTAAATAATAAGCTGGTAGGAATGGGTGTTTTGATTGAAGATGCTATTGCTAATACCATAGATATAATAGTAAACAAAAATTACGATAAGCTTGAAGATGCACGACTTATCGAAGAAAAAATCAACGAAAGCGAAAAACGTATACAGGCACTCTGTCTAAATCTCCTGCTTTTGCAGGCACCCGTTGCAGGTGATTTGCGTGCGGTATCTTCAGCACTCAAAATGATTACAGATATGGAAAGAATAGGCGATCAGGCGTTGGATATAGCAGAAATGTCTGTGTTTTTCAAGAACCGAGAGAGCATATACGCAATGACGGATATTGTAGAAATGGCAAATCAGGCTTCCGAAATGGTAAATACTGCTATTGATGCATTTGTCCGCAAGGATTTAGAGCTTGCAAAAAGTATTGCACAGCGTGACGATATAATAGACGGACTTTTTGAAGATATAAAAAAAGAGCTTGTTGATATAATCCATAACGACAAGGAGCTTGGATTGCAGGCTATAGATGTAATGCTTATCGCAAAATATCTTGAAAGAATAGGCGATCACGCAGTAAATATCAGTGAATGGGTGGTTTTCTCCATAACAGGGGAATGAAAATAGTTTTTTATTATTGTTCCTTTTTCAAAACTTTTATGTTATACTGAAAGTGTAATAATAACTGAAAATTCAGGAGATATACACTATGTTGATTTATATTGTTGAAGATGATACAGATATCAGAGAGCTTGAAACTTACGCATTAAAAAACAGCGGTTATGAAGTGCAAAGCTTTGCCGAAAGCAAGAGCTTTTTCAAAGCCTGTGCTGTTGAAAAACCACAGCTTGTACTGCTTGATGTAATGCTTCCTGATTTTGACGGACTTTCAGTGCTTGAAAAGCTCAGAAAAGACTCCTCTACAAAAGATATTCCCGTTGTGCTTGTCACAGCAAAGGGAAGTGAGATGGATAAAGTAAAAGGGCTTGATATGGGTGCAGATGATTATATCACAAAGCCTTTTTCAGTGCTTGAACTCATTTCAAGAGTAAGAGCTATTCTCAGACGTTGTATTGTAGAAGAAAAGCAGGAAACTTTGGAACTTGGCGGCATAGTTGTTGATGACTCAAAGCATATTGTTACGTCAAATGGTGAGGTGTGTGTCCTTACTTACAAAGAGTACGAATTGCTTAAATATCTTATACAAAATAAAGGTATGGCACTTTCAAGAGAAAACATAATCCTGAATGTATGGGGATATGATTTTGAGGGTGAAAGCCGTACTGTTGATATGCATATCACAACATTAAGACAGAAACTCGGAGATTGCGGAAATTGTATAAAGACCGTGCGAAATGTTGGTTATAAGGCAGGCGAATAAAGAATTGAAGCTTAAAAGGAAATTATTGAGTAAATTTATACTCATAGCTACAATATCAGTGCTATTAACTGCTGTTTTTTCAACATCTGCATTTTGGTTTATTTTTTCTACACAAGAAAAAAACGAACTCAGAAACCACGGCGAAATAGTTGCAAATTCTTATAATAACGGTGATAACCCCGAACTGTTGTCACAGTACTCGCTCACTTATATAAGAATAACGCTGATTTCCCCTGATGGTGAAGTTATTTATGAAAGCAACAGCGATATAGAACCTGACGATATGGAAAATCACAGTGACCGTCCCGAAATAATAGATGCTTTCCGATATGGCACCGGCGAAGAAGAACGAAGGTCGGATTCAATCGGAGAGGTTACATATTATTATGCAGTAAAAACCAATGACGGAAATGTTATCCGAGTATCACGTACGGTAGAAAGTGTAATTTCTATATTTATGTATGTGTTGCCCTTTATACTCATTATAACAGGAGCAGTATTCTTAACTTGCGTATTGTTTTCGAGATATTCTACTGCAAAAATCATACAGCCTATTGAAAATATGGAGAACAACCTTGATGACTCTCCATATGAAGAGCTTATTCCACTGTCAAAAACTATCAGCAGTCAGGAAAAGCAGATCAGAAAGCAGATGAAACGTGTTCAGCTGGAAAAGGATAAAATTGAAACCCTTATTCAAAATATGTCTGAAGGCTTTGTTATGATAGATATGGATAAAACTATCCTTATGAGTAACTATGCAGCAAAAAAACTGCTGGGAGACAAAGCAGATATTTCAGTTGAAAACAGCTTTTTGGATTATACACATAATGAAAATGTATGCGAGTGTGTTGAAAAGTCCTTTGAAGGTGAAAGTCACAGCGGTGAAGCCTATATAAATAAAAGAGCATTACAGATTATTTCAAACCCTGTTTATTCAAACGATGAGCAAAAAGGCGTAATTCTGCTCATTATTGATATGTCAGCAAAGAATAAGGCTGAAAAAATGAGGAGAGAGTTTACAGCAAATGTAACTCACGAGCTTAAAACACCGCTTACATCAATTCTCGGTTATGCAGAAATGATAGCGAGCGGAATTGTAGCCCCTGAAGATGTAAGAGGCTTTGCAGCTAAAATTCATAAGGAGTCGGGCAGACTTCTGGCTCTTATCGGCGATATTATCGAGCTTTCACAGCTTGACGAAAATGCCGATTGCGAAAATTTTACACCTGTTGATTTGTATGCAATTTCAAATGAAGTTGCAGAAAGTCTTAAAACCTCTGCACAGAAAAATAATATCACTATAAGCGTAGACGGAGAAAAATCCGTAGTAAGCGGAAGTCGAAGTCAGCTTTATGAGCTTGTGTATAATCTCTGTGATAATGCAATAAGATACAACAAGCCAGGCGGTAGTGTGGAAATTTCACTTGCTACTGTAGATGATAAGATTATGCTTAAAGTAGCTGATACAGGAATCGGTATTCCCGAAAAGCATAAAAAGAGAGTCTTTGAGCGTTTTTACAGAGTAGATAAAAGCCGTTCAAAAGAAACAGGTGGCACAGGTCTCGGTCTTGCTATTGTAAAACACATTGTTGAGCGTCACGGTGGAGTGATTACGCTTGACAGTAATGAAAACGGTACTGTTTTCACCGTTGTGTTTGAACAGATAAATATGTAATATTATTACGATTTTAAGAAAAGCCTTTTAAAAAAGAGGCTTTTCTTG
This sequence comes from Ruminococcus sp., assembly GCA_036309445.1. Taxonomy (GTDB): domain Bacteria; phylum Bacillota; class Clostridia; order Oscillospirales; family Acutalibacteraceae; genus Ruminococcoides. Next base: position 5,457 of record JAXJTT010000111.1, on the reverse strand, counting down.
TGTTTCAGGAAATCAATGTCTTTTGGCAGGGCAGAGGAGTCTGGTTATATATATTTATATATTACTCAATTGTATATAGTGTTGCATTAAATTCTGTTTTTTTGAACAAAATAACCTGTTTTTTTACTGTTATTGAAACAATATTGAAAAATATGCCTCTAAGCCCGAAAACTTTACATAGATTTTACAATTGCTATACAAAAAGATGACTTTGCTTTAATATTATTGGGTTATAAAGGAGAGTATGTGCTTATGAATTCTATTTTAGAAAGCGTAGACATTCTTGGGTTTATAACAGGACTTGCACTGTTTCTTTATGGTATGAATACCATGGGGGACGGACTCGAAAAACTTTCGGGTGGCAAACTTGAAAAAATCCTTGAAAAAATGACAAACAACACATTCAAGGGCTTTTTAGTAGGTGCTCTTGTAACAGCGGTTATTCAGTCTTCGTCAGCTACAACAGTAATGGTTGTAGGTTTTGTAAACTCAGGTATTATGAAACTCAGACAGGCTATAGGTATTATAATGGGTGCCAATGTCGGTACTACAATGACTGCATGGATTCTAAGTCTTGCAGGCATTGAGGGCGATGGAAACCCTGTTATGCAAATGCTCAAGCCGACATCGTTCTCAGCTATATTTGCACTCATAGGTATAATTTTGCTTATGTTCTGTAATGGCGACAAGAAAAAGAACATCGGTTCAATTCTTATCGGTTTTGCTATCCTGATGTTTGGTATGGATGCAATGAGCAGCGGTGTTTCAGGTCTTAAGGAATGTCCGGAATTTGCAAATATACTTATAATGTTTGAGAATCCACTCCTTGGTATTCTTGCCGGTGCCATACTTACAGCGATTATTCAAAGCTCAAGTGCGTCGGTTGGTATATTGCAGGCACTTTCACAGACAGGTGCGATTAACTTCTCAATGGCAATTCCGATTGTTATGGGTCAGAATATCGGTACCTGCGTTACGGCTCTTATTTCCTGTATCGGTGCAAAAAAGAACGCAAAGCGAACAGCTCTTGTGCATTTGTACTTTAATATCATAGGCACAGCCTTGATTTGTTTGATTTTCTATGGTTCGAATATATTCCTGCACTACGGTTTCCTCGACAGTATTGTAGATGAAGCTACCATTGCGATTATTCATACTGCATTCAACCTTTCAGCAACAGCACTTCTTCTTCCATTCAGCAAACAGCTTGAAAAGCTTGCTTGCCTTACAATCAAGGATAAGGATGAGGAAGAGAAGAATTTGCCGTTTCTCGACGAACGTTTCCTCAACACACCTGCTGTTGCAGCAGAGCGTGCAATGAGTCTTACAGAGAAAATGTCAAGACTTACAGAAGGCACTCTTCTGGGCTCTCTTGAAGTCGTATATAACTATGATGAAAAAGCCGCTGCAACTGTTGTTGATAATGAGGATATGATTGATATGTATGAGGATGTAATTTCTACATATCTTGTGAAACTCAGTCAGAAAACACTGCTGGAAGCAGACAGCAAAAAAATTCAGCTTATTCTTCATGCAATCGGTGATTTCGAGAGAATGTGTGACCATGCAGTAAGTCTTGTTAAGGTTGCACAGGAAATGCACGAAAAGAAGGTTAAATTCTCAGACGAAGCTCAGGCTGGTCTGGATATTATGGTTGAGGCACTCAAAGAGATTACAAGCGATGCAATTCAGGCATTTATCCATAATGATATTGAGATTGCAAAAAGAGTAGAACCTCTTGAGCAGGTAATCGACAGACTCAGAGACAAGCTCAAGGAAGCTCATATAAAACGTCTTACAAACGGCGAATGCACAATTGAACTTGGCTTTATCTATACTGACCTTATTACAAACATCGAGCGTATTTCTGACCATTGTTCAAATATCGCAGTAGGTGTTATTGAGATTAATAACAACGGTTTTGATGCTCACGAATATCTCAATGAGCTTAAAAATTCCGATGATGCTGAGTATAAGGAAGCATATAGTAAGTATAAGAAAAAATATGCACTCCCTGTATCTACAACAGTAAATAAATAAACATAAGCAATCCCACAGCTTGACTGCTGTGGGATATTTGTTTGTGCTTAAAACAGGTGACAAAATCGGTTGTATGTGGTATCATATAAGTTAAAGAGTATTTTTTAACGAGGTGTATGGTTTGGCAAAGGCAGTGCCGCTTTTCAGTGGAAGTAAGGGTAACAGTTATTACATAGGAACAGCCTCCGAAGGTATTTTAATTGATGCAGGACGTTCCTGTAAGCAGATAGAAAATGCAATGATGGCAAACGGTCTTGATATACGAAAAATAGGCGGTATCTTTATTACTCACGAACATACAGATCATTGCAGTGCTTTGAAAGTGCTTGCTTCAAGATATAATCTAAAGGTTTTTGCATCCCGTGGCACACTTGAAGCATTTGCACGTTCAAACAAGCTTGACCCACGCTTTGAAGCGTATGTTATAGAGGACGAAGTCGCTATCGGCAATATGCTTGTAAAGAGGATAAACACCCCGCACGATGCGGCTGAAAGCTGTTGTTACAGCGTAACCCTTTCTGACGGAAAAATTGCAACTGTTGCTACTGATCTTGGATATATGACTGATGAAATCAGACAGGCAGCTTGCAAAAGTGATTTTGCAGTAATTGAATCAAATCACGATATAGAAATGCTCAAAAACGGGCTTTATCCATTCCAGCTTAAAAGAAGAATTTTGTCAGACAAAGGACATCTTTCAAATATCGCCTGTGCAAAAGAGCTTGCCGAGCTTGTGCAGGGCGGCACACTCAGACTTATGCTCGGACATCTGAGCGAAGAAAATAATACACCTTATCTGGCAAGAACAACAGCAGTAAATATGCTTGCTCAGGCAGGCTTGAAAATAGGTGCTGATTTTACTCTGGATATTGCACCTGTTGAAACAGATACAAGAAGTATTATTTTCTGACGAGGTAACTATGTTAAAGATAAATATAATTTGTATTGGAAAAATCAAAGAGAAATATTTTACAGATGCAATTGCTGAGTATGCAAAAAGACTTTCGGCTTTTTGTAAATTTTCTATTATAGAATTATCAGAAGAGAAAATCCGAAGCAACACACCAAATGATTCTGAAATTGCAGAAGTAATATCCGCTGAGGGTAAGCGTATAATGCAAAAAATCGGTGTTTCCGATTATGTGATTTCAATGTGTATTGAGGGCAAACTCCTATCAAGTGAGGAGCTTTCAAAAACGCTTGATAATGCGGCACTATCAGGAAAAAGTACGGTTGATTTTATTATTGGCGGCAGTTACGGACTCAGCGACGAGGTAAAGAAAAGGTCTGATTTCAGACTTTCAATGAGTAAAATGACCTTCCCGCATCAGATGGCGAGAATGATATTAAGTGAACAGATTTATCGTGCATTTGAAATTTCAACAAACGGTAAATATCATAAATAGAGGTAAAAATGGCTTTAGACGGAATTTTTTTAAGACATATTAAAAAAGAAATTGAAGACGAAGCACTCGGTGCAAGAGTGTCGCAAATATATCAGCCAAACAGAGATGAGCTTGTTTTTGCATTAAGAACATTCAAAGGCAACAGAAAGCTTTTGCTCTCAGCAAGAGCGAACTCTCCACGAGTGCATTTTTGCACAAACACACCCGAAAATCCTGCTTCACCGCCAATGTTCTGTATGCTTCTGCGTAAGCGTATAGGCGGCGGAAAGCTTGTTGCAGTCCGTCAGCAGGATTGCGACAGAATTTTGTTTCTGGACTTCGAGTGTGTAAATGAACTTGGCGATACAGTTATGATAACTGTAATATGTGAAATTATGGGAATGTACAGCAACATTATTGTTGTTGACTCTAACGGAGTAATTGTCGACTCACTCAAGCGTGTTGACCTTACAATGAGCAGCCGAAGACTTGTGCTTCCGAATATTAAATACGAGCTTCCCGAACCACAGGATAAAGCAGATGTCACCAAAACACCTGTTGAACAGATATGTGACAGCGTGCGTAACTTGCCATCTGAAACTTCCTTGAATAAAGCTCTTTTGCAGTGTGTTCAGGGTGTTTCTCCCATAGTGTGCAGAGAGCTTGAATATAAGGTTATGGAGGGTGCAACAAACCGCCTCGAAGGCGTTTTGCTTGAACGTCTTAATACCGTGCTGTCAGATTTTTCAGATACTTGTAAAAACTGCACAGGTAAGCCATATGTTGTTTTCAGAGATGACGGCAAGCCAATTGATTATACATTTCTCAATATTGAGCAGTACGGGAATTTTGCAACAGTAAAAGAATATGAATCTTTCTCACAGTTGCTTGATACTTTTTATGAAGAGCGAGATTCACGGGAGCGAATGAGAGTAAAATCTCAGGACCTCACAAAACTCCTTGCTAATCTGTGCGAGAGAATTTCAAGAAAGCTTTCCAAGCAGACCATTGAGCTTAAGCAGTGTGCAGACAGAGAGCATCTCCGTATGTGCGGTGATTTGTTGCAGGCAAATCTATATCGTATTGAGAAAGGTTCATCTTTTGCAGAGGTCGAAAATTTTTATGATGAGAATATGGCTAAGATTCGCATAAAACTTAATCCTGCAATTTCACCTGCGGCAAATGCCCAGAAGTATTATAAAGACTATCAGAAAGCGAAAAATGCTGAACAAATCCTTACGGAACAGATAAAATTAGGCAGAGAAGAGCTTGCGTATATTGAATCTGTGCTTGATACAGTCAACCGTTGTGAAAGTGAAAAAGAGCTTGCACAGATAAGAGAAGAACTCAGCGAGCAGGGCTATGTCAGAAAAGCAAAGGGCAAACAAAAAGCTCCTTCCGCTATCCCTCCTATGGAGTTTACTTCATCAGACGGATTTAAAATTTATGTAGGCAGAAACAATAAACAAAATGATAAACTTACCTTAAAAACTGCCGCTAAAAATGATATGTGGCTCCATACAAAGGATATACATGGCTCACACACAATAATTGCAACAGAGGGGAAAGAGGCTTCTGATACCGCAATCCTCGAAGCCGCACAGCTTGCCGCCTATTACAGCAAAGCAAGAGAGAGTGCACAGGTACCTGTTGATTATACCCTTGTCCGTTATGTCAGCAAACCATCAGGAGCAAAACCCGGTATGGTTATCTATGTAAATAATAAAACAGTATATGTCACACCGAAAAAACTTTAAAATCTATCGAATATCTATATAAAACAAGGACTGTTTCAATTAAGAAACAGTCCTTACTTTATGTATTATTTTAAAAATCCCACTCAGGTACATATTGTTCATCAGCAGAGCTTAAGCCTTGAGTAAATCCGTCAAATCCTTTGACCATATAAACATTTTTGACTTTATCATATTCTCGTCGGGTGATTTTACGGTTAATTCTGTCGTGTTCAAAAGCCTTTCCAAGAGGAGTGTACTGCCCCATAAGACTAAGCATAATCTGACCGTCAAATTTA
>JAXJTT010000110.1:0-21638 GCA_036309445.1 Ruminococcus sp. | reverse complement strand
GTTGTTGATAGACTTTGTAGCACTATCTGTTCTATCTCTCAAGATACTATTAAAAGCATTACTGGTAGAGAATGGATTTTATCTATTTTTTAATTAGGTATTAGTATTAATTATTGTGAAATTTACTGAGAAACGAGGATGACTATGAAAAACAGTAAGCTCAAAAAAGCTCTTGCTGTAATCCTTTCAGCAGCTATGATGACTTCGGTTATGTCTGTTGCAGGTGTTTCAGCAAGTGCGGCAGAATCAGAAACTACAAAAAATTATTATGTACCCGCAGAGGATACGGAAACAATAACAGTTTATTTCTATATGCCCGAAAGCTGGTACAATGAGTACACCGATACCGCAGGTGCATATTGGTGGGAGGGTACAGATGCTTGTCCAAGCTGTGAGGAAATGTATGCTATGACTCCCACAGACACCGAGAATATTTATTCTATTGAGGTTCCTGCTGATGTGTTAATTCTTCTCTTTAATAATTACGTCGATGGCGGAGAAAATATATATTCAATTGCAAAACGAACTACGGAAGTGTTGGTAAATCCTTTCTCAGAAGATATGACCCCATATCCCGAAGATGGTAATTGGGTATACTACCCCGAAACCGATGAATTTCCTGCTGACAGTGATTTGTATAAGGAGGGACTTGCTTCTGTTGACGGAATGATATATGTAATTGATAAATATATATGTCCTTCGCAATGTCTCACTCAAAATCCTGATGTAATGACCGGTGAGTGGTATTACTACTACGGCAACGGTGAATATGGTTTTACTCCCGAAAAGAGTGAGCCTGTATATACAAGTGAATACAACGAAATAGAGGTTGCGGTTGACCATAAGTACAACGGTTACAAGCCGCCTGAACCATCCAACGATAAAAACACTATTTATTTTGATGCAAAGAGTATGGGCTGGAGCAGTAACAGTGAAGTATACTGCGACATTTTCAGCTTTGACGGCACAGGCTCATGGGAAGATGTGGATTTCAGAAAAAAGCTTTGCACAAAAGAAGCAGATGGCAGATATTCATATAATATATCGGTTACAGGTAACACAATCGACCCTGACGATGGCAAAAAATACGGTGTTGTTTTCTCAAATGATAATGGCGACAAGACTTATACATTGGTAATGAGCGGAGATTGCCTTGGTGATACTGCTTATTCTACAGGCAAAACCTTTGAAAATCCTTCTGATAACATAGGCTATTGCAAGGAAATGGCTTGGAAAAACACCCCTGATTGCGGTTCGCTTATGCAGCTTTATGATCTTGATAAAACAGCAGGAACTACAATTCCAGATTGCATAACAAACGAAAAATTTATAGCTCAACATATTCTCGATGATATTTCAGCCTACCATTTCCGTTATTTTGAGGAGAGAACTAAAATTGCAGGATTATTCAGCAAGTTTGATGCTGACCCAACAGAGGTTTTGAACGAATTAAAGGTAATCCATAAAGAAGCTTTGGAAAACAATGTGATATTTGAAGAAAATGCAAATGATCTGATAGCAGAAACAGAGCTTTTAGTGAAAACTTTGCTTTCTGATGATAACGCTAAGCCTGATTTTAATACAGCTCACAAAGATGCAAAAATCTATGTGGATGCAGAAAGCTTCGGCTGGGAAAACTGCGATACAATTTCCTGCCATATCTGGAGATATGACGGAACAGGTGAATGGTTAGAATGGGCGACAAAAAAAGAATACTGCACAAAGGAAGCCGACGGCAGATATTCGTTCTCTTTGTCAACAACCGGAAATAAATTCACATATATGGATGATGCTGTATATGGTGTGATTTTCTATACAAATACAGGTTCCCAGACCTATGAAGTGATTATGGATGGTAACTGCATAGGTGATACTGTGTGTTATGACAATTGGTACGACGAGGGATATTATGAGGCTCCTCAGGATTCAACCAAAGTTGTTATGGAGGCTATGTGGTTCGATAATTTTGAACGTGGTATGAGAAAAAGAATAACTGCATCAGGTGAGGTTATCGGCAATGATTTCTTTGAGGGCGAAAACGATGAAACTATGATGGCTGACTATCTTATTAAGTTTTATCAGAATGACTCAAAGATGTCTAAGTTGCAGAAGTTATTTGATAAACTCATTATAGACACAGTTGATGTGCTTTATGAGGTTAAGCTCAAAGAGGATTTTATGGCTGATGCAGGTGAAAAAACTCAGGAGCAGGCTGATGCAGAGTATGCAGAAATAGAGAAAATTCTGGAAAATATTCAGGTCGATATCAGATTTATTCACGATATCGACGGTATGGATTTTACCGACGTTAAGGACGTTACAACACTCCAGATGTTTCTTGCAGACTATGATGTAGAAGTCAAAGAGTCAAAACTCGACGTAAATGCTGACGGAATTGTTGATGTTAAGGATGTAACAGCATTACAGTTGTATCTGGTTTCGTAAAATGAAAACATAACAATAAAACGGTCTGTTTCACGAATATGGTGAGACAGACCGTTGCTTTATACTATAAAAAATTCAAGAATAAGAACTATACCACAGCAGGAAACGGCGGTTTTGAATAAATCAAAGCCAAACCAAGCCGCCGCAATTCCCACAACAAGTGCGGCTATACCCGAATAAGGGGTTTGTGTTGCATTGATGATTGCAGGGAATGTCATTACGGCAAGTGTGACATAGGGGACGTAGTATAGAAAGGATTTCAGAAATTTGTTATCAATTTCCTTGCGGATAAGTGTCAGCGGAGTAACACGGATAGCGTAGGTCACAGCCGCCATTATCAGAATATATATGTAAACATTATGCTCCATTTTCTGCCTCCTCCTCGTCGTCCTTCTTCGGGAAGAAAATAGCAGCAGCGGCAGAAATCACAACTGTGAGTATAATTGTCCTTGTGCCGTCGGAAAGGTCGCAGATAAACGGAATCAGCGTTGCTGAGTAGCTGAGCAAGAAGCATACAAGTATCAGTCCTGCGATAATTTTGCTCTTGCGTGCAGGCGGAATGATAACCGCAAGGAACATTCCGTAAAGAGCTACGCTGAATGCACTTACAAGCCTCAGCGGCAGAATGTTACCTGCAATAACTCCCAGTGCTGTTCCCACAGCCCAGCAAGGTGCGGCTGTAGCCAATGCACCGTAGTTATAATATGGGTTTAAGTATCCGTCTTTTGCAATAGCTATGCCGAAAATTTCGTCAGTCAGTCCGAAAGCCATACCCATACGGTGCCAGACAGACATTTTCGGGCCAGTTCGTTGGCTCATCGCACAGCTCATAAGCAGATAACGTGCGTTTGCCACAAGGGTTGCAATAGCAATTTCTATGTAGGCGGCATTTTCGGCAATAGCCGTAAAGCCTGCATATTCACCTGCCGAGGCGTTGCATAAAAGACTTGCCAGAAGTCCCTGAAAAGGAGTGAGTCCGGCATTTTTCGCAGTGATTCCAAGCGAAAACGAAACCGCAAGATAGCCCAGTCCAATCGGAATACCGTCTTTCATTCCTTTGCGAAAGGCGGCTTTGTTGTGTTTTGATTTTATCGAATAGTTGTTCATACCTGATTCTCCCTTAGCGTGTATTATAGCACACTTAGGCGTTATGTGTAAAGCTGTGTAATATCCGTGTGTCGATTTACTGCTTGATAATCTGTGTTGTAAAATCCATACCGCATTTTTTAGGTGCAGGGTAGGCAAGGGCGGCTGTGTCGGTTGCAAAAATATCTCTTTCAAGTAAAGTCTGCACATTTCCGCAAAGCTTCAATCCCTTTGCAACAGAGGTTATCACAGGCAGATTGCAGTTTTTAAGCAATGCCGCACCCTGAGAGGTAAAGCCTAATACACGCACATATTCCGCCTCTGTGTTCTGCATTTTTTCGGTTATGCCGAGAAGTGCAGAGGTAAGTATTCTGCGTATTCTTGCGTGGGTGTAGCGTTTGGTTTTTATAGTGGTGATTATTTCTTTTACGGAATTATACTCTCTTACAGCGGCATAAATTCTGTTTTCAAGCCCCTCGGTTACGTCAGGTAAAGCCGCAATTTCGTCAAGAGTCATACTCCTGAGCTTGTAGAGCGTAGCTGTTTCAAGTCTTTCGGGACAGGTGATTTCGTCAGGTGTAATCGGCAAAAATCCGCTTGCGTCTTCACCCTTGTGCATAAGCTCCCTGACCTTTGAGGCAGATGCAAATTCTTCGTATGTTTTGTCGCTGTCGTGCGAAACTCCCATACGCTTAATCGGCACGGTCTGTATTTTGTCGCTGAGATTTCGTATATATTCAACCGCAAGTACATTGTTAGGAGTTGAGAGAATCTGAGCAATTTCCTCACCGTAAATTGCTTTTACACTTTCTTCCAGAACTTTTGGATAGTATCCGCCATTTTTCATTCCCTGAGATACCAAGGCTTGGATTTCCTTATCGTTATGAGCTTCAGCCGCTTTTTTCAGTTTGGAAATATCGTCTGTTTCACAGCCGAAGGCAAGATAATTCATATCAGAAAAAGAGCTTAAAATTTTCACTCCGCATTTTGCAAATCTTTCTGCATTTGAAACAGCATAAACCGCAGGAAGCTCCAGCACTAAGTCAATACCGCAAAGCAATGCCGCCTTTGCACGGCTGAATTTATCTGTGAGTGCAACCTCGCCACGCTGAGTAAAACTTCCGCTCATTACGGCAATTATCGGCTCGCCTGTGATTTCACGGGCTTTTTCAACAAGATATTTATGACCGTTGTGAAACGGGTTAAATTCGCAGACTATTCCTGTAGACAAAAAATCACCCCGAAAAATTTAAACTAATTTGTACAATATTACGAAAATCACTTGAAAATATGCTCAAAAAGGTTTAATATATATTGTATGGATATCATTATATATCAAAATTGATTTTCACGCAACAAAACGGTTGAAAGGAAGTAAAATAAAATGAAAGTTCTCGTAATCAATGCAGGAAGTTCATCTTTAAAATATCAGCTCATTGATATGGATAACGAGCAGGTTCTTGCAAAAGGTAACTGTGAAAGAATAGGCACAGAGGGTGCATTTATCGGCTTTAAGGCTCCCGACGGCACAAAGATTGAACGCAAAACAGAAATGCTCAACCACACTCAGGCATTTATGGCTGTTAAAGAGGCGTTGACTGACGCACAGTATGGTGCAGTTAAAGATCTGACAGAGGTTTCTGCTATCGGTCACAGAGTTGTGCAGGGCGGTAGTTACTTTGATAAATCTGTTCTTGTAACAGATGAGGTTCTTGAAAAAATCGAGGAGCTTGCTCCGCTTGCACCTCTCCATAACCCTGCTCATATTCAGGGTATCAACGCTTGCACAGAGGTTTTCGGTAAAGAAATTCCTCAGGTGGTTGTATTTGATACAGCTTTCCACCAGACAATGCCAAGAAAGGCATATATGTTTGCTGTTCCTTACAGATATTATGAGAAGTATGGTGTTCGTCGTTACGGTTTCCACGGCACATCACACCGTTATGTTTCTGACGAAATGGCTAAGCTTCTCGGCAAGGCAAAGGAAGATACAAAAATCATCACCTGCCACATCGGTAACGGTTCATCAATCACAGCTATCGACGGCGGCAAGGTTATCGACACAACAATGGGTCTCACACCACTCGGTGGCTTTATGATGGGTACACGCTCAGGCTCACTCGACCCATCTGTAATTACTTTCATTGCTCAGAAAGAAAATGTTTCTGCTGAAGAAATGCTCAAGATTCTCAACAAGGAGTCAGGTCTTCTCGGTATTTCAGGTGTTTCATCAGACGAGCGTGACGTATATGCGGCTGAGAAGAGTGGCAACGACAGAGCAAAGCTTGCTCACGAAATGCTCTACTATCAGATTGCAAAAACAATCGGTTCATACTACGTTTCACTCGGTGGCTGTGACGCTATCGTATTCACAGCAGGTATCGGTGAAAACCAGCCTTCTCTCAGAGAAAAAGTTTGTGACTACCTCGGCTGTATCGGTGTTGAGCTTGATAAGGAGTTCAACTCAAAAGCAACTCTCGGTGTAGAGGGTACACTCTCAACTGCAGACTCAAAAATCCGTGTTGAGCTTATCGCTACAAACGAAGAGCTTGTAATCGCAAGAGATACAAAGGCTATCGTAGAGGCACTTTAATTTATAAATTATGTTTTAACAGCCCTATCCGTATGTTCTGCGGATAGGGCTGTTTTATACTGTTTATCAGAATTATATATAAACTTGTAGTTTTGTATTGCGATTATGTGCAGATTTGCTTATAATGTTAATATAGTAATATTTTAGTATTCAAATAAGTAAAAGGAGCGAGCAAAATGAAAAAATTAAGAAAAGCTTTGGCATCAATATTGTCTTTGAGTATGATTGCTTCATTGGCGATAACTTCGCCTGTTTCGGTGCAGGCTGCAAATCAAGCCGATGTTTCTCAGTTAAGCTCACAGACTCAGAACAAGGCGGCTGATATATCGTCTGTTGAGATGCAGGGTACGGTTGCAAAAGTAAGGTTTAAAACAGATATAGACGCTCGTCTTATTGTTGCGATTTACGACACACAGGGTATTGAGATGTATGCGTACGGAACAACAATGGTTAAGGCAGGCGAAACATTTGCTCAGATAAATATAGATATACACAGAGTTCCTGACTATTGTTATATCAGAGCTTTTATCATTGATGAAAAAACACTTCGTCCGCTATGTGCTGAATACGAGGAGTATCTTACTAATGAAGTAGAAGAAAGAGTCAAACAGGCGAGCTTTTCTGATAGTCATAGTGCTTTTTTATCACAGACAGGTAATTTGTATATGTGGGGGGCTAATCAGTATTCTCAGCTTGGTTTGGGAACGGATTATCGTTTTGGTTATGCTTCACCTACGAAGTTAATGGAGAATGTAAAACAGGTAAGTTTGGGTCTTAGTCATAGTTCTGCAATAACTGTAGATGGTGACCTTTATATGTGGGGAACCGGCGGTGCAGGTCAGCTTGGAAATGGAGAAAAATATGAATATGCTATACCTATAAAGATAATGAGCAATATCAAAGATGTCAGTCTGGGAAATATTCGTTCTGCTGCAATAACAGAAGATGGTGATCTTTATATATGGGGCTATGATGGTGGCGGAAGAGTAAATGGTGACATTTCTTGTAATCTTACCCCTGTTAAGATAATGAGTAATGTTAAAGATGTTGAGCTGTGTTCAGATCATTGTGCCGTTATAACAGAAGATAACGATTTGTATATGTGGGGAGATAACAGTAGCGGACAGCTTGGAAACAATACATTTATAAGTTCTGAAAAACCTGAACTTATAATGAGTGGTGTTAAATCTGTTGCTCTTGGTGAAAAACATAGTGCAGCTATAACTGAGAACGGTGATTTATATATATGGGGAAATAACGGCAGCGGTCGTCTTGGCGATGGTACGATGGTAAATAAAGAATACCCCGTTAAAATCATGGAGAATGTGAAAGATGTAAGTCTTGGTGGTTATTTTAGTGCCGCAGTAACCGAGAATGGAGATTTATACACATGGGGTTATAATGCGTATGGTCAGCTTGGCGATGGTACAACAAATTTAAGCAAAATACCTGTTAAGATAATGAGCAGTGTAAAAGAGGTTGAACTTGGAAGATCTTACGCATCGGCAATAACAGAAAATGGTGATTTTTATGTGTGGGGACAAAATCGTTTTACTCTTGGCATTGAAGGTGATAAAAACCAGTACTCACCTGTAAAGCTTACAATCCAATCATCACCGCTTGATCCGTATAAGTATTATATGGAAACAAAGGAATTTAAAGGTTTGGGCAGTTACCAAAAGTATAATCTTTATATAATGAAGTCACAGCAGGCAGAGGATCTGTTTGCTCCTGATAATCTTCTTTGTGTGACGCAACTTGAAACTGATGATATCGGTACAGCAATCGTTAAGTATAAACCTGATAAAGAAAATAAAAATGTAGTTTTCGTTCTCAAACGTGAAATGTTCAATAAGGGAATTGATGCGGTTACTGTTAAAGATAACGAGGCGAGTGTATTGCTTAGTTCTTTGTGTGACGGAGAATTGATAGTTGCAATTTATGATGTGAACGGTGTTGAAATGATAGCATCGGGCAGAACAACAATTTCCGGTTATGCTGATAAAGCAAATGTGACAATAGATGTGGAAAAAATGCCTCAATATTTTTATCTCAGAGCTTTCCTTGTTGACAGTGAAAGTAAAATTCCGTTGTGCAAGGTATATGAGTCCATAGAGTATACAAAAGTACATTATAAGGTTGAGAAAGTCGGTGTTGGTTTTGACCACACTGCCGCAATAACTGAAGATGGCGATTTGTATATGTGGGGAAACAACCAATATGGCCAGCTTGGTTGCGAGTATCCGAAACAAACCGCTACACCCATAAAGGTAATGAGTGGCGTACGAGATGTTGAGTTAGGAAAATATTACAGTGCGGCTATAACTCAAAATAATGATTTGTATTTGTGGGGCTATTGCGAAAAAGGCGGTTTGGGTGACGGAACAAGCCAGATGAGTGCTGCTCCGATAAAAATATTATCAGATGTAAAAAGTGTGTCTATCGGTAACAGCCACAGTGCGGCTATAATGCAAAACGGTGACCTGTATATGTGGGGCTTTAATTCTCGTGGTCAGATTGGTAATGGCGAGGTATCAGATGAATACAATTCCGTGCCAAAACCGATAAAAGTGATGAGTGGCGTAGTAAAAGTAAGCGTTGGTGGTCTGCATACTGCGGCTATAACAGAAAAACAAGAACTCTATTTGTGGGGTGATAACACCTATGGTCAGCTTGGTATCGGAAGTTCATTCAGTTATAAAGAAGAACCTGTAAAGGTTATGGAAAAAATTAAAGATGTTTCTCTTGGTGACTACACAAGTGGTGCAATAGAGAAAACCAGATACGGAACACTCTACTTATGGGGGGATAACAGACACGATATGATTAAAGACCACCCCAAAACGATTGCGTACCAAAAAACAGATTGTTATTATGAGCCTTATGAAATAATAGGTTGTTCGCCCTCACTTATTAGTATTGGTAGTAATCACTGTCTTGTAAGAGAGTATCTGGATCAAGTAAAGTCTAAGGGAAATAATGAATACGGACAGCTAGGTGTTGGTAATTTTAAGAACATAGGATATTTTTATAGTGTAAATGGGTTAAATAATATAGATATTAAAATGATATGTGCCGGTGGAAACCAAAGTGCGTTTGTTGACACTTCAGGTCAGCTTTATATGTGTGGAAGTAACGAATATAGTCAGCTTGAAAGTGCTAAATGGGAACGTGTGAATACTCCTGTAAAGGTTTATGTATATTCTTCATTGTATAATGCAGAGAAAACCGAAAATTACACAACCAAAGAATTTACAGAGCTTACTCCGAACAAAGCCTATAATTTCTATATGGTTAAATCCCGTGATGCGGAAAATCTGTTGGATTCTGAAAATCTTCTGTATATAACTCAGGCTGTGTCTGATAAAAACGGCAACCTGAGTGTTGACTATAAGCTTTCAGAAGATAGCGAAAATGCAGTTTGCTTTGTAGTGCCTGCAGATTTCAGTGAATTTGTTTTTGGTGATATAAACAACGACACAGTTGCAGACGTAAAAGACGTTACAACTCTGCAGATGTATCTTGCAAACTATGATGTTGCAGTCAATGAAAATGCTCTTGATGTAAACAGCAACACCATTGTAGATGTAACCGATGTTACAACCTTGCAAATGCTCCTTGCAGGCTACGAAATATAAAATTTTATAAAACATAAACAAAGGCTGTCTTGCTGATAATAAAGCAAGACAGCCTTTCTTGCTTCTGAATCAAACTTTAAATAAATGCGTTATTGCCAAAATGCTTTACAACTGTTATAATATAATTAAGTATGTAAATAAACAAAGAAAAGGTGAAATAAATGTCGGTAAAGGTAACATTACTTACACATACTCCGTCACCGGAGACAACAGTGGCAATGGCGGCTAAGCTTTGCTATTCTCCGTCGGATATTGAAAATATAAGAGACGGTCTTACAGAGGAAAAAACAACTGATTTTATTAAAATGCTTTCCGACATCGGTCACGGAAGCCCTTTTGAGCATGCGTCGTTTACTTTCGGAATAGAGGGTATTTCAAGAGCTTGTTCACATCAGCTTGTAAGACACAGAATCGCTTCATACAGTCAGCAGTCACAGAGATATGTTGACGGTACAAAGTTTGATTTCGTTACACCTCCTGAAATTGCAAAGAATGAAAAAGCTCTTTCGGCTTACAATAAGGTGATAGAAATGCAGTCTCAGGCTTATAAAGAGGTCAGAGATGCCCTTATTGCAGGCTATATCAAAGAATTTACAGGCGAAACAGAGGGTGAAGACGAGGCTGTAATTGAAAAATTCAAGGCAGAAAACAAAGCGAAGTTCAGTGCTTTTGAGAAAAAAGCCAACGAAGATGCACGCTTTATCCTGCCAAATGCTTCAACCACAAAAATCGTTTGCACATTCAACGCAAGAAGCCTTGCAAACTTTTTTGCTCACCGCTGTTGCAACAGAGCACAGTGGGAAATCAGAGAGGTTGCCGAGCAGATGCTCCTGCTTTGCCTTGAGGCAGCACCAAACCTCTTCAAAAATTGCGGACCTGCCTGCCTTTTCGGAAAATGCCCCGAGGGCAATATGTCATGCGGCAAAATGCTTGAAATGCGTGAAAAATACGGAAAGGCTTAATGTATTAAGATTTTTAAGAGAGAAACAACGTCGGAGGATAAGCCAAAATGATACATAAATTCATCGTAATAGAAGGTCTTGACGGTAGCGGTAAAGCTACTCAGAACAAAATTCTTGCCGAAAAGCTTATGGCTGAGGGAAAAAACATCAGAAAACTTGAGTTTCCCGATTACTCAAACCCAAGCTCGGCTCTTGTAAAAATGTATCTTGGCGGAGAATTTGGTGACAAGCCTTCAGACGTAAACCCATATGCGGCTTCGGCTTTTTATGCGGTAGACAGAGTTGCAAGCTATCTTAAATTCTGGAAAGAGGATTATCAGGGTGACACCATTATTCTCAGCGACAGATACGCAACTTCAAATATAATTTATCAGATGTCAAAGCTTGAAAAATCACAGTGGGATGAATTTATCAGTTGGCAGGAGGATTTTGAGTACAATAAGCTTTCTATCCCCAAGCCTGACATTGTGATTTATCTTGATGTAGAGCCTGAAGTTTCGCAGAAGCTTATGCTCAAACGCTATGGCGGCGATAATGCCAAAAAGGATTTACACGAGAAAAATCTGGCATTTCTGCTTGAGTGCAGAAAAAGTGCTTTGTATGCGGCTGAAAAATGCGGCTGGATTGTTATAAACTGCTGTGAAAACGGAGATATTAAACCTATAGAAAAAATAGCTTCGGAAATCGAAGCGGTTGTGAAAGCGTAAGATAATTTATGTTGAATTTCAGACTTGTTGAAAAAGAAGATATTAAGATTTTAAGAGATTTTTACGACCACACCGAATCTCTCGGAATGGAGTGCAATCCCCTTAATGCGTACCTGTGGCGTGAAAAATTCAATATATATATAACCGTAAAAAACGGCACATTATTTAAAGCCTATCTGACAGACGACGGAAAAATCTGGGGCTACAGTATGCCTGTCGGAGGTGACCTCAGACAGGCTGTTGAAGAGATTTTTGCAGATGCCAAGGAGAGAAAATCAACTCCGACCATTGCTCTGCTTACAAAGGCGGAGAGAGCAACACTCGAAACCCTCTATCCGTCAAAATTTGTTTATACACGTTCACCCGAAAATCAGGATTATATCTATCTTTCAGAAGACCTGATAAATCTTTCGGGGAAAAAATTCCACGCCAAGAGAAATCATATTTCGAGATTTTTCAAAACCTACGATAATGTGCGTTTTGAACTAATCAATAAATCAAATAAAGTAGATGCTTATAATGTGGCTGTGGATTGGTGCAAGGAAAATAACGTTGATTTTGAAAATTACTATGAAATTGATATAATCCGTGATGCCCTCGAAAATATGGAGGAATACCGTATGAGAGGTGCCGTGCTTTATGTTGATGAAAAGCCTGTTGCGATGACAATGGGCAGTGAGATTTCAAAAATTGCCTTTGATATTAATTTTGAGAAAGCGTTGCGTTCTTATGACGGGGTCTATGCGGTAATCAACAATGAATTTGCAAAGACCTTGTCAGCATATAAATATATCAACCGTGAGGAGGATATGGGTATAGAGGGCTTGAAAAAAGCGAAGCTTTCCTACAATCCCTTTATTATACTTGACAGATACAATGCTCAGCCTAAATAATATTGATGTGTGCCTTTCGCACGCCAAAAAATCTGATAAACAACAGCTTTTGGATTTGTGGATTCTCTGCTTTGACGAAAAGCCTGAAGCGGCACAGTTGTTTTTTGACAACTGCTTTCAGCCCGAAAATGCATATATCGCAAGCACCGACGGGAAAATTATTGCTGCATTATATCTTCTTGCAGGTAACTGCAACGGCTTGCAGTCACACTATCTTTGCGGTGCATCTACTCATCCCGACTACAGAAAAAAAGGTATTATGGCAAAGCTTATAGAATTTGCTCTTGACGATGCAAAAGCTAAGGGCGATGTGTTTTCATTTTTATTCCCTGCAAACGAGGGGCTTTATGATTTCTATTCCCGTTTCGGATATGAAAAGCTATGCACTGCTGTTGTCTGTTATGCAGACAGAGAAGAGCTTAAAGCTATTTCGCAAAAAAATCCCGTTACCAATAGCGGCACCAAAGAAAAAGATGCCTTTGTTATGAGCGAGGATTTAACACGCTTTGCGTCTGAGTATTATAAAGTCTATAATGCAAAATCAATTACAGACAAGGATTTTCTTGTGTTCTTCAATGAAAACGGAAACACAGCCGAGGTATTTACCTGCCTGTGTGATGAAGCAGATTTTCCGAGAATCTGTAAAAGACTTCTTGATGAAACAGCAGCGGAAAAATTCAGCTTTATTCTGAAAGAGAAAAATAGTTTGCTGAAAAGCTTTAAAAAAATCAATTACGGAATGTTACTCGTGCTTGATGATAAATACACAATAAATAATGAAACTCATATAGGGATTACCCTTAACTGAGGAGAAAGGAAAGTGCTTATGTTTTATATGTTTCTTGCAGACGGTTTTGAAGAAACCGAAGCAATAGCCGCACTTGATGTTTTAAGACGTGGCAAACTCGATGTTAAAACAGTAGGTGTAACAGGAGATTATGCCACAAGCTCACACGGCGTGACCGTAAAGGCAGACCTTGCATTGTCGGAGGTAGACCTTGAAAATATACAGGGTGCAATCCTCCCCGGAGGAATGCCCGGCACACTTAATCTTGAAAACAGCGAGGATGTTATCGCTTGCGTAAAGCATTGTTATGAAAACGGCAAAATTGTTGCTGCTATCTGTGCCGCACCGTCAATTCTCGGACACCTCGGTATGCTCGAAAACAGAAAAGCTACCTGTTTCCCCGGCTTTGAATCAGAGCTTAAAGGTGCAGAGGTTACTTCTTCACCTGTAGAAACAGACGGCAACGTAGTTACTGCAAAGGGTGCAGGCTGTGCAATCCTTTTCGGTAAGGCAATCCTTGCCCTTGCCTCATCTCAGGCAGAGGCTGACAGAGTTTGCGGAGAAATGCAATGCCCATAATGAATGTCAGGGATAAGAAAAATCAGCTTCGTGCTAAGCACAAAAAGCTCAGAAATTCATGTCCCGAAGAAATGAAACACAGCCTTGATTTAAAGCTCAGCCGTAATTTTCTCTCTCTTGATGAGTACCAGAAGTGCGAGGTGCTGTTTGCTTTTGTTTCAACCAAAATCGAGGTTAATACAGAGATGATTCTCAGACAGGCACTTGCAGACGGCAAAAAACTTGCTGTTCCAAAGTGCAGAAAAAAAGAGCCTGTGATGGATTTCTATTTCATTACCGATATGTCACAGCTTGAAAAAGGTTCTTTTTCGATTATGGAACCGAATCCTGAAAAATGTGAAAAAGTTACGGATTTTTCACAGGGACTTTGTATTGTGCCGGGGCTGTGCTTTGACCTTGAAGGTTACAGAATCGGTTTCGGTAAGGGCTACTATGACAGATTTTTGCAGATGTATAAAGGCATTACCGTAGGCCTTTGTTACAGCAGATGTACCGAGCAGAAAATCCCGACAGGTATATACGATAAATCTGTTGATATATTGGTTACTGAAAAATTTATAAATGATACTCGTAAAGTATTCGGGAAAGGAATGGTGTAAGTGAGTTACGACAACAACGAAGAAAAGAAGTTGCAGGAACAACTCGAAGAGCAACGTCGTAATAAGGTTAAAAACTTTAAGCTCAATATTCAGAATGATATTTATGATGAACCTGCATCAGCGGATATTAATTTTGAACCTGAGGAGCTGACCTCATACAGCGGTGAGGATGTAAAGCAGAAAATGGCTAAGGACTCCAGGCACGCACTCAAGAAAAAGAAAAAGGAAGAAAAAAAATTAGCGAAAGCTAAGAACAAGAAGAACAAGGGAATTTTCCGTATATTCTGGCTTGTGGCTGTGCTTATAATCGGTTCAATGATTGGTATGTTTGCGGTAAGTGGTATTAACGATATGCTTGCAATCAACCGTACCGAAGAAACAACCGTGAAGATTGAAATTCCTGAGAATCCTGACCTTGATATGGTTACAGAGGTTCTTGTGAAAAATAAAGTAATCAAAGAAGAAATGTTCTTCAAGCTCTTTGCTATAGTTACAAAGTCAGACGATGACTTTACTCAGGGTACATACGAAATTCCTACAAACAAAGACTACGAAGCTGTAATCAACTTCCTGCTCAGCTCATCAAACCGTCAGGACGTAATTTCTGTTACAATTCCTGAAGGTCTGAACGTCAGAGAAATTGCAAACACCCTTAAAGAAAACGGAGCTATCTCTGATGTGGACAAGTTCCTTGAATTGTGTAACTCAGACAACTTTGACGAAGATTACGACTTTATCAAGGCTATCCCGAACAAGCAGGACCGTTACTACAAGCTTGAGGGTTATCTCTATCCTGATACATATCTTTTCTATAAGAATCAGGATCCTGAGGATGTAATCTATACCTTCCTTAATAACTTTGAATCAAGATATGATGACAAGCAGGATGTGGAAGGCTACGATAAGAGAGTTGAGATTGACAAGATGCTTGAGGAGAGCGACCACTCACTTGACGAGATTATGATTATTGCTTCAATTATTCAGGCTGAGGCGGCTAATACAGAAGATATGTACTACGTTTCTTCAATTCTCCACAACAGACTTGATGCTGATGTTGATCTGGGTGTGTCAAACCTCGGTCTTGACTCAACAAGATTCTACCCATACAGAACTTATGAGGAAGTACCTGAAGATGTAAGAGACAGCTATATCAGTGCATACGATACCTACGATAAAGCAGGCTTGCCGTCAGGTGAAATCTGTAATCCGGGTATGAACGCTATCTTGGCGGCAATTAATCCTCATGATACAGATTACTACTTCTTCTGCCACGACTCAGAAGGAAATGCTCACTATGCATCTGATATTTACGAGCATAATTTAAATCTTGAATATTACGTTGATTAAACAGAGGACAAACTATGATTAAAAGACCAGAAGTGCTTGCTCCGGCAGGAGATATGGAGTGCCTTAATTCTGCACTTTCATTCGGAGCAGATGCAGTTTTTCTTGCAGGTAAGATGTTCGGTATGCGTTCAGCTCCGAAAAATTTTGACAACGAGCAGCTCAAGCAGGCTTGTCAGCTTGCACACGCAAAAGGAGCAAAGCTTTATGTTACCTGCAATATTCTCCCGAGAAACGACGAGTTACCATACCTTCCCGACTACCTCAGCTACGCTCAGGAATGTGGAGTAGATGCGTTCATAATAGCCGACCTCGGTGTATTCGAGGCGGCTAAGAAATACGCACCGAAGGTTGCAAGACATATTTCAACACAGGCTGGAATCACAAACTATGCAACCGCAAATGTACTCTATAATATGGGTGCATCAAGAGTTGTGCTTGCACGTGAAATTCCGCTTGACGAAATTGCACAGATGCGTGCAAAGCTTCCGAAGGAGCTTGAAATTGAGTGCTTCGTGCACGGAGCTATGTGCGTTTCATTCTCAGGCAGATGCCTTATTTCAAGCTATATGACAGGCAGAGATGCAAACCACGGTGACTGTGCTCAGCCTTGCAGATGGAAATATCACCTCTACGAAGAAAACCGTCAGGGTCAGTATTTCCCTGTTGAGGAGCATAGCGACGGCACATATCTCTATAACTCAAGAGATTTGTGTATGATTGAGCATATCCCCGAGCTTGTAAAGGCAGGTGTTTCCAGCTTTAAGATTGAGGGCAGAGCAAAATCTGCTTACTACACCGCTGTAACAACTAACGCCTACCGCCACGCAGTTGATGGCTTTATGAGAGAGGGCGAGGGCTATGTGCTTGAGCCGTGGATAAAAGAAGAGCTTGAAAAAATCAGCCACCGTGATTATAACACAGGCTTCTATTTCGGCAGAGAGCCTGGTCAGGTTACAGGCGACGGCGGTTATATCCGCCACTATGATGTGGTTGCAGTCTGCGAAAAATGCATTGATGATACAACTGCTGAAATCACACAGAGAAATAAATTCCTTGTGGGTGATACTCTCGATGTACTCCCGCCAAGCGGAATCCCGTTTGAGGTTAAGTGTATTTCTCTTACAACAGAGTTTGGCGAAGCAGTCGAAGCTGCTCCGCACCCGATGCAGAGACTCACAATGAAAACTGACAAGCCAATCCCTGCAAGCTCAGTTATCAGAAAGAAACGCTGATGTTGTACTTGACAACTATCAAAAACAGATTTATAATTTAAAAGATAACACAATATATAATCGGCTGTGACGGGATCAGCCGTAAAAGAGTTCCTTCAGAGAGAGGTCGGTCGGTGCAAGACCTCGGAAAGCTTTACGGTACGCTACCCCCGAGCTTTGTGTGACAAAGCACAACGTATATCTGCGTTAAAGATATGTAATCGCAAGATTACTCAAAGCGGACGTTTTTGCGTCAATTTGGGTGGTACCGCAGGAAATCTCCTGTCCCATACTGTGCCTACGGCATTTTATGGGGCAGGTTTTATTTTTTGTAAAATTATCACCGATATAAATTGAATATAAACGTCATACTTACTTAGTATATCTGATTAAAGGAGAGAATAAAAATGAAATGGACAGGACTTAACGAACTCAGAGAAAAGTATCTTTCATTTTTTGAGAGTAAAGAGCATTTAAGACTCCCAAGCTTTTCACTTGTTCCAAAGGACGACAACAGCCTTCTGCTTATCAACAGCGGTATGGCTCCGATGAAAAAATACTTCACAGGCGAGGTAACACCGCCAAAGAAGCGTGTTACAACCTGCCAGAAATGTATCCGTACTCCTGATATCGAGCGAGTTGGTATCACAGCACGTCACGGTACATACTTTGAAATGCTCGGTAACTTCTCATTTGGTGACTACTTCAAGCACGAAGCAACAGCTTGGGCTTGGGAGTTCTTCACAAAGGTTCTTGAAATGCCTGTTGAGAAGCTCTATGTATCAATTTACGAAAACGACGACGAAGCTTATAAAATCTGGACAGAGGAAATCGGTGTTGACCCATCACATATGGTAAGACTCGGCAAGGCAGATAACTTCTGGGAGCATGGCTCAGGTCCTTGCGGCCCTTGCTCAGAAATCTACTTTGACCGTGGTGAAGAAAAGGGTTGCGGCAGCCCTGACTGTAAGGTAGGCTGTGAGTGCGACAGATTTGTAGAAGTATGGAACCTCGTATTCACACAGTTTGAAAACGACGGTAACGGCAACTACACTCCACTTGCTAACCCGAATATCGACACAGGTATGGGTCTTGAAAGACTTGCTTGCGTAATGCAGGGTGTAGATAACCTCTTCCTCGTAGACACAGTTCAGAACATTATGAAGAAGATTTCTGAAATCACAGGTGTAAACTACGGTGAGGACGATAAGAAGGATATTTCACTCCGTGTTATCACAGACCACATCAGAAGTACAACATTTATGATTGGTGACGGTGTAATGCCATCAAACGAGGGCAAGGGTTATGTGCTCAGACGTCTCTTAAGACGTGCGGCTCGTCACGGCAGAATTTTAGGTCACAAAGAAGCTTTCTTATATAAAGTTTGCGAAACAGTAATAAAAGAGAACGAAACAGCATATCCTGAGCTTAAGGACAAGATGGAATTTATCACAAAGGTTATCAGAGTTGAGGAAGAAAACTTTGAAAAAACTATTGATCAGGGCTTCAAGATTTTACAGGATATTATCGACAATGCAGAGGTTAAAAAGCTCAGCGGTGAAGATGCATTCAAGCTCAACGATACATACGGATTCCCTATTGACCTTACAAGAGAAATTCTCTCAGAGCAGGGCATTGATGTAGATGTTGACCGTTTCTACGAGCTTTTGGCTGAGCAGAAAAAGCGTTCAAGAGATGCACGTAAGAACGCAGGTGCAGATGCTTGGATTTCAGATTCAACAGACCTTTCAGATATTTCTGCAACAGTTTTCAAAGGCTATGAAGACCTCAATATCGAGAGCAAAGTTGTAGCAATCATCAAAGACGGCGAGCGTGCAGACAGCGTTTGTGAGAACGAAACAGCAATCGTAGTGCTTGACCAGACACCATTCTATGCAGAAGGCGGCGGACAGGTAGGCGACACAGGTATGCTTAATGCAAACGGTGTTGCAGTTGCAGTAGAAAACACAACAAAGGACGCATCAGGTGTATATCTCCACAGCTGTGTTGTAAAAGAAGGTATGCTCAGCGTAGGCGACAGCGTAAACGCAGTTGTTCCAATGGACAGACGTTCTGACATTATGCGTAACCATACAGCGGCTCACCTCTTGCAGGCGGCTTTACGTGAAGTGCTTGGCAACCACGTACAGCAGGCAGGTCAGCTTGTTACAGATACATACTTCCGTTTTGACTTCACACACTTTGAGGCTATGACAACAGAGCAGATCAAGGCAGTAGAAAACCTTGTGAACAGCAAGATTCTTGCTTCTATCCCTGTTGTAACAAAGGAAATGCCAATCGAAGAAGCAAAGAAGATGGGTGCTATGGCTCTCTTTGGTGAGAAGTACAGCGATGTTGTAAGAGTAGTAAGCGTTGACGATTTCTCAGTTGAATTTTGTGGTGGTACTCATACTACAAATACAGCTACTCTCGGTCTTTTCAGAATCCGTCAGGAAGGCTCAGTAGCATCAGGTGTAAGAAGAATCGAGGCTCTCACAGGTATCGGTGTGCTTACATATATGAACAACCTTAACGATACTGTCAATAAGGTGTGCGAAACACTCAAAATTTCAAATCCAAAGGCTGTTATTGAGGGTGCAGAGAAGATTGCAAACCTTCTCCACGACCAGCAGAAGGAAATAACAGAGCTTAATAATAAACTTGCCGCAACAAAGATTGATAGTCTTTTTGCAAAAACTGAGGTTGAAAACGGTGTGAGAATCGTTGTGTCAGAGGTTGAAGATGCAACAGCAGATACACTCCGTGCTATGTGCGAGAGAGCAAGAGACATCGCTCCGAAGGCTGTAACAGTTCTTGCTTGCAGCAACGACGGCAAGGTAACATTTGCGGCTTCTTGCGGTAAGGAAGCAAGAGATATGGGTGCTAATGCAGGTAAGATTGTAAAGGCTGTTGCTCAGGCAGCAGGCGGTAACGGTGGCGGTAAGCCTGACCTTGCTATGGCTGGTGCGAAGAATCCAGAGAAGATTGCAGAAGCTCTTGCAATCGTCAAAGAAACAGTATTCTCTATGCTCAAATAAGAAACGTGACGTTTCATCCAAATCGGGCAGATAGTTTTTATTAATTAATAAACTTTAATGCCCGACAATTAACATGTTTTATAGGTCGTAGCGGCTCACATTTTGAGTCCGCTACGATGTAAACGCAAAAATCAGGTTATCACACAAATATTACAAAATACAACCGAGTGTCCTTTGTCTGATTTGGCTTTCAGAGTGCAAAACAGGTCGAAAAATACGCTTATTTGGTTACAATTACTAAAATCTTATTTCTAAAATTGTGTATTCAAACAGATGAAAATGAGGTTTAAAGTATTGAAGTTTTGTAATCTTTGGTGTATAATAGCAGTACTGGGAAAGTGTTCCCGTATAATCAAGAACAAATTGGAGGAGATTAAAATGTTCAAAAAAGTAATGAGCGTTGCTCTTGCTGCAGCTATGATTGCTTCTGTTGGTGCAGTTGCAGTAAACGCAGCAGAGGTTGAAGACGTTGCAGTTGCTGCTGAGGATTCTTCTGCAGTAGGTGCTGAAAATTCATCAGAAGTAGGTGCTGACAGCAGCTCAGAGGCTACAGGTGCTACAACAACAATTTATTTTGACGCAGAGAGCTCAGGTTGGGCTAACTACAAGACAATTTACTGCCACATCTGGAGAGCAGACGGTGAAGGCGAGTGGCCAAGCTGGCAGACAAGAAAAGAGCGTTGCACAAAAGAGGCTGACGGTCGTTATTCTTACGATTTAACAAAGACAGGCAACGAGATTAAGTCATCAGACGGTAACCTCTATTGCGTAATCTTCAGTGCTGACACAGGTATGCAGACATACAACACAATCATGAGCGGTGCTTGCCTTGGAGATACATGCTACGTTACAGGTGAGAAGGTTGAAAACCCAGAAGATTCAGAGAAGACAGCTCAGGTAGCTGCTTGGAAGAACAACCCATCATGCGGTCCTCAGAGAGTTATCACATCAACAGCTAAGGTTGTTGGTACAGCTCTTGCAGAGGGTACAACAGACGTAACTCTTTTAGCTGACTACCTCATCAAGTATGCTGCTGACGCAGGTAAGCTTGAGAAGACACAGAGCCTTCTTGATTCACTTAAGATTAGCCCACTCGATGTAATGGCTAGCGTTAAGTTCAAGGAAGAAGAAGCTGTTAAGTCAGGTTCAAAGGCTCAGGCTGATGCTGATAAGGAGCTCGAAACAATCCAGGGCGTTCTTAAGAACTGCACAGACCCAACAAAGGGTGGCGAGAAGGTTGACGAAGAAGCTCTCAACAAGACAGAAGCTAAGGACGATGCTGCTGACAAGGGTTCATCTTCAAACAACAACTCAAGCAGCTCATCTTCATCATCAAACTCTAACTCAGTATCTTCAGGTGCTGAAACAACAATCTTCTTCGTATTTGCTGGCGTAATGCTCGCAGCTGCAGGTACAATGTTCCTTGCTAGAAGAAGAGAGAACTAATTTAATTAGTTTAACTTAATATTCAATTGACAAGCGATGGTTTTCCATCGCTTGTTTTTTTCAAATACAAGGCTATACCAAGTAGACAAAAATCACTCTGAAATCTTGTGTTTACTGCCAATAGAATGTGCTTTAAAAAAGTATTATAATAACATTATCAACAATACTTCTGTTGATAATACCGATCAAAGGGTGATAAGTCTATGAAAAAATCAAAAAGAATTTTAAGTGCAATTTTATCCTCAGTATTGAGTATCACAATGCTTTTTGTCTCGGCAACAACATCTCTTGCCGCAGAAAACAATAT
>JAXJTT010000109.1:0-2547 GCA_036309445.1 Ruminococcus sp. | reverse complement strand
ATAGCTTTCTTTGATTTCTTCCAAATAAGAGTCAACATTTGCATCAGTCTTAGTGTAGGTTTCGGTTTTAATGAGTTCTGTATCAAATGTATCATTTGTGATTGTAAGCTTACCGATATGCTTAAATCCGGTACCAGTAGAGGTGAGCAAAACATCGTCACCGCTTTTATCCTTTATGTTTTTCTCTTCAATTACTGAATGAGAATGGCCATCAAGAACTACATCTAATCCATCTGTATTTTCTATAACATCGGTAACATCATTTAAACTGCCCGACTCATCATATCCGATATGAGAAAGAGCAATTACATAATCTGCACCATCTTTTTTTGCTTCATCTATGCTTTTTTGCACAACCTCATACAATTTTGTTTCATTAAAGGTGTATATAAGTTCTCCGTTTTCATCATTAAACTGTGAAGGACGTGCCATAGTAACTGTTTCCGGAGTAATAATGCCGATATAAGCAATATCAACATCTCCGTAGGAAACCATACTGTATGGCTCAAAATAAGTTTTTTCTTCACCAATCTTTGCAAAGTTACATGATATGAATTTTGTTTCAGACAACTCATAAAGCTCGTCAAGCCTGTCAATGCAATAATCAAACTCGTGATTTCCGAGGCCTATTGCATCATACCCTACAATATTCATAAGATTTACTATGTATTCACCCGTTGAAGCAGATCCGAGAGTTCCTCCCTGAATAAAATCACCTGATGACACTACTCCGACATACTCATAGTCTGTTTTCAATTCATTTTTCATTGCAACAAGCTTGGAGTACCCCTCGACTGCACAATGAACATCATTTTCGTATAGAATTACAATGGTTTCAGAATCCTTTGCAAAAACAACGGCATTTAATGAGCATAACACCATACAAATGCAAACAATACAAGATAACAATCTTTTTTTCATAGTCAAAACCACTCCTAATAATATTTTATTTTGTTATTTTATCAGACTATCTATGACAAACCTATGACAAATTTAAATTTAAACAAAAAAAATTACGGTCGGATAATTCCGACCGCAAACTGATTTATTAATTTGTTTCAAGTAACAGAGCGAGGGTATCTTCTGCCCATGAATACTGTGTCATATACTCACCGTGAAACGAAGGCATACCGGTTTTCAAAAAGTTGTGATAATCACAATTGATTCTTGAAGGCTCAATTCTGTAATTGTATCCGTCCTGACAAAAGACGTTTTCTGCACCGACATTTGCAAGTGCTTTTTTCAGGTCTCCGACAAGATGCCTTAAATAATCCATATTTTTAACATCGTCTGTGTTTTCAGGCCACATAATGGCACATATTTGCTTTCCGGTCATCCCGGCGCCGTTTCTGTCAACAAGCACAGCAAAAAGCTCTTTTGCCTTTGTCCGCTTAAAGGTAAGTGCCTCTCCGTTTTTTAAAACCTCGAAATTTCCGAAGCATTTAACATCAAGAAGCGACACATTCGGATTTTTACTCTTGATATGGTCAATTTCTTTTTGAACAGCTTCCGGTGTAATTGGTTTCATAAGGTATCCGCTGCACCGAAGTTGTATAGCGTTTAATGAATACTCCTCATAACCTGTACAGAAAACAATTTTACACTCCGGATAAATCTCGGTGATCTTTTCTGCTAAGGCAAGACCGCCCATACCACGCATATTTATATCAAGAAAGGCTACATCTAAGCGATTTTCAGAAATCCACTCAAGAGCCGCAGAGCAGGCAGAAAAATCATAGACCTCTTTTATATCAGGTGAAGCTTTAACAATATCTGTAAGAGCTTTAAGCATTGGTCTTTCATCATCAACTGTTATCGCTATCATAATCCCCAGCCTCCTTTGGTATTCTTATAGTTGCCTTTGTGCCTTTACCGATTTCGCTTTCTATGGTCAGCGTTCCGCTGCACATTGCTTCAATTCGACCTCTTATATTTTTTATGCCGACATGCTTGGTTTCATCATATCCTACGCTCATATCAAAACCAACACCGTCATCTGTTACCTCTACCATATATGAATCATCTGTTTCATAAGCAGATATTGTAACTATGCCGCCTTCTTCAAGTCCCATAAGACCGTGCTTTATGGCATTTTCTACAAGAGGTTGAACAGAAAGTGCAGGAAGAAGAAATTCTACTGAGCGAAGGTCATATTGTATTGTCATATCAGGGAAACGAACCTGCTCAATATCGGTATAATGCTTAACATGATTCATTTCCTGCGAAAATCTTATAGGTTTGGCATTGTCAAGCTCGCTGAAATTTCCTCTTAAATACAAGCTGAAATTACGAACAAGCTTTGAAGCTTCTTTTGGTTCGGTGATACAAAGCTGCTCAATCGTCCCAAGTGTGTTATAGATGAAATGCGGCTGAATCTGACTTATCATAGTGGCAATGCGGCTTTCCGTGAGTTCTGCCTTCAAAATCAACTTTTCTGCTTCAAGTTCTCTTGCTCTTATTGCCGCATTCAAGTTTTGCGGAACAACCTTTAAAAGCACAATTACGGATACAATAAACACAAGAATAAATACAATCTCTGAAACAATT
>JAXJTT010000108.1:0-7032 GCA_036309445.1 Ruminococcus sp. | reverse complement strand
GGCTATAATTTCGTAATATTCATTTTTGATATTTTTATTCAAAAATAATATGCTTCTATTGGAAACCTTTTCGGCGGGAGCAAGCCCCCGCCCTACGTTCTGACAGAAATTTAATTGTCGGGCGTTAAAATTTTTTAATAAGCAAATCTGTCTTCTCAAATGGGCTGCAACGACTCCGTTGCCGGACCGTCGGGGACGCCGGTCCCTACAGTGCGGGAGGAGAAAGATAGGGAGTATATCCCCGATAATATAAATTCGGAGCGAAGCGATCCGCAATTATTCATTGTTCATTCAGATTAATTGTCGGGCATAGAACTTTGCTGATTAATAAAACCTATCTGCCCGAATTGGGTCAAGCGTCACCGCTTGCGTTGTTGAAATAGCATAAAATATTTTAATAAATTTTGTTTGATAAAATGGGGTCGGAATGTTGCTCTTTTCACAAAAATATGATAGAATAGGCTAGAGGTAGTATAAATTATGGATAATGTAATAGTAGTAGCTTCAGGAAAAGGCGGTACAGGTAAGTCTACTGTGTGCATTGGTCTTTCTGCGGCTTTAATAA
Organism: Ruminococcus sp.; assembly: GCA_036309445.1. Lineage (GTDB taxonomy): Bacteria > Bacillota > Clostridia > Oscillospirales > Acutalibacteraceae > Ruminococcoides. Next base: position 6,467 of record JAXJTT010000108.1, on the reverse strand, counting down.
AACAGGGCAAAAAAGTTCTGCTCATTGACTGCGACTGCGGTATGCGTGGACTTGATATAATGCTCGATATGGAAAATGATATAGTTTTTGATGCTTCCGATGCCGTATGCGGCAATTGCTCGTTTACAGATGCCATATATAAGAGTAAAAACAACGACAATCTTTATCTTATGGCGGCTCCGTTTGATACCGACAATGAGCTTAGTCCTTCGGTTTTCAAACAGCTTGTTAAATCTGTCAAGCGTGCCTATGATTATATAATCATTGACTCTCCTGCAGGTATCGGTTCAGGTTTTGTGACTGCGGCAACCCCTGCCGACAGAGCTTTGATTGTTACAAATGCCGAGCCTACAAGCGTAAGAGGAAGCGTGAAAGTAAGATCAAAGCTCGAAACGCTTGATATCAAGAATATCAGGTTGATTATAAACCGCTTTGACAAAAAGGCATTCTGGGAGCTTGGCTTCTATCCTGACCTTGATGCGGTTATAGATGCGGCACAGACTCAGCTTATTGCTGTGGTGCCTTTCAATATTAAAAATTCGGTAATGTTACAGCAGGGTATTGCAGGTTTCAACCGACACACATCGTCTGTTGTTTTTGAAAGCCTTGCAAAAAGACTTGAGGGGCAGAATGTTCCCCTTGTCTTTACGGGTTAAGTTGGGTGATTCCAAAAAGTTTTGAATGGAGGAAGTTTGGATATGAATATAGCTTTAATTGCACATGACGAAAAGAAAGAACTTATGGTGCAGTTCTGCATCGCATACTGTGGTGTGCTCAGCAGAAATAATCTTTGTGCAACAGGAACAACAGGAAAGATGGTATCTGAGGCAACAGGTCTCACAATTCAGAAATTCCTTGCAGGCTCTCAGGGCGGCAGTCAGCAGGTTGCGGCAAGAATTGCCTGCAACGAAATTGATATGCTTCTCTTTTTCAGAGACCCGCTCACTCCAAAGCCAAACGAGCCTAACGATATGAATATGCTCAGACTTTGCGATATGCATAATATCCCAGTAGCTACAAATATTGCAACTGCCGAGGTGCTTATTCACGGTCTTGAGAGAGGCGATCTTGACTGGAGAAATATTTTAAAGTGATTTAATGACATTTATTGTCGGGCGGTTTTTTTGGGCTGCCCGATAATTGCATTTATAAGGAAATTTTATTTTTAATAATAAGATTTATAATTCGGAGGAAATAATGGCACTTATAACTAAAAAAATTAAGGGAACAGAGGACGTTTTGCCAAAGGAGAGCTATCGCTGGCAATTTGTTGAAGACATAATGAGAAAGGAATCAGCTTCTTACGGTTTCAAGGAAATCCGTACCCCTGTTTTTGAACATACAGAGCTTTTTGCAAGAGGCGTAGGACAGACAACTGACGTTGTTCAGAAAGAAATGTATACTTTTGACACTAAGGGTGGCGAGAGCGTTACACTTCGCCCTGAGGGTACAGCTGGTGCGGCAAGAGCTGTGCTTGAGCATGGTCTTGTAAACGACAGCTTACCGATTAAGGCAAGCTACTTTGTATCCTGCTATCGTTATGAAAAACCACAGGCAGGCAGACTCAGAGAATTCCACCAGTTTGGTCTTGAGGTTTACGGCACACAGTCACCTGTTGCTGACGCAGAGCTTATCTGTGCGGCACAGTCAATCTTTGACCGTCTCGGAATTGAACAGCTCAGACTTGAAATCAACTCAATCGGCTGTCCTGAGTGCCGTGCAAACTATCACAAGGCTCTCAAGGAGTTTTTTGAGGCAAGAAAAGATGACCTTTGCGAGACTTGTAACTCACGTCTTGAGAAAAACCCGATGAGAATTTTAGACTGCAAGAGCCCTGTCTGCAGTGAGATTGCAAAAGATGCACCAAAAATCACAGACTATCTTTGTGATGAGTGTCAGGAGCATTTTTCAGCAGTTCAGAAATATCTTGATGCGGCAGGCATAAAATATACAGTGAACCCGACAATCGTACGTGGTCTTGACTACTACACAAAGACTGTTTTCGAGTTCGTAACCGACTTTATCGGTGCTCAGGGAACAGTTTGCGGCGGCGGTCGTTACGACGGACTTATCGAGGAGCTTGGCGGCAAGCACTTGCCTTCACTTGGTTTTGCTATGGGTATTGAGAGACTTCTTATGCTTATGGATAAGCAGGGTATCGAAATTCCACAGCCGTCAACCTGTGATTTGTACGTTGCCGTTATGGGCGAAAAAGCATCGCTCAAGTCTTTTGAAATTATCAAAAGCGTTCGTGACTGCGGTCTTATCGCAGAAACTGACATTGTCGGCAGAGGCTTACGTCCACAGATGAAATATGCTGATAAGATAGGTGCTAAGTTCTCTATGGTGCTTGGCGATAATGAAATCGACAACAATGAAGCAACTGTTAAGGATATGAAAACAGGCGAGCAGACAACTTTAAAGCTTGACGAAACCTTTGCAGATAAGTTTATGGCTTTACAGCTTGCAGGTATTGCACAGCTGTGAATTTAAGTGAATAGGTAATAGTGAAAAGTGAAAAAGTAATGGTCGCTTCGCTCCGAATTTATAGGTGAACGTACCTTGACGTCGTAGGGGCTGGTTTTGAGAATTCGACCGTACTTCTTCCGTTTGTCTTTATGCAATGAGGCTTAAAAAGTTCACAAATGTTTGATATAAAGGAGTAATAGGAAATGGCAGAGTTTATGACAGGGCTTAAACGCACTGACTACTGCGGAAATCTTCGACTTGAAGATGCAGGAAAAGAAGTTGTTGTATGCGGCTGGGTGCAGAGATGCAGAGACCTCGGTCAGCTCATCTTCATTGATTTGAGAGACCGCACAGGTGTTGTTCAGCTTGCTTTCAACGACCAGACAGAAAAAGAAATTTTCGACAAGGCTTTTTCTTGCCGCAGTGAGTTTGTTCTTGCAGCAAAAGGTATTGTTTGCGAGAGAAGCTCAAAGAACAAGGATATTGCAACAGGTGATATTGAAATCAATGTAACCGATCTCAGAATACTCTCTAAGGCTCAGACACCTCCTTTTGAGGTTGTTGACGAAACAGGCACAAACGAGGAGTTAAGACTCAAGTTCCGTTATCTTGACCTTCGCCGTCGTCCTCTTCAGAACAATATCATCACAAGAAGCAAGATTGCCAAGGTTGCAAGAGATTATTTCTATGAGAACGATTTTATAGAAATCGAAACTCCGATGATGATAAAATCAACTCCTGAGGGTGCAAGAGACTACCTTGTTCCTTCAAGAATCCATAAGGGCAAATTTTATGCACTTCCGCAGTCACCACAGATTTACAAGCAGCTTCTGATGCTTTCTGGCTTTGACCGTTACATTCAGCTTGCCCGTTGCTTCCGTGACGAGGACTTGCGTGCAGACCGTCAGCCTGAGTTTACTCAGATTGATATGGAGCTTTCATTCGTTGATATGGATGAAATTATGGAAATCAACGAGGGACTCTTCAAGCGTCTTTTCAAGGAAGTTTTAGGTCAGGAGCTTGAAACTCCGTTTGAGAAGATGACATATAAAGAGGCTATGGAGAGCTACGGCTCCGATAAGCCTGATATCCGTTTTGATATGAAAATTCAGGATATTTCAGACCTTGTCAAGGATTGCGGTTTCTCTGTGTTTACAGGTGCAATCGAAAACGGTGGCTCAGTTCGTGCCATTGTTGCAAAGAACGCTTCTTCTGTTTACACAAGAAAAGAAATCGACAAGCTTACTGAGTATGTCAAGGGTATCGGTGCAAAGGGCCTTGCCTATGTAAGATGGGTTGACGAACCAAACGCTTCTTTCAAGAAGTTTATGACAGATGAAGAAATGGAAGCTATCTACAGCCGTCTTGGTGCTGAAAAAGGCGACTGCATCTTCATCGTTGCAGATAAAACAAGCACAGTGCTTTCAACTCTCGGCTCACTGAGAATGAAGGTTGCAAAGGCACTTAACATTATTCCTGATGTGTTCAAGTTCCTCTGGATTGTTGACTTCCCGTTCTTTGAGCGTGACGAGGAGAGTGGTGAGTGGGTTGCTATGCACCATCCGTTCACAATGCCTAAGGAAGAGTGCCTGCAGTATCTTGATACTGACCCTTCAAAGGTTATTGCAAAGGCTTATGACCTTACACTCAACGGCACAGAGCTTTCGAGTGGTTCAATGCGTATCACAGACTACGAGCTTCAGCAGAAGATGTTCAAGGCATTGAAGCTTACTGACGAAGAAATCGAAGCAAAGTTCGGCTTCCTTGTTGAAGCGTATAAATATGGTGCTCCTCCACACGGCGGTATGGGTATCGGTCTTGACAGAATTGTAATGCTTATGTGCGGTGCTGAAAACCTCCGTGACGTTACAGCATTCCCTAAGGTTCAGAACGCAAGCGAGCTTATGTCAGCTTGTCCTTCTGTTGTTGACAGCGAAAGCCTTGATGTTCTCGGCATTTGCGTAGCACCGCAGGGAGAATAAAGTTAATAAGTAATAGTGAAAAGCGAATAGGTAGAGGGGAACATAGTTCGCCCTCTGCCATAACATTTACCCGAAAGGGTAAATAGATCATTTTGCGTAAGCAAAATATCATTTGCCGCAAGGCGAATATCACATCTGCGAAGCAGATAAATCATTGTAATGTCGTAACAACGACATTACCTATTTTGGGGGAGATAGGATAAATGCCTTATGGTTTGATAATTGCGTTAGTTATAACTGCGATAGCTGCTATTGCACTTGCGGTTGCAATATTTAAGATAAAACAAGGACTGGAAGGGCTTTCCCGTGATCTTTTCGGAACAAGCTCTTTTAAGAAGGGTATAGATGAGCAGAAAAGAAAGGTGAACTCATATCCTCGTTCTTTACAGGCTATGACAAGACTTGAACTGCCACGTATTATGAAGGATTTTCCGGAATTTGATTATGCGGATTACAAGGAAAAAACACATGCTCTTCTCAGAAGTTTTTTCAATGCACTTGAGAAAAAACAGCCTGAAATGCTTACGGGCGAATGTTCGTCTGCGTTGAAAGGTTCTGTTACGGGTATTATTGAAGAGCTTGAGTCCTCAGATTATTCACAGGTTTTCAATGAAGTTGTAATACATAAAACAGAAATTTCAAAATATGTTAAAGATGGTGTAACAGCAACAATTACATTTGTTACTGCTGTTGGTCATTATTCCTACATTCTGGATTCAGACGGCAAGCTGGTTCACGGTGAAAAGGATATGTCTATTCAGACCGTGTACGAAACTGATCTTGTGTATGTTCAGGATGTTGATAAAATAAACACTCAGGGTTCTGCGTTGGGAGTCAACTGTCCTAACTGTGGTGCTCCGATTAAAAATCTCGGTCAGAAGTTCTGCGAATACTGCGGAACAGGTATAACCGAAGTAAACATCAGATCATGGAAATTCGATGCTATAAGAGAGCAGACAACAAATAAGAAGTTTTATTAAAAAAGAGGAGAAAAATGGAGAAGATTTTATCTAACTTTGTAAATCCTAAGTCGCTGTCTGAGTATCCTGATAATTATAGTTTTAATGGAATTGACATAACAAAGTTTTTGTGTTCGATTTTAGTGGTTATAATACATATTCCTTTATGTGCCTCTGATAGTATTGAGAGTGCTGGTTATATAAACTTTTATTCAAAACAATATATTTGTCGAATTGCGGTACCTTTTTATTTTGTAACATCAGGTTTTTTGTTATTTAGAAAGATAGATATAAAAAACATAGATGTAACAAGAATTAAGAACTATTGTTTTAAATTGTTAAAACTATTAGGTTTATGGACAGTTTTACTTTCTTTGTCTAAAAAAGTTCATTTATGGTACTTTGGTGCATTAGTAGTTGCTGTAGTATTATTGAGCTTGCTTTTATATTTTAAAGTTAATCTGAAATATTTAATACTGTTTTCAGTATTGTTTTATTTAATAGGTCTTGCCGGAGATTCCCATTCGTATATTTCTGATCAATTACGAAATATTGATGTATTTTCGTATATATTCAAGATTTATCGTAAGAGTTTTGGTATTACTCGTAACGGAGTGTTTATGGGATTTATTTTTGTTCTTATGGGAGCGTTATTTGCACATAAAAGAATAATCATAAATTTTAAAGTATCTGTATTAGGTTTTGTTTCATCTATGTTGCTTTTATTTGGGGAAGTGTTTATCTTGAAAAATTATACTAAACCAACAGACTATAATATGTGTATTTTTATTTTACCGGCAGTCTTTTTTTTGTTTTACATAGTAACGCATATAAATTTAAAAGACAGAAATATTTATAAAAAATTAAGAGTTATGGGTGTACTGATTTTTTGCTTGCATTTATTAGTCAATCACTTTGTAGTACTATTATTTTCAGAGTTAGGCCAAGTTGTTGGTTTTGGTTTAACAAACTTCACTTTTATTGTAACATTAACGTTTACATTGTTATTGTCATATGCAATCGAAAAACTGTCACATAAAGAAAAGTTTAAATGGTT
>JAXJTT010000107.1:0-16832 GCA_036309445.1 Ruminococcus sp. | reverse complement strand
TGGTAGTTATCAAAGATAAATGTTAAGATTGTAATATACTGCTTTGTTTATTTATAACAAATAAAAGCATTATTTTTATGTGTTTTGTTAATTTTTAGAAATTTTAAAAAGTAAATAAAAATCTGTTGAATTTGCATTATCTGTGTTGTATAATCTAAATGAATAATTCTGTCGTTTGACAAATTTACGGACATGTTCCGATTAAAAAATATGAAAACAGGAGTTCTGATATGAGAGGTATTTATTCTTCAAAAACTAAAATCCGTCATCAGATTTTTACTGAGGTAGCTCGCTTTGCTTATGAAGGCGGTGACTACTCAAAGTTTGAAAGTTTGCCTTATAAAATTATACCGGGTGAAATTTCTACCTATCGTGAGAGTATTTTCCTTGAGCGTGCCATTGTAGGCGAGAGACTCAGACTTGCTATGGGTCTTTCTCTTTCACCTGTTACTGAGCAGGCACCAATCTCAACAGGTGTTGAGGAAAGTATGGTTGATGAAAAGGTGTACGAGCATCCGCTTATCAATATCATCAAGTTTGCTTGTCACAGCTGTCCTGAAAAGAGAATTTTTGTAAGTGACGGTTGTCAGGGCTGTCTTGAACACCCTTGTACAGAGGTTTGTCCGAAAAATGCTATTTCTATTGTGAACGGCAAATCTGTTATCGACGAAGAAAAATGTATCAAGTGCGGCAAGTGCCGTTCTGCTTGCCCATACAATGCTATCATCAAGCAGGAGCGTCCTTGTGCGGCTGCTTGCGGTATGAAGGCTATCCATAGTGACGAATACGGCAGAGCTGAGATTGATTATGACAAGTGCGTAAGCTGTGGTATGTGTCTTGTTAGCTGTCCTTTCAGTGCAATTGTTGACAAGAGCCAGATTTTCCAGACAATTATGGCTATTAACAGTGAAACACCTGTATATGCTGCTATTGCACCTGCTGTTGCAGGTCAGTTTGCAGGTCTTTCATCTGACAAAATCCGCAATGCATTCAAGGCTCTTGGTTTTGAAGATGTTGTTGAGGTTGCAATCGGTGCTGACCTTTGTACTATCGAAGAAGCAAAGGACTTTATGGAAGAAGTTCCTGCAAAACAGCCGTTTATGGCTACTTCCTGCTGTCCTGCATGGAGCGTTATGGCTAAGAAGACTTTCCCTGATATTGCTTCATATATTTCAATGGCTCTTACTCCAATGGTACTTACAGGCAGACTTACAAAGCAGGAGCATCCAAATTGTAAGGTTGTATTTATCGGACCTTGTGCTGCTAAGAAGCTTGAAGCAAGCCGTAGAAGAATCCGTAGTGATATTGATTTTGTACTTACATTTGAAGAGGTTGCAGGTATGTTTGCGGCTAAGGGTGTTGATTTTGCAAGCCTTCCTGTTGATGAAGAGCCACTTTCATTCTCAAGTGCAGACGGCAGAGGCTTTGCTGTAAGTGGCGGCGTTGCAAAGGCTGTTGTTAATGCAATTGCTGAGATGGAGCCTGACAGAGAGGTTAAGGTTGCAAGTGCTCAGGGACTTGATGAGTGTATGAAACTCCTCAGAATGGCTAAAGCAGGTAAATATAATGGTTATCTCCTTGAAGGTATGGCTTGCCCGGGTGGTTGTGTTGCAGGTGCAGGTACAATCAATGCTCCTGAGAAATCTGCTATGGAAGTGCTCAAGAGCAAAAAAGAAGCTACATTTGATATGCCTATCAGCAACCCATATATCGACAGACTTTCAAATCTCGAAAATATGTATCACGAGTTTGACGACAGAGATTGATAAACGTCGGTTATATTGCTACTAAGGTCATATTGCATAAATGAGTGCGATATGACCTTTTTATAGTAAAGCGTTTAGTGTTTAGGAGATAATACAGATATGTTATTTAATTCATATGTATTTATATTAGCTTTTTTTCCGTTAGTCCTTTTAGGATATTTTTTTCTTAATCATATAAATAAATATCGGAGTGCAAAGGTGTTTTTGATTTTTGCTTCGCTGTTTTTTTATGGTTATTTTAATTGGTCGTACTTATTGATAATTGTTTTGTCAGTTATAATTAATTACGTATTTAGTCAAATAATGCTTAAAAATACAAATTCGGTTGTAAGAAAGACAGTGTTTGCTGTTTCTTTGATTGCCAATATAGGTAGTTTGTTTTTCTTCAAGTATTATGATTTCTTTATTGGGAATGTAAATTCACTTTTTAGCTCATCAATACCATTACTTAATATTACTTTGCCATTAGGAATCAGTTTCTTTACATTTCAGCAACTTTCCTATGTTATTGATAGCTATACAAGAGATAAAAATATTTCTGAATATAACTTCTTGGATTATACATTATTTGTTACATATTTTCCACAGCTTATTGCTGGACCTATTGTTACTCATAATGAGATGGCACCACAATTTGCAGATCTATCTAAGAAAAAGTTTAATCCTGAAAATTTTGCAGTTGGTGTTTATGGATTTGTATTAGGTTTAGCTAAAAAAGTAATTATAGCAGATACTCTTGGCCTTTTGGTAGATTCTGTCTTTCTTGATATTGGTGAAATAGGAACAATAGGATCATTGATAGTTATGCTTTCATATACTTTCCAGATATATTTTGATTTCAGTGGATATTGTGATATGGCTACAGGAATCGGAAAAATGATGAATATTGATATTACGATGAACTTTAATTCACCATACAAAGCAATAAGTGTTGTTGATTTCTGGAAAAGATGGCATATGACACTAACAAGATTCTTTACCAGATATATTTATATTCCATTGGGTGGCAATCGTAAAGGTGAGGCTCGAACATATGCTAATATAATGATTGTTTATCTTGTGAGTGGTATTTGGCATGGTGCGAATTGGACGTTTATCTTATGGGGAGTTCTTCATGGTTTGTTCTCTGTAATTACAAGAATAGTTGATAAGGCTACAGGTTTGTTTTCACAGCCAAGAAAAAAGTGGGTAACAGTGCTTTTATGGTTTGGAACTTTTACTTTCATAAATATGACATGGATTATTTTCAGAGCAAATTCATTTGATCAGGTAACTGAATTTTATCAGCAGTTATTTAGTATGAATTTTAATATTGATGCAAGTCTTTTATCTAAGATTTCAAATGATGGTTTTAATCTGATAGATAAATTTATTCCTTATGTTAAAAAGTGTTTACCGATTGCTTTATTGGCGTTTGCTATGTTTGCTTCGATATTTATGAAGAATACTAACGAAAGAATGAATGATTTTAAACCTACAATCACTAAGGCTGTTATTACATCAGTACTTTTGATTTGGTGCGTAATGTCTTTTGCTGGTGTATCTTCATTTTTATATTGGAATTTCTGAGGTAGAGTATGAAAAGTAAAATATATCTAAAAACGGTACTCTCATTAGTTATTATAATGTTAATTTTAATTGGCGGAGTGAATTTTGCCATTGATCCTCTTTTTCAATACCATAAGCCTTGGTTTGGGCTGGAGCCTGTAATAACGAATGAGCGATATCAAAATCCGGGCATAGCTAAGAATTTTGATTATGAAAATGTGATTATTGGAAATTCATTGTCTGAAAATTTTAAGATTTCAGATGTAGAAAGTGTGTTTGGAGGAGAAACAGTTAAACTTACTGCTTCCGGCTCACATACTAATGATTGGGTTTACTTGCTTGATATAATAAAAAATAAGTCTGATACTACAGACAACATTCTGTTTAATTTAGATCCGTATATATTGAGGTATTCTAGTAAAGAATTAAAACATGAAATACCGGCTTATCTCTATAACCAGTCTTACTTTGATGATGTGAAATATTTGTTTAATTTTTCAATAATGAAAGATTTTACTTATAATATTCTAAATAAAAATATGAATAATGATATACCTGAATATGATACAGCTTTTTGTGTAGATCATGTTGCGGAAAATCATGTAGGTAAGGAGTTTGTTTTATCCAATTATGAAAGACCTCAAATTACTAATTATAATAAAGATAATCAGTTATTAGAGGTAGCAAACAATAATATAGATTTGCTTATACCATATATTGAATCTATGCCAGATACTGAGTTTAACTTTTTTATTTCTCCATTTAGTATGGTTTTTTGGGATAATGAAGTCAGAACAGGAAATTTAGCAAATTGGGAAGAATGTTACTTACAGACTATAGGAAGACTATTGCAGTATGAAAATGTTACTATATATTTCTGGAATGATCAGGATATGCTTGATAGAATGTCTGATTTAAATAATTATTGTGACGAGGCTCACTATACTATGGAAATGTGTGAGTATATGACTGTAAAAATGTCTGTCGGAAGCGGTAAACTGACATTAGATGATTATAAAAAAGAAGTTATAGGATTTTTTGACTTTTTAGAAACTTATGATTATGATTCTTTGGTTATGTGAAGAATGAATAGAAAAAAACGACTTGTTTATATGCAGGTCGTTTTTTTTGTATTAATAATTGTAAATCTTGTCTGTGTATTAAAATGCTATTGAAATAAAGTTGAAAAACCGCATTATTTGTTGTGAATTGTTATCCGCTAATTGACAAAATTCAAAATTTGTAATATAATATTGTTTATAAAAAACAAAATTCAAATGCTTTTTTGTAATATTTGTCAAATTTTGTCTTGCGTTAGGGGTAAGATTTGTAATGAGAAAAATAAATTTACGTAAGCTTGTACTTGCGATAGCGGATATAATAATGATTGTTGTGAGCGGAATAGTAGCAAATTTCGGTCTGGCACTGCTTTTTCCGGGCTATCAGTTGGTTGACAGAGAGTTACTTTACTCAATTGTTATCGACTTGATAATGTGTATCTTCTTTATGTTTGCGGCAGGAGGATACAGCCGATTATGGCGATATTTTAACAAGAAGGATTATATTGCCTGTTCTGCTGCGATGATGGGTGGTTTTGCACTTGGGTATATAGTTTCAATGATTTTAGATGTGCATCAGGTATTTTACTTTGTTTCGTTATATGCTGTAGTTGCAACAATCGGAGTTTTGCTTTTCAGATTTATTTTTAAATGCACGTTCCTTGATCTTACCCAAGCAGGACGTGCAGAGAGCTATGAGAGAGTTCTGATTGTAGGTGCAGGTAAAGCGGGTCAGATGATTCTCACAGAAATGAAGAACGCAGAAAATGACCCGAAAAGCCCGGTGAGAAATCTTTTGCCTGTTTGTTTTGTTGATGATGATGTTACAAAGCTTAACAGTAAGATAAAGGGTGTTTCTGTTGCAGGTGTCTGCAAAGATATTCCAAAAATATGTGTTGATAAAAAAATCGACAGCATTATTGTGGCGGTTCCTTCCTGTGAGGAGGAAGAAAAGAGAATTATTCTTGATTACTGCTCTGAAACAGAATGTACTATAAAAATTATTCCTTACATAAGTGATCTGTTGTTTGACGAAAAGCATACTCAGCTTATTACTCAGGCTAAGGAAATTAAAATTGAAGACTTGCTCGGCAGAAAGCCGATTGAATTTGATAAAGAAGAAATTAAAGCTCTTATCAAAGGCAAGGTTTGTATGGTAACAGGTGGCGGCGGTTCCATTGGTGGAGAGCTTGTTCGTCAGATTGCTAAATATGAACCTAAGCAGGTTATTATTGTTGACATTTACGAAAATAATGCATATGATATTCAGCAGGAGCTTGTGCTTGAACATGGCTCAAAGCTCAATCTTGTAACATTAATAGCTTCAGTACGTGATTATGACAAGATGGAAAAGATTTTCAAAACTTATTGTCCTCAGCTTGTTTTCCATGCTGCAGCACATAAGCACGTTCCTCTTATGGAAACAGCACCTGAGGAAGCTGTCAAGAACAACGTATTCGGTACTTTCAATGTTGCTACATTGGCAGAATTTTATAATGCAGATAAGTTTGTTATGATTTCAACCGATAAGGCTGTTAATCCTACAAATGTTATGGGTGCCACAAAGCGTGCTTGTGAGATGATAATTCAGTACAAGGCACAGCACAGCACACACACCGAGTTTGTTACAACACGTTTTGGTAATGTGCTTGGTTCAAACGGTTCGGTTATTCCGCTTTTCCGTCGTCAGATTGAAAGCGGTTCACCTGTTACGGTAACTCACCCTGATATCATCAGATACTTTATGACAATTCCGGAGGCTGTTTCTCTTGTGCTTGAGGCAGGTGCGATGGCTCGTGGCGGTGAGATTTTTGTACTTGATATGGGTGCTCCCGTAAAGATTACAACCCTTGCAGAAAACCTTATCAGAATGTACGGAAAGGTTCCGTATAAAGATGTTCCTATCGTATTTACAGGTCTGCGTCCGGGTGAAAAGCTTTTTGAAGAGCTTTTGATGGATGAAGAAGGCCTTAAATCTACCGAAAATGCAAAAATATTTATCGGTAATCATATAAATATAGAATCAACAAGTCTGTTTACAAAGCTTTACGATCTGCAGAATGCAGCAGAGGCTAATGACAGCGAAAAAACGGTTGAATTACTTGCCGAGCTTGTGCCGACATTCAACCATCAGAAAAACTAATTGTATTTCTTTCAAAGAAAAGGAGAAAATTTTATGTGCGGTATTGTTGGTTACGTAGGTCCTAAGGATTGTAGCGAAGTGCTTGTAAGTGCTCTTTCAAAGCTTGAGTACAGAGGTTACGACTCAGCAGGTATTGCTGTGTTTGAGGACAACGATATTAGAATTATCAAGGCAAAGGGTAAGCTTAAGAATCTTGAAAATAAGATTGAAGAAGAGGGCAGACCTGATGGTCATATCGGTATTGGTCACACAAGATGGGCAACACACGGTGAGCCTTCAGATGTAAACTCACATCCACACAGCGGTGCAAGAGTTACTATTGTACATAACGGTATCATAGAAAACTACATTGAGCTTAAGGAGTTTTTAATCTCTAAGGGCAGAACTTTCCTCAGTGAGACAGATACAGAAGTTGTAGCACAGCTTCTTGATTACAAATATAACGGTAATCCACTTGAGACAATCGACACAGTAATGGGTGAGCTTCACGGTTCATTTGCTCTCGGTATTATGTTCAAGGATTTCCCTGACAGAATTTATGCTGTCCGCAGAGAGAGTCCGTTGATTGTCGGTGTTGCTGACGGCGAGAGCTTTATTGCTTCTGACGTTCCTGCAATCCTTAAGTATACAAGAAATTACTATCTCCTTGAGCATGACGAAATTGCTACACTTACAACTGATGGTGTAACATTCGTTGACCAGCACCTTGATCCGATTGAAAAAGAGCTTAAGGTTGCTGACTGGGATATGGAAGCTGCTGAAAAGGGCGGTTATGCTCACTTTATGATTAAGGAAATCAACGAGCAGCCAGAGGCTATCAGAACAACTGTAGCACCAAGAGTTAAGGATGGTTTACCTTGTCTTGAAGAGTGTGGAATTACACTTGATAAGCTCAAGGATTTCAAATCAGTTTCAGTTGTAGCTTGCGGTACTGCAATGCATGCAGGTCTTGTTGGTAAGTATGTTATTGAAAGTATTGCAAGAGTTCCAGTAAATGTTGATATCGCTTCTGAGTTCCGTTACAGAAATCCGATTGTTGGCGAGGGTGACCTTGTTATTATAATTTCACAGTCAGGTGAAACAGCAGACAGCCTTGCAGCTATGCGTCTTGCAAAACAGAAGGGTGCAACTACACTTGCCATTGTAAATGCTAAGGGTAGTTCAATTGCAAGAGAGGCAGATATGCTTATCTATACTCTTGCAGGTCCTGAAATCTCTGTTGCTTCAACAAAGGCATATATTACACAGCTTTCTGTTATGTATCTCTTTGCATTTGAGCTTGCTTTGGCTAAGGGTACAGTAAGTGAGGCTGAGTGTAAGAGACTTATCACTGCTCTCCTTAAGATGCCTGAGGCTGTAAAGTATGTTATCCAGACAACAGAAGAGAAGTGTAAGTACGTTGCAACAAAGCTTGTTACAACAGAAAGCTTGCTCTATATCGGCAGAGGTCTTGACTACGCACTTTCAATGGAAGGTTCACTTAAGCTCAAGGAAGTATCTTACATCCACTCAGAGAGCTATGCTGCAGGTGAGCTTAAGCACGGCACAATCTCACTTATTGATACAGGTATGCCTGTTATTTCTGTTGCAACACAGAGCGACCTTATTGCAAAGACAATCAGCAATATTGTTGAGGTTAAGTCAAGAGGTGCGATGAACATTCTCGTATGTTCAGATGCTTGTGCAAGAACACTTGAGGATGGTATTGCAGATTATGTAATTCAGGTTCCTCAGACAGATGAGCTTCTTATGCCTATCTCAGCAGTTGTTCCGCTCCAGATTCTTGCTTACTACACAGCAATAAACAAGGGTAACGACCCTGATAAGCCAAGAAACCTTGCAAAATCAGTTACAGTAGAATAATATTATTTAATGACAGGCACTCTTTTCATGAGAGTGCCTGTTGGTTTATGAGAGATACTAAACATTGATGTGAAAGTAATGAAAAGAATAAATTGTAAAATAACAAGTTTTATAAAAAGCAACAGGCTTCGGATTTTCCGAAGCCTGTAAATATTATATATAGTTTTTGTGCAACAGCTTATTTTTGATTATCGCAAGTATGATAATGAACGTGTAAAAGTTCGTGTGCACGGTCTTTAAGCACACCGTTTGCGTACATATCAAGCACAACAGGGTTTTCATTTGAACGCTTAACCATAGCAGATTTATCTGTTCTGTAAAGTCCCTTAGCACGCTCACGCTTACCCTCGATGTATGAGAATGGCTGACCGGCACCTGCAATACAACCCATCGGACAAGCCATAACTTCAACAAAGTCAAAGTGTTCTTCGCCACTTTTGATTTTCTTGATGAGTTCATCAGCGTTGCCAAGACCTGAAACAACGGCAATTCGCAGAGCTGTGTCGCCTAAGGTTACATAAGCTGCTTTGACACCTTCAAGTCCACGCACACCTGAATACTCGATTTCTTTCTGTGCATAAGGAGTGTTGTCCGCAACACGTCTGAGTGCAGCCTCTGCTACACCGCCTGTAACACCGAAAATCATACCTGCACCTGAGCTGATGCTGAATGGCATATCAGGAGCAGAAGGCTCAATTTCATTGAACTGAATACCAAGCTCGGTAATCATTCTTGCAAGCTCCTGAGTTGTGATTACATAGTCAACATCAGGTACACCGTCTGTCTTGAATTCATCTCTTGCCGCCTCGTATTTCTTAGCAGTACAAGGCATAACAGCGATAGATACAGTTTTGAGTCCGCTTTCCTCGTCAGCCTTTTTGTAGTAATCCTTGATAATTGCACCAAACATCTGCATTGGTGATTTGCAGGTTGATACATAAGGCATAAGGTCAGTGTGCTTTGTTTCCACAAATCTTATCCAACCTGGGCAACAAGAAGTAAATAACGGCATAGCTGTATCGCCACGCTGAATTTTCTCGACAAGTTCTTTTGACTCCTCGATGATGGTTACATCGGCTGTGAAAGATGTGTCAAAAACAGTGTCAAAACCGCACATACGTAAAGCTGTGAAGATTTTGCCGATTGTATTATCTCCCGCCTCAAGACCAAATTCCTCACCGAGAGCAACTCTGACTGCCGGAGCAACCTGAACAACTGTACGTGTGTTTTTATCGTAAAGTGATTTCCATACATTTTTAAGGTCACTCTTGATTGTGATAGCGGCTGTAGGACATACAGCGGCACACTGACCGCAGTTTACGCAGTCTGTGTCGGCAATATTCATACCGAATGCAGGAGTAACCACAACATTTGAGCCTCTGTGAGCAAAGTCAATAGCACCAACGTGTTGAATTTCATTACACATTCTTACGCAGTCACCGCAGAGAATACACTTGCCGGGGTCACGCACAATAGCGTGAGAAGAATTATCAATAGGCATATGAGGACGTGTATCCTTGAAACGAACGTGTGAAAGTCCGTATCTTACAGCGAGCATCTGTAAGCGGCACTTTCCGCTTTTGTCACAGGTTGTGCAGTCACGGCAGTGTGATGAGAGCAGAAGCTCAAGAATCATCTTGCGGTAGTCGTGAAGTCTTGATGTGTTTGTTCTGATAACCATTTTGTCAGCAGGCAAGGTGGAGCAAGCCGCCATAATTCTGCCTCTGTCGTCTTCAACAACGCACATACGGCAAGCACCGTAGATTGACATATCTGAGTAATAGCAGAAAGTAGGGAGATTGATTCCTGCCTTTCTGATTACCTGAAGGATGTTTCTTTCGTCGGTAAACTCAACACGAATACCGTCAATAATCATATATTTAGACATTATTTCAGACCTCCTTATTCGTATGAGATTGCACCGAACTTGCAACCTTCTTTACAAGCACCGCACTTGATACATTTGCTTGTGTCAATGGTATGTGGCTTTTTGATTTCACCTGAGATTGCACCAACAGGGCACATTCTTGCACACTTTGTACAGCCTTTACATTTTTCAGGGTCAATCTTAAGGTTTATAAGTGCTTTGCACTGTCCGGCAGGACATTTTTTATCAACAACGTGAGCAATATACTCATCTCTGAAATATTTAAGTGTGGAAACAACAGGGGATGCGGCTGTTTTACCAAGACCGCACAGAGCTGTGTTTGAAATTGTATCAGCAAGCTCCTCAAGCATTGAAATATGCTCAAGTGTGCCTCTGCCTTCTGTAATATCTGTGAGAAGCTCAAGCATACGCTTTGTACCCTCACGGCAAGGAACACACTTACCACAGCTTTCGTTCTGAGTGAACTGCATAAAGAATCTTGCAACCTCAACCATACAGTTGTGGTTATTCATTACAACAAGACCGCCTGAGCCGATCATTGCACCAACTTTTTTCAGACTGTCAAAATCCATATTAAGGTCGAGGTGATTTTCAGTGGCACTTATGCACAAGCAACCGCCACTCGGACCGCCAATCTGAACACCCTTGAATTCGCCATCCTTAACACCGCCGCCGATGTCAAAGATAACCTTACGAAGCTGTGTGCCCATAGGAACCTCGATAAGACCTGTGTTTACAACATTACCTGTAAGAGCAAAAGCCTTTGTGCCGTGGTTGCCCTCAGGACCGTATTCTTTGTACCAATCTGCACCCTTTGTGATGATTGGAGCGATGTTACAGAAAGTTTCTACGTTGTTAAGAACGGTAGGCTTATTGAAAAGACCGTGTTCAACAGTACGAGGAGGCTTAACACGTGGCATACCTCTGTTACCTTCGATTGAAGAAGTAAGAGCCGAGCCTTCACCACACACAAACGCACCTGCACCCTGACTGATTTTAATATCAAAATCAAAACCTGAGTTGAGGATATTTTTGCCGAGAAGTCCTCTTGATCTTGCCTTTTCAATGGCATTTTTAAGTCTTTCAACAGCGAGTGGGTATTCTGCTCTTACATATATATAGCCATTATGAGCCTTTGTTGCAATACCTGCAATTATCATACCCTCGATAACTTTGTGCGGGTCACCCTCCATCATTGAACGGTCCATAAATGCACCGGGGTCACCTTCGTCACCGTTGCAGACAACATACTTTTCTTCCTCTGTCTGTCTTAAAACCTGAGCCCATTTTCTGCCGGTAGGGAAGCCGCCGCCTCCTCTGCCACGCAGAGATGATGCTGTGATTTCTTCAATAATTTCCTCAGGAGTCATATCAAACAGTGCTTTTGCAACAGCCTGATAACCGCCCTCAGCGATGTATTCTGTGATTGACTCAGCATTAATTCTTCCGCAATGCTCAAGTGCAATTCTGGTCTGATTTTTATAGAACGGAATTTCCTCCTGTTTGTTGTAAGGAACACCGTTCAAATCGTGGTATACAAGTCTTTCGATAACTTCGTCACCAATGATTGTTTTTTCGATGATTTCTTCACAATCCTCAAGCTTTACCTTTGTGTAGAGAATACCTGAAGGCTCAATTCTTAAAAGAGGACCTTTTTCACAAAAGCCGTGACAGCCGCTCTTCTTGAGTCCTACAGAGTCATGCTCAGGCTCTTTTTCAAGCTTTACGACGCAGGTAATGCCTTTTTCCATCATAAGCTCCTGCAATCTTGCAAAAATTTTAAGTGAGCCGCCTGCTACACAGCCTGTACCACCACATACAAGTATCTGTTTTTTCTGAGTTTTCATTGAACGCTCATATTCACGGCGTTTCTGATTCAGCTCGTCACGAGTGCGTATTCTGTTCATTCTGCACTTTCCTCCCTTAACTTCTTGATAAGTTCACGTGCCTTTTCAGGACTCATTGCAGGGTGTACCTCGTCGTTTACTGTGCAAGCAGGTGCAAGACCGCAAGCACCGAGGCAAGATACAGTTTCAACAGTGAACATCATATCGTCGGTAGTTGGTTTTTCGGCTGTTACACCGAGAATTTTTCTGAATTCATTGAGTACAGGTACGCTCTTTCTTACATGGCAAGCTGTACCGTCGCAGATTTTGATAATGTATTTTCCCTTTGCATCAAGAGAAAAGTTTTCGTAAAATGTAGCTACACCGTAAATCTTAGCTTCAGGAAGGTTGAGCTTTTTTGAAATATAGCAAAGACTTTCCTTTGGCAGGTAATGATATTCTTTCTGAATATCCTGCATAATTGCAATTACAAGTGTGGGGTCATAATTATGACTTTCTAATATTTCATCAAGTTTTTTAATATCTTCCGGTTTCAATCTTCATTCTCCTTTCTTGGAAACAGTAATCATAAACAAAATTTATAAAACTGTATTTAAGTATTATAGCATAAAAAACGAATTTAGGCTACATTAACTATAAAATAAAATACAATTTGCAATAAAAAGCGTGAAAATCACACAAAATTCATTATAAAGAATTATTTAAAACAAAATATGACAATAAAATTGCAGATGATGTGCTTATTCAAAAAAATTCTGCTTTTACTTGTAATTTTTTCTTGCATTATGTATAATAAAGATATATATGTGAAAATATACCCGTTTTGCAGTGGCAGAATATTTGTCTGCATTTACGGTTGTTCGGAGGATTTAATATGACGTTAAAAAACATCAGAAGCATAGGTGCTTTTATAATGTGTGCGGCTTTAATGTTTCTTGCAACAATAACTTGTTTTGCGGCTGACCAAAAGGTTACGGTTTCAGAAATAGACGGTATGAGTCTGTTGCTGTCAGAGAATATGATTCCCGTTACACGCTCAAGTAAAAATACTGATAAATATTTTTCTGTGTTTGGTTTAGACTATAATACAACGATGCAGAATTTCAAGAATAACGACATATATATGCAGGCGATGGATATGAAGTCTGCAACAATTGTTACAGTTACAATGACTAAAAACTCCGACAGCCAGAGCATAGGCGATTACAAAAAGCTTGATGCTGAGAAGCTTTACGGAGTGCAGGACAGCTTTTTGTCACAGTCCGAGTATATAAGCTGTACTCCTGATCAGGCGGCTGAGGTTTTGTGGCTTTTGTTTGATGTAAACATCGAAAGCAGTAATGGTACGATAAAAGCATATCAGGCAAACACAGTACACAACGGTATGAGCATAAGCATTACAATGCAGCACAATGGTGGTAACGTAAATTCAGCGGATTTCCTCAATTTCAAATCAATCGTTTCCTCTGTGAATTTCAACAGTAAAGCAACAGATCCTGTTTTTACAATCTGTGTATACATAGGTATAGCGATATTCGTTGTTGTGATTTTCATTATTCTTCTTGTTGCAGGTAAAAAGACAAAGAAGTCAAGCAAGAAAGTGAAGAATGATAAGATTTTGAAAGAGCTTGCTAAAAAATATACAAGCGAGAGAAAAAGCGTTGACCTTTCTGATTACGAAGACACATCATATGAGGAGGCTGAGAATATGCAAGATATATCTCAGAAAGCTGAAACCTATGGTTTTGATGAAGAACCTGAAGCAGAGGAAGAAATCAAGATTTATAAAAAGACTGTTGATTTTGACATTGACCCTGAGGTTGAAAATGAAGAGGCTGAGGAGATTATAGCTCAGTCACTTGAAAATAGTGACGGCACAAAGATTTATACTCCTGAAGAATTTAAAGCACCACAGGAAACTGATGATGCGGCTGAAACAGGTGCAGAGGAGTTTGCAGTTGTTGAACAGGAGACTGAAACTGATACCGAAACTGAGAATGATATCGAAGTTGAAGCTGGGGAAGAAGTTGAAGAAGAGTCTGAAGCCGAAGAAAATACAGTCAATGAAGAAAATGAAGATGGTGAAGAGAATAAAAATAAAGAAGTAAAGACAGTTAAGGAAGTAAAAAATCCTGATTCAAAGATTATTGAAATTTTCGGTGCCAATGCAGAAAACAATGATGAAATTGTCCGCAAGACTATCGAAGCAGAAAAATTTGATAACAGCTATGACTTCTTTGAAGAAGCACCAAGAAAGATTGTCGGTATTATTGATGTCGACAGTGCAGACCTCAGAAATGCAGAGGATTATGATGTTCTGGTAGAAGAAGAAAAACGTGCAAGAAAAGTTGAGGCAGAGCAGAAAGCAAAGACTGACTCAGACATTACAGAAAAGCTTGCAAAAGCAGGCGGAGCAGTAAAGAACTTCTTTGTTCACTGTGGATATTTCTGCACAAATGTTTCACGAATGATAAAGCGTAAGAGAGCTATGAAGAAGCGTCAGAAAGCAGAGGCGGCAAGACGTGAAAGAGAACGCAGAAGACGTGAGATGAATCGTCAGAGACGAGACGAAAACGGACTTGTTCAGGTTCACAGAGCTTCACAGGGCAGACGTCCTGCACAAAGCAACAACAGAAACACAGCTCAGAGAAGACCGTCACAAAGACCGTCACAAAGACCATCACAGAGACCGCCACAGGGCAGAAATTCTCAGATGAGAACTTCTCCGAGCAGAAAAAAACCAAATCAAAGACCTCAGAATCCTGACAGAAGAAGATAACAGGAGTGATTTTATGAATAACTTAATTATAAAAAATGCACACGTGGTTTCTCCTGCCGATAATCTCGACAAGGTTACAGATGTTCTGATACAGGACGGCAAAATTGCCGAAATCGCAGAGAACCTCAGTGCAGATGCAGAAACAATAGATGCTCAGGGCTTGACCCTGATTCCGGGACTTGTGGATATGCACGTACATTTGCGTGACCCCGGCCAGACACATAAGGAAGATATATTTACAGGTTGTAAGGCAGCGGCGGCAGGCGGTGTTACAAGCTTGCTTGCAATGCCAAATACAGACCCTACTACCGACAACGGAGAAACTGTGAGATATATTCTCGATAAGGCTCAGAAAGCCGACGCACACGTTTACGTTGCGGCAAGTATTACAAAAGGGCTCAAGAGCCTTGAACCGACAGATTTAGACGAGCTTAAGGCGGCTGGTGCAATATCACTTACCGACGACGGCAGACCTGTTGAAGATACACAGATTTTAGCAGATGCAATGGTTAAGGCTGAAAAATTAGGTCTTTCCGTTGTGGCTCATTGTGAGGATTTATATCTTGCAAAGGGTGGTAAGATAAACGAAGGTGAAGTAAGCCGACAGCTTAATGTAAAGGGAATCCCTGCGGCGGCTGAGGATTGCGGCACATCCCGTGAGATTGCCCTTGCAGCGGCATATAATGTACCTGTTCATATCTGCCACGTAAGCACTGCGACAAGCGTTGAGCTTATCAGAGATGCAAGAAGACGTGGAGTAAAGGTTACAGGCGAAACTGCACCTCACTATTTTTCAATGACAGATAAAGAGCTTTTAAAGAGGGATGCGGATTACAGAATGAATCCACCTCTGAGAACTCAGAATGATGTTGAAGCAATTATCAAAGGGCTTACAGACGGCACACTTGATGCGATTGCAACAGACCACGCACCGCATACACCTGAGGAAAAGGCAGATTTTGAAAAAGCTCCTAACGGTTCAATCGGTATGGAAACTTCATTTGCGGCATCATACACATATCTTGTAAAGACAGGTGTTCTCACTCTTTCGCAGCTTGTTGAGAAAATGAGCGTTAATCCTGCAAAAATTTTAGGTATAGAGGCAGGTCGCATCTGCAAAGGTGCAACAGCCGATTTGGCACTTGTAGATTTAAACAAAGAGTGGACAGTTGACCCTGAGAAGCTTCATGGCAAGAGCAAGAATGCACCGTTCAAGGGTAAAACTCTCTGTTCAAAAGTAAAATATACAATTTTAAGCGGTAAAATCGTTTTTGAAGATAAATAAGAAAACGTAGCGGGTAAAAGGAGAGATCAGTATGGCACAAAAGGGCGATTTGCTGTCAGTAAGAAAGGATATACGAGTTGTTGACGCAACTATCCGTGACGGAGGTCTTTGCAATAACTTTGAGTTTCCTGACGAGTTTGTAAAGGCTTTATATAACGCTAACGTAAAAGCCGGCGTTGACTATATGGAATTTGGTTACAAGGCTTCTAAGGAAATTTTTGATGAAAGCAAGTTTGGTAAGTGGAAATTCTGTAACGATGCAGACATCAGAAAGATTGTCGGCGATAACAAAACAGACCTAAAAATTGCTGTTATGGCTGACGTTGGCAGAACAGAATACAAGGACATTCTTCCTAAGAAAGAAAGCCCTGTTGACCTTATCAGAATTGCAACCTACATAAACACAATTCCTGCGGCTGTGGAGATGATTGAAGACTGTGCAAAGAAAGGCTACGAAACAACAATCAACATTATGGCTGTTTCAAAGGCAAGAACAGAAGACATCATCACTGCTCTTGAGGTTTTCGGTCAGACTCCTGTTAATGCTTACTACATCGTAGACAGCTACGGCTCACTATATCCTGAGGAGTCAAGAAGGTTTGCAGAGCTTTACTGTGAGTATGGCGACAAGTATAAAAAGAGTGTTGGTATTCAC
>JAXJTT010000106.1:0-3427 GCA_036309445.1 Ruminococcus sp. | reverse complement strand
TTTTCAATTGCCTCTTTTTCAGATTTTGCTACAAATGTAACCTTACCTGAAATAGTTGCTGTCTCATTACCTACTTCCAGTGTTTTTTCAGCCTGCTTCAAATCGATTTCAGCCTGTCTTTTCTGGTAATTGAGTCCTGAAATCTCTTCGTTCTTTGCATTAATCATTTCCTGAATTTCTGCTTTTGTATATACGTTGTTATCATCTGCAGAAATTGAACCACCGATATTTTCGATATCGCCAAAATGCTCAGAATAATCTTCGCTGATAAACTCGTCGTAATCAGGCATCTCCGAGTTCTGAGTTGAATTGTTATAGGCAACAAATATAGCAAAAGTATTTGCACCCTGCTCTACCTGTATATTATCAAACTCAGAGAAGACAACACCCTTGTCACAACGCCAGTCTTTAATATCATTTTCTTTAATCTCTGCACCATCTACAAACCAACTGTAGAGCATAGCTCCTCTGTTATTATAGATATGGAAAATTGCAGATTTGCTGTTCTTTCTTGTCTGCTGTGCATTTTCGGTTGCAGAAGTGTCAGATACAAGCTTTTCTCCTGCAAGAAACTCCATATATTCCTTTGAAATAACGCAGTCAGGAGTTACGTTAAAAACAAAAGGTGCAATCTCACTGCCGTCACCTGTAAGAGGTAATGTTTTTTCTGTTATACTTTTTTCACATTCAACAACAGGAGCAATATCAACAGAAGGCTCTTGTACCGGTGGATTTTCAGGAGCATTTTCAGCAGGAATAAGACCCTTAAGCACAAGCAAATCATTTTCTGCAATCTTTATGCTGTTTGTCAATACACCAACCATTGTCTGATACTGAGCAACATTAAGGTTTAATGAATCGGTATCGTATTCAAGAAGAATATCTCCCTTGTTTACCATATCTCCTTCTTCTACCTTAACTTCTTTTATTTCAAGGTCGCTTTTTACATTTATTTTCTGCACAGAACCTTCTTTAAGGTTACCTAAAAACAACATACTACCCAAATTTTCTGAGCTGAACATATCGTTTGCTTCATTTATCGGAATAACCTTAACAAGTGAGTCTGATTGTTTTTTCTTTACTGCAAAAGCAACTATTCCGCCAACAACTATTAAAACAACAAGCGTAATAATAATCACTTTTGTCAGAATTTTTCTTTTCTTATTCATTTTCTGTTCCTCCTGCATTCTTTTTCTTAGCTGAATTAACAGAATCATTTTTATCAGAGTCAAAAAGCTCGCCGTCACGAATATATACTATTGAATCGGCACACTCTGCAATATTTTTTTCGTGGGTAATCATTACAATTGTCATACCCTCTTTATTAAGCTGAGAAAAAAGTTCCATTACCTGCTCACCTGATTTTGAATCAAGTGCACCCGTAGGTTCGTCTGCAAGCAAAATTTTAGGATTGTTTGCAATAGCTCTTGCAATCGCAACTCTCTGCTTCTGACCACCGGAAAGCTGTGTAGGAAGAAAATACATTCTGTCTTCAAGACCAACCTTCTTTAGTGCTGCCATAGCAATTTCTCTACGCTTCTTTTTATTTACCTTTGCATAAAGCAGCGGAAGCTCAACATTTTCAAGTGCCGACTGCTTAGGCAAAAGGTTAAAGCTCTGAAAAACAAATCCTATACCTTTGTTTCTTATCTGTGAAAGCTGTGCATCGTTCTGGCTTGAAACATCTATGCCATCAAAAAGATATGTACCCTCTGTCTGCTTATCAAGACAACCTATAATATTCATAAGTGTAGATTTACCTGAACCTGATGGTCCCATAATTGCAAGGTAGTCACCTTGCTCAACGGATAAATTTACATCCTTAAGCACAGGCACTTCAAAATCGTCTGTAAAATATTTTTTGTAAATACCTTTAAGTTCTAAAATCATGACTTACATCACCTCCGCAGCCTCATCTTCAAACTCTGCAGAAGCAAATGTTGAAACATCCATTGTAGGCATACCCTCTGTAAAACGCTCCTCAGGGAAAGCTATACAATCGTCTGATGAAAGACCACCTACAATTTCATAAGATAAAGCGTTTTCATCATACTCGCCAAGTTCAACGCTACGCTTTTCGAGTGTACCGTTTGCGGACTTACACCATACATAAGGATTTGTATCAGCATCGCAGATAAAGAATTCATCAATACTTAATTTATCTGAAGTCTCAACCTGAGTTGTATCAATCTCAATTGTTACATGCTGACCTGCCATAAGCCCCTCTGCACCATCAATATCTACATATACAGGATACTTGCTGTCAGAATTGTTTGCCACATCTTCGCTATACATTTCATTAGCATTTGATTCAGGCAAGGAGGTATCAACTGATGTAACTTTTCCTGTCCATGTAACTGACTCATCTTTTCTTGAACGGATAATAATTGGTGTGCCTTCAGAAAATGCATCAATATTTTCTTCGCTTATATTAGCCTTTACTTTGTAGTCATCGGTTGTTGCAATTGTAATATAAGAATTGACTGCAGAGTATCCCTCAACATCAGGTGAAGCAACCTTCTGTACTTTGCCGTCAACCTCTGATTTTACTATGCTGTTTTCAATTGAATTATTAAGCTCTCTGATCTGTTCTTCATTAGTTGTCACAGTGAACTCAGCTCTCTTAATCTTAAGCTTTTTCTCTAAAATCTGGTTATCAATATTAAGCTTTCCATTCTGGTCAGCTTTTGATTTTTCGCTCTCAAGAGAAGTAATCTGATTATTAAGGTTTGTAATTTCAGTTTTTGCCTGTTCTAAATCCAGCTGACTCTGTGAAAGCTGTAACTTCATCTGCTCAACATCATACTCAAAAAGCTTGTCACCCTTATTTACTGTGTCACCTGCTTTTACAAATGTTTCCTTAATGATTTTGTCACTGTCTGCTTTTACGGAAACAACTTCGCCCATTTCAACAACGCCGCTGTATCGGTTGCCTGAAAAAGCAAAATCCACGCTGTTCATATCTGAAATCTTTGTTACGTAAGCAACATTTTCATTCAACACTTCCCCTGACATCATAGGCACTACAACAATTGCAGATACCACAGCTATAGCCAGCACTGCAGCTGCAATAGCAATTATTAATACTTTTTTCTTCATTTTCTTTCCTCCGCATTTTTAATAGTAACTTTTTAATTATATATAAGTCAACAAGTAACTGTCAACCATTATATCATAATTTGTATATCCTTCTCTTCAAACATAATTTATCTGTTAAAGTCATCAATAACTAACATTACCAATTCTTATAACATACATTTATTTTATGCTAATTACAATTTATCAGTTTTTTCAACCTGACAAATACACAGTATATTCTTCCAAAATGACTTTAAAGTGACTAAAATAAACTTTTTTAAGCTTTTATTTAAAAACAAAGGGCATTTATCTACAAAATTTCACCTGTAAATTTGGGTGAGATTAATAT
>JAXJTT010000105.1:0-6768 GCA_036309445.1 Ruminococcus sp. | reverse complement strand
CGGACTTTTAAACTGGCTTTCTGCGTATAAAAATAAACCTGAGATTGTTTTTGTAAACCACGGCGAAGACACCTCCTGCAAAGATTTTACAGCACTTTTAAATGAAATTGGCTACAATGCAACAGCCCCCTACAGCGGTACTGAATATGACCTTGCAACGGGAAAAATGACAATTTACACTGAGGGTAAGGCTATTGACAGAGTTGAACTTTACAGGGGTAACACAAGAGCTGATATGCTCTTTAATGAACTTGTTACAGAGGCCGAAAAGCTTTTAAATCTTGCAAAAACACGCAGAGGTATGGCTAACAAAGACAATGCAAAGCTTACATCTCAGATAAGAGAGCTTATTGAAAAATGGAAAAACTGAGTTTTAATTATATATTATTCTCACTCTGAATTTTACGGACAAAATATATAGTTGAATCAAAAAATAATATATGTTATAATTATCTGTAATTTTCAGAGGAGGAATTAAAATGAAAAAGATTTTATCAATCGGCACAGCATTGGTTATTACAGCCACATCAGTTTTAGGATTGTCGGGTTGCGGTCAGTCAAATATGGTACAGGAAATCAGTTACACTGCAACTGAAAACTCTGATATTCTCAATAAATGTGAGTTTGAAGGTGAAATCAAAAACGGCACAAAGCTTATTGTTGCCGAAAATCAGCTTCTTGTTATATTCAAAGACGGTAAAGCTGTTAAGTCATTCACTGCAGGCGAACACGTTATAAGTAACGAAAATTCAGACAAGTTTCTTTCAAGTGAAGTTTATTTTCTTGACATTACACCACAAGAAAATATCAAATGGGGTATTTCCGACCCGATTCTGTATATGGACCCTGCTTTTGGTGATATCGAGTTATTATGTCTTGGTGAATATTCATACTCTTTTGATAATCCTGTTTATTTTGTTGAATCTTATCTCAACAATAATTTTGACGGCACAGCAGCAGCGTACATATTAAATACTGTCAAAGAAACAGTAAAAAATACTATAGTTGCAGAAAGCGGAAACAGTTCAGGCAATTTGATATCTATTCTTAAAGAAGATAACATTAATAAGAAATTGCCTGATAATGGTGCTGACATAAAAATATTATCAGCAAGCGTAAAATATACAGAAGAATCAGCAACAAAAATAAGAAAATACTATTCTGATTTGCTCAATCATTCTGAGTCGGAGAATACAGTTCCTACCGAAGCTACAGTAACAGAAACCACTACTTCCCCACAGACTATTGTTCCTCATACCACTGCTCCGACAACAGTATCAGGAGAAACAATCACATTTAAAGCAGATGTGCATCTTAAATCAAAGGAAGAAGACGGCAGACACACACCTATCTTTACAAACTACAAGCCTGAGCTTGTTATATATGAAGAAAAGTTTATGGCTACCTGCAAATCATTAGACGGCAAGGAAATGGTTATGCCCGGTGAAGATGTTGTTATCACATTTGAAATTACTTCTACTATGAAAATCAATAAAGGCGACGAAATCACACTTCGTGAGGGTGGCAGAGTTATAGGCACTGGCGTTGTTACAGAAATTCTTTGATTCAACAACTCACTTGACTCTTACATAAATCAGTGATACTATATCATTAAGCTGTACCACTAAGCGTTATGGACGTTTGCGAGAAGACTAATAATCACTTGGCGTAGTGGCAAGGCTTTAATAATTTTTATTTATAGTACTTTTCAGGGACTGCAAGAACAGTCCCTGTTTTTTCTTCTTTGATAAATATAGTTATGATTATTATTGAATATCAATTCTGTAAATGTTATAATCTATTCATATAAATATAGACCAAACTAATATATCGGAGGTATTATTTATGAGTGCTACTGTTTATTTTTCAAGAACCATAACACCGGAAAAAGTATTGGAGCTTTATCAGAAGCTTGATAAAAAGCTTGAGGGCAAGGTTGCTGTCAAGGTTCATTCTGGTGAAAAAGGAAATCAGAATTTTTTAAAGCCTGATTTCTGGAAACCTGTTATCAGCCACGTGAACGGCACTGTTGTAGAATGTAACACTGCATACGAGGGTGAGCGTAACACTACCGAAAAGCACAGAAAGCTTATTTCCGACCACGGCTGGGATAAGTATTTTGATGTTGATATACTTGATGGTGAAGGCCCTGATTTAAAGCTTGAAATACCAACAGGAAAGGTTATCAAAGAAAACTACGTTGGCAAGAATATCAAAAACTACGATTCTATGCTTGTTCTCTCACATTTTAAAGGTCATCCTATGGGCGGTTACGGCGGAGCTATAAAACAGCTTTCAATCGGAGTTGCTTCTTCTTTTGGCAAGGCTTATATTCACGGTGCAGGTGTACCTGAAAACATCTGGACTGCTGAACACGATTTATTCCTTGAATCAATGGCAGATGCGGCTCTGAGCGTTGTTGACTACTTCAAAGGCAAAATTGTATATGTAAATGTTATGAAAAATATGAGTGTTGACTGTGACTGCTGTGCTGTTGCAGAAGACCCTTGTATTGCTGACATAGGTGTTCTTGTTTCAGATGACCCGATAGCTATTGATCAGGCTTGCATAGATCTGGTGTATGCTTCTTCTGATTCGGGTAAGCCTCATCTCATTGAGAGAATCGAAAGTCGTAATGGTGTTCATACTATTGAAGCGGCTGCTGAATTAGGCTATGGCTCAAGAGAATATGAGCTGATTGAAGTATAATTATGAAAACTACCTACAAACTGGTTCTTTCTGCAATGTTTTTGGCTATCGGGATAATTCTGCCGTTTTTTACAGGGCAAATACCGCAAATAGGTAACTTACTCTTACCTATGCACTTCACAATATTTTTATGCACCTATATTTGCGGTTGGCAATACGGCACCGCTGTTGGCTTTATACTTCCGCTTCTTCGTTCATTTATGTTCGGTGCCCCTGTATTATATCCTAATGCAATTGCAATGTGTATTGAACTCTGCATTTATGGTCTTATAGCAGGAGTTATTTATCAGAGAGTCAAAAACAGAAACATATTGTCTGTGTATACTTCGATGATTGCGGCAATGATTTGCGGCCGAGTTGTATGGGGGTTTTCACAGCTTTTACTGCTCGGAATAAAATCAGAAGTTTTTACATTACAGATGTTTTTCACTGCGGCATTTATAAATGCCATTCCCGGAATTATATTACAGCTTTTGCTTATTCCACCGATTATTTCCGGACTTAATCTAAAAAACAAGAAAGCAGAACTACAATGAATATTAATGTAATTGCTGAAAATATTGCTCGCATTATCACAGAAAACGACAGCCGGATAATCGCCATTGACGGCAGATGTGCCTCAGGCAAAACAACACTTTCTAAAAAGTTACAGGAGATTATTCCTTGTAATATAATACATATGGATCACTTTTTCCTTCGACCTGAGCAACGCACTGTTGAAAGACTGAATACAGCAGGAGAAAATGTTGACCACGAACGTTTTTTATCAGAGGTACTGATTCCATTGAAAAACAACACAAACATTTCTTATCGTCCCTTTGATTGTAAAACTATGTCTTTTGGAAATTTAATAAAGCTTGATAACAAAAAAATCAATATAATTGAAGGGTCGTATTCTTGTCATAATGCTCTGTATGATTATTACGATTTGCGGATTTTTTTAAGTGTATCAAAAGAAGAACAGATGAAAAGAATACTTCTTCGTGATGGTATTGAAAAAGCAAAGATTTTCGAAACAAAATGGATACCGCTTGAAGAAAACTATTTTTCAACATTCTGCATAAAAGATAAGTGTGACTATTCTTTCTGCACTTAACAACAGATGTAACGCATCAAATTTGCGTTACACCTGTTTATTTTAAAAGTTAGTCACTATTTCTTTTTCATCTGATTTTTAAAGCATTTTTTATCAAAAGAAGGATTGAATGCATAGAAGTTTCTCTCGTCAAGTTTATCTGTAAGAAGTCTTAAATTTTCTCCAAATCTCTGAAAATGAACTACTTCTCTTGCTCTTAAAAATCTTATTGCGTCTTTAACATCATAATCATCACAGAAACGCAGGATATTGTCATAGGTAGTACG
The DNA here is from genome assembly GCA_036309445.1 of Ruminococcus sp. GTDB lineage: Bacteria > Bacillota > Clostridia > Oscillospirales > Acutalibacteraceae > Ruminococcoides. The sequence continues at coordinate 2,697 of JAXJTT010000105.1, read as the reverse complement.
TGCTTTCTGTTCAGCAGCCATATCTTCGTGGAGATCTGTTATCGGGTCACCTTTCACCTGCATTGATGCGGCTGTATATGGGTAACCTGCCGCTGCCTGCGGATATATACCCGTAGTATGATCTACAAAATAGTCTTCAAATCCTGCTTTCTTGATTTCTTCTTCAGTAAGATTTTTTGTGAGCTGGTACACTATTGTTCCGATCATTTCCAGATGGTTTAATTCTTCGGTTCCGATGTCCGTAAGCGTAGCCTTCAATTCAGGCAACGGCATTGAAAAACGCTGAGAAAGATATCTGAGCGATGCTCCCAATTCGCCATCCGGACCGCCATATTGTGTTATAATAATTTTTGCAAGCTTTGGGTTTGTCTGTTTTATATTTATTGGATATTCAAGCTTTTTTTCGTATACAAACATCACATATCCTCCTCGTTATCCCACGGCCATGGATTTTTGTACCAGAGCCATTTGTTTTCATCATTTGCACATTTTCTTAACGGCCCGAATTTTCTTTCGTACTCCGCTACAAGGGGTGCGACTTTTTCTTTTAGTTCAGTAATTTTTGCAAGTGCCGCTTTATCTTTTGTGTGAGTATTGAGGTATAACTGCATATCTATGATTGAAAAATGATAGGTGGCAATTTTACGCAAAAGGATTTCTCTTTCAGTCATCATTTACACCACCGCATTTTCCTCCGCAAAACGGCTTATTAAGTTCAGGAAAAACAGTGCCGACTGACAAAGCCTGTACCGGTGCATAAACTTTTGTTATTTCCTGTTGAAAAGGTACATAGGACATTGCTTCCGATGGATTATCGGGGAATTTTGGAATTGTATATTTTGAAATCATTTTTTCTACTATATCCATTTAACTTTCTCCTTTTTTTAAATTGAGTATAACTCGTTAATATAATATGCTGACAAGTTATTTTTGTGAAATTTCATATCACAAGGCAAATATTATAGATTTTGTGACTGTTAGTAAATACAGCTTCAACTATATTCTGTTACAGAATATTATATATAACGATATGTATTTCAAAATATGTTATAGGAGGATTTTATGGCTAATATAAATTGTATTGATGTTTCAACTTTTCAGACCAAGGTTGACTACAACAAAGTAAAAAATGATGGTATAAATGCAGTGATTATCCGTGCAGGATATGGACGAGAGTTATATCAGAAAGATGATGAATTTGAAACTCACTATCGTAATGCAAAAGCGGCAGGTCTTAAAGTTGGTGCATACTGGTACAGCTACTCAAAAAGCGTTGAAAACTCTCGTGCAGAAGCCAAAATTTGTCTTGAATGCATAAAAGGAAAAACTTTTGATTTACCTGTTTTCTATGACCTCGAGGACAATTCACAGACCGTTCTTGGAAAATCAACTCTGACAAAAATGGCAGAGGCTTTTTGTGAAGAATTAAAAAAAGCAGGATACCAAGTAGGTGTATATGCAAATCTGAACTGGTTTGAAAACTATCTCAATTATAATTATTTAAAAGAAAAATACTTCATATGGCTGGCTCAGTACAACACTACTGCAGACTTGAGTTGCGACATCTGGCAAAACAGCTCAACCGGCAAGATAAGTGGTGTAAACGGTAACTGCGACACTAATATTATTTATAACGATAATGTGTATTCAGATAGTAAGGAAAATATAAAAAAGCCTGACATTTTTTATCGGGTGAAGTGCGATGGCCGCTGGTTGGATGAAATAAAAAATATGGATAACTATGCAGGAATCAGAGGTAAAGTAATTACAGGTGTGGCTGTACGTGTTAGTGTAGGAAGCCTGTGGTATCAGGCTCATACAAAAAGCAGTGGTTGGCTGTCACAGATTTCAGGTTATGATATAAACGATTACTACAAGGGATATGCAGGAAACGGCGAGGAAATAGATGCTTTAAGGGTTTACTATATAACTCCGAAAGCTATCCTTGACAAAACGGGTAATTATTTAAAAGCTAAATATCGTGTGAGTGCAGTAAATTCAGACTATTTCGGATATCAATATGACAACGAAACTAGAAATGGTCAGGACGGATATGCTGGTTTTATCGGAAGAAGCATTGACCGATTGCAGATTATGTTAGAGTAAGCCTGTTTTATTATTCGCAGCAATATGATAACCGACTAAATTGTCAATCGGTAAAGTCAACAAATTTTTAAAGATTATTTTGTAATAAAGTTGTTTTTTAAGCTCTTGCAAGACACTACATCTTGTGTTATAATAATATCACTCTACAAGATATATGCTTTAAAAGAATTAACAACGTGACGTTGTATCCAATTCGGGAAGATAGAATAGTTTTAAAACAAGCTTATATCCCGATAATACGTTATTATTATGAAATAAGTCTAAAGAAAAGGAAGGTAATTATTATGACAATAAACGTTACAGGCGGAACACTCAGCAAGCACGAAATTGATGTTTATACAACACAGATTATCAACGCAAATCCTGACAAATATATCAAGCATTTTGATTTTACTGTTGACGGAGAATATGTTGACGTAAAGTATGATTACGAAAGCGTACCTTTTGAAAGAATCCGCAGAATCACAGGCTACCTTGTTGGTACTGTTGACCGCTTCAACAACGCTAAGCGTGCAGAGGTTGAGTCAAGAGTAAAACACGCTGTAGGTTGTACAGAATGTTGCTCTATTGAGGAAATCGCTTAACTTTTTT
>JAXJTT010000104.1:0-6809 GCA_036309445.1 Ruminococcus sp. | reverse complement strand
TCATTTAGCTCCTCTTAAATAATATAATATACATTATATTGCTTTTTTTTGAAAATTCAATACTTATAGCTTATAAACAGGAATTTAACAAAGTAAACTCTATCTTTTCGCCTACATTTTGTTAGATTTGCCATTTTGTCGAAATTCATCATAAAAAAAGCAAAAATAACCTACCAATAAAATTACTGCAAAATGAATTGACTATTTTGATGTATTGTATTAAAATATAGGAGAAGTGTTTTAACAACATTCATCATTTTGGAGGTTAATTTATGGGTGGATTTTTCGCGGTTGCATCAAAAACTTCTTGTATTTCTGATTTATTCTACGGAACAGACTACCATTCTCATCTTGGTACAAGACGAGGCGGTATGGCTGTTTATGGTGAAAACGGATTTGAACGTGCAATCCATAATATACAGAACTCCCCTTTCCGTACAAAGTTTGAACGTGATTACGAGGAGCTTAAAGGTAACTTAGGTATTGGTTGTATTTCTGACTTTGAGCCACAGCCTCTTCTTGTTCATTCTCACTTGGGAAGCTTTGCAATTACAACAGTAGGTAAAATGAACAACTCTGATGAGCTTATTAAGGAATGCTACAAATCAGGCCATACTCATTTTCTTGAAATGAGTGGTGGTACTATCAATCCTACTGAAATCACAGCGGCTCTTATCAATCAAAAATCATCACTCGTTGAGGGCTTGCAGTTTGCTCAGGAGAAAATCAAGGGTTCAATGAGCATACTACTTCTCACAACAAATGGCATCTATGCCGCCCGTGACAGACTCGGTCGTACTCCTATTATTATAGGTAAAAAAGAAGGAGCTTTCTGTGCTTCACTTGAAAGCTTTGCATATCTCAACTTGGGATATGATGATTACAAAGAACTTGGTCCTTCTGAAATTGTTTATTTTACACCTGAAAGCTGTGAAACTGTAAGTCCTGCAAGAGAAGAAATGAAAATTTGTTCTTTCCTCTGGGTTTACTACGGCTATCCTACATCTTGCTACGAGGGTGTAAACGTAGAACAGATGCGTTATGAGTGTGGACGACTTCTTGCTCGCAGAGATAATGTTGAAGTTGACAGTGTTGCAGGTATTCCTGACTCAGGTATTGCACACGCAATCGGATACTCAAACGAGACAAAAATCCCATATACACGTCCGTTCATTAAATACACTCCAACATGGCCTCGCTCATTTATGCCGACAAGCCAGAAGCAGAGAAACAAGATTGCTCATATGAAGCTTATTCCTGTTAAGAATCTTATCAAGGACAAGCGTCTGCTTCTTATTGACGACTCAATTGTAAGAGGTACACAGCTCAGAGAAACTACCGAATTTCTCTACAAAAGCGGTGCAAAGGAAGTTCATATTCGTCCTGCCTGCCCACCAATTATGTTTGGTTGTAAATATCTCAACTTCTCTCGCTCAAAGTCTGAGCTTGACCTTATCACACGCAGAATAATTCTTCAGCGTGAGGGTGAAAATGCAAACAATATGCTAGCTGATTACGCTGACCCGACAAGTCAGAATTACAAGGAAATGCTTGAGGAAATCCGCAAGGAGCTTAACTTCACATCATTGCGTTACCACCGCCTTGATGATATGATTGAGTCAATCGGCATCTCCCCTTGCAAGCTCTGCACATATTGCTTCGACGGTAAAGAATAAACCGTATTGCATAATGATAAATAATTTTAACCGCTTAATCACTTGATTAGGCGGTTTTATTTTAGAATTTATATTATAATCAATCAGCAAAACAAACACGTTTAATATTGATTTTTTGCTGTTTTAGTGATATACTTAAATCAACTTTTGTACATAGGAGGAAAAAGTATGAGATATAATATCGAAGGAGGCTCACTTCCGATTGTAGAAGTAAGCCTTGATAACGGCGAAACTATTATAACACAGGGTGGCGGTATGGTTTGGATGTCACCAAACCTCAATATGGAAACAACTGCAGGCGGAATTGGCAAGGCATTCAGCAAAATGTTCAGCGGTGAGGCAATGATGCAGAACCGTTACACAGCTATGGGTGGCCCAGGCTTTATTACACTTGCATCATCTTTCCCGGGTTCAATCATTCCTTTTGAAATCACACCTAACCAGCCTATGATCGTACAGAAATCAGGCTTCCTTGCAAGTTCTGCAGGTGTTGAGCTTTCAATTCACTTTAACAAAAAATTTGGTGCCGGCTTCTTTGGTGGTGAAGGTTTCATTATGCAGAGACTTTCAGGTCAGGGTGTAGCTTTCGTTGAAATCGACGGCTACTGCAAGCAGTATACTCTTGCTCCGGGTCAGCAGCTCATCGTTGACACCGGTAACCTTGCAGCTATGGACGCTTCTTGCTCAATTGATATTCAGTCTGTAAAGGGTGTTAAGAATATGCTCTTCGGTGGCGAAGGTTTATTCAACACAGTTGTTACAGGTCCGGGTCGTGTATTCTTACAGTCACTTCCAATTTCAAATTTAGCAGGTTCTATTCGTCCATACATCCCTACAAACTGATTTTTCAAACTAAATTTACTTATAAAAAGAGACTGTCAATCGACAGCCTCTTTTTTCTTTATTGGAATTTATTAATTCGCAGATGTAGTTTCAGGTATGTTTGTAACACCATACCACTCAAACGACTCATAATCAGGATAAGCCTCGGCAAATTCACTTTTGGTATATTCTTTAAGCTCATATAAAGGCTCACCATCTTTGTTGAATCTGCCTGCTTTGTACTTGCCAATGTCAAATTCATAATAAACATCATTAAATATAACTACGTGCTTGTGGTCATACCAAGCGGATTCGGAAAAATCACCTCTTAAAATATCATACCACTCATCTTCGCCATCCGTACCACAGTTAATTGATAATTCGTCAGGATAATCAAAAGACAGATATAACTGTAATTTATCTGAATAGGTATAAATTTGTGAATCTATACCCTGAACAAAATGACAATCCTCCTCGGGAATATCAGCAGTTGTCATTTTATCCACAATATAATACGCACATCCCGAAAAAGAAAGCGTAATTGCCGCTGTGAGTATCAAAGCTGATAGCTTTAAAAGTTCTTTCATAACAAAGCCTCCTTTATGTAGTGTGGGTTATCAATTATTTGCAATTAAGATAACAACAACAATAATTCCTATAATCAACGCAATGCCGATTATAATTGAAAGCAAAGATAGAAATGCCTTTATTTTTCTTGACTTTATTCGCCTGTCAAAAAAATTTGCAACAGACTCTCCGAAAAGGTCAAGTATAAAATCTAAAATTTCAATTAATAACTCCACAAATCCTCCTATTTAAACGACCACGATGCAATTAATTCATCGGTACGGGAATTTTATTTATATTATCTAAAAAGGGCTGATTCCAACTAAAGGACTCATAATCAGGGTAAGCTTCTGCAAACTCTTCTTTTGTATATTCCTTTAATTCATACTCAACACCGTCATCGTATTCTGTGGGGATATTATAACTCTTGATATCAAATTCATAATACATATTGTCACAGAAAACAAAGTATTTGTAATCACGCCATACAACTGAGAGAAAATTTCCGCTGAGAATTTCTTTCCAATGCTCCTTATCCTCTGTACCGCAGTTAATTGACAAAGTATCTGCACCATCATCTGTTGTCATATAAACTTCCAGCTTATCCGAGTAAGTATAAATTTCAGCACCGATATCCACTTGCAATATACATTCTTGTGTGGGGATTTCATATACAGTCATATCATCCGCATTATTTCCTATACATCCCGAAAAGGTAAGTATAGTTGCCGCTGCAAGTATTAAAGCTGATGTTTTAAAAAGTTTTTTCATAAGAAAGCCTCCTATGTATTTAGGATTATAAAATCTGTTAGTCAGTTTCGTACCATTCAAACGACTCATAATCAGGATACATTTCTTGCATCTGGAACACATTATACTCTTTAAATTCATACACAGGCTCATTATGACTATACTCAGGTGGCTCATATGCCTTTATATCAAACATATAATAAGTCCTGTCAACTAAAATAAATAATTTATAGTCATACCAAGCTACTTTCTCGAAATCATCTTCCAAGATTACTTCCCAGCTTGTTTTTTCACCTTTACCTTTTATAACTTCCAAGCTATCACAGAACTCGCTATCCAGAGAAATACTCACTCTGACTTTGTCTGAATAGACATAAGTATCACCATCACGCCCCCATATGACATCAAGTTCCTGAGAAGCGTTTTTCTTATCCCTCTGGATTTCATTAGCTATTGTAAAAACTCCGCATCCGGAAAACGTAAGAGTAATTGCCGCTGTAAGTATTAAAACCATTGCTGTAAAAAACTTTTTCATAAGCTCACCTACTATCGAATGCTTATCTGCTCAATCTCATAGCCCTTTACCAAACCGTTTGCCGTTCCTCGTGGGAAGATATAATCAATTTTATAGCAGTAAACATAATTATCCGTCGCCAATAAATCATCAAAAACACATTTATCAGACAACTTTCTGCACTCGCCTGTGGGGATATCAACCTCCCAGACTCCGTTTTTCTCACTCTGTGCAGTTGCTGTTACTATTTCCCCTTCTGTTTGCTCGGAAATAAAATACAGCTTATCTCCGTTTACACACATATCAACAATATCAGGATGTGTAACTACTCCCTCAAAAGCTCCTGTCGCCATATCGGTGCGGATTACTCTCTGGGTGTCTTCATAGTAATAGTAGTAGTAACCGTCATCTAAGCAAGTGCCTTTAATAGGGCTTGACGTACTGTACTCAAATGAACTGAGCTGAGTCAGATTATCAATATTGTAACTGTAAAAATAGCAATCGCTGAAATTTCTTTCAATCAGATACAGCACATTACCCTCTATACAAAGATACTCAATCTTATGCTTGATATCGGCAATCTTTGATTTCTTATCAGGGATATTAATATCTGCAACAAAAACTGATGACTCTTTTTGATACGCAATCTTATCACCACCCACACAAAACAGTGAACAATTATCATCTATAAGAGTTACTTTATCTGTTTCTGTGTTTTTTACATACAGTTTATCTGATTCAATATAAATCATAATATTATCAGCCTGATATAAAATCTTTGGCACAGACACCCTTTCTGTTTTGTTTTCAGTAAAAAATGTTGCATTTGTATGCCTTAAATCCTTAGCTATAAGCAGACCGTTACTATACTGCAAATAGTCATTTTTATTGAAATCATCGCTGAAATATCCATATTCGTTGCTGATATATGTACCTGTGTCGCTATCGGCTTGCATTTCAAAATCAACCCGAGGATATGAAATTAATCCAAAGGTATGAAAAATCAAAGCAACACAAGCAACCACCGCTGAAACAATAAGTATAATTGTAACTTTTGATTTTTTCATAACAAAGCCTCCTTGAGTTTATAACTTATAAGCTTTCTACGTATTCACTCGGAGTGATTGAAAATCTGTTAAAGTAGGCAATTTTTTCGACATCATGTACACCCGCATCTTCTGCACAGAAAGAAACATAAATGATATTAAGTGTTTCAGGGTTATATATAACCTTATTTATATTTGCAAGCCAGACTTGCTCCTGATTGTCGTGGCTATCTGTTTCTCCTCTTTCGTATTCATTTGTAAATACAATTTCTTTGTATCCCTTGCTGAATACGCTGTCAATTTCTGTGTATCCTCCGCTGAAACCAAACTCATTATCTTCTTCATAGATTTCAGAACAATGCTTTGCCGCTTCGAGCAGATAATCAAACTGCTGTTTGTCAACAGTAATGTCAAGATATATCTCGTAACAAGTATCCATATAGTTGTAAAGTGTGTATGAATAATCGTTTACGGTATATTCTTCTATACTTTCAGGTAAAAAAGATGGTGCAGTATGATACTGCTTCCAATCTCCGTAAGCTTCGGGTGAGCTTTCTTCAACAGAACAACCCACAAACGAAAGTAACATTAAAACTGATAACAAACAAATCAATGCTTTTTTCATTATTAAACCTCTGTTTTATCGTCTGTCAATCAGGCGGTAACATCCGCCCGATTGACACGACTTAATATTCTTATCAAGAATTTTTTGAAATATAAAACTGTTATCTCAGATTGCTCACTCGCCTTTTAAGACAACCTTAGTAGCTGTGTGACCTACTGCATCGAGGAATTTTGTAAAAACATCCTCGGTTCTGATTTTAAGACTTGATGTGTTCACACAAGGGTGACAGCCTATGTACTCATCTTTAAGCACATCTTCGTCAACAAGAAGCTTTACAGCATTTTCCTTGTCATTCATAAGACCCATTATACTCACTGAGCCGGGGAGGATATCGAGATACTTCTCCATATCCTCAGCAGAAGCAAATGAAAGTCTTGCAGAATTTATCTGGCTTGAAAGCTCCTTTGTTTTGAACGGCTTATCACCAGGCATCATAAGCAGATAAAAGTTTGTTTTCTGACGATTGCAAAGAAACAAATTCTTGCATATAACAACCTCAAGCACCTTATCTATTCTATTGCAGGCTTCCATTGTGTCTGCAGGCTCGTGGTCTGTTCTCATATATTCAATTTTGAGACTGTCGAGCATGTCGTAAACTTTAATTTCTCTGTTTTGTCTGCCCTCTGTTATGTCGGGGCGACCTTTATAAAGTTGCATAAAACCCTTCCTTAGTAAGTTTGATTTGCATAATCAGAATACTTGTTGAGGTTATTATCGGAATCAATAATTCCGTAATTTCTTAGTGCCTCTAAAGTATTTGTATAGCTTGACGGAATGTAGTATGTTTCCTCCATATCATTGTATGTTGA
>JAXJTT010000103.1:0-10534 GCA_036309445.1 Ruminococcus sp. | reverse complement strand
CCTCTACCGTAACAACGAAAAATTACGTCAATCAAAATGCTATTTTGAAGATATACAGCAAATTCAGAAGCTTGACAAATGGCTTTTGTTGCAGTTTGGCGGACAATCGTTTATTCTCAGAGAAAGCGACCTGAAAGAAAACTCTGTGTTTTATTCCTATATTGACAAAAACTCAACAAACAAAAAATAATGCAACACCACCCTGCACAGGCTGATTACAGCTTATGCAGGGTGGTTCGTTTACTATTAAAATTTTAAAAATTAAAATACAAAATCTTAAGAAATCTTTGCTCCTGCTTCCATACCGTCAACGAAGATAACCTTAACGTCGTCTTCACTGCAGGTTGCGGCAAGAATCATACCACAGCTTTCAACACCGCAGAGCTTTGCAGGCTTGAGGTTTGACACAAGAATAATCTTTTTGCCGATAAGCTCGTCAGAAGTGTAGTACTTAGCAATACCGGAAGCAACTGTACGCTCCTTAACACCGTCAAAAACAGTGAGCTTGAGAAGCTTCTTAGCCTTTTTGATTGGCTCGCAAGCCTTAATCTCGGCAACTCTGAGGTCAACCTTGAAGAAATCTTCAATGCCAATCTGAGCGATGCCCTCGATTTCCTCTCTGAGCTTCTCCTTAGCCTCGTCCTTTTTCTCGTTGTTTACGATAAAGCTGTTAAGCTCCTCGATTTCCTTTTCAACGTCAATTCTCGGGAAAAGAACCTCGCCCTTCTTAACTGTAACATCAGCAGGAAGAACACCGAATGTTGCGGCATTTTCGTAGCTTGCACACTTCTCGCAAGCACCAATCTGCTCAAGAGCCTTTGGCATTGTCTCAGGCATAAATGGTGAAAGGAGTGTTGCAACAATGCGGATTGTATCAAGAAGATTGTAAAGCACTGTAGCAAGTCTTGCCTTTTTGCTTTCGTCCTTAGCGATAACCCAAGGAGCAGTCTCATCAATGTACTTGTTGGCACGTGACACAACCTTGAAAATCTCAGCAAGAGCATTCTGGAGCTGAGTCTTGTCCATAAAGCCGTCAACAGCCTCACGGATAGCCACAGCAGAGCTGATAAGGTCATCGTCAAACTCACCGCACTCACGGTCAGCAGGTAAAGTACCACCAAAATATTTTTCAACCATCGCAACAGTTCTTGAAACAAGGTTTCCGAAGCCGTTAGCAAGGTCTGAGTTAATTCTGTTAATCATAATCTCGTTAGAGAAAGAGCTGTCTGCACCAAGAGCCATTTCACGCATAATGTGATAACGGATAGCATCTGCACCGTAACGCTTGCCGAGTACAAACGGGTCTACTACGTTACCGAGTGACTTACTCATCTTCTGACCGTTGAATGTAATCCAGCCGTGAACAGCAAGGTGCTTAGGAAGCGGCAACTCAAGAGCCATAAGCATAGCAGGCCAGATGATAGCGTGGAAACGCATAATATCCTTTGCAACCATATGAACATCAGCAGGCCAGAACTTGTCGTAGTCGCTGTAAGCGTCGTTGTAGAAGCCGAGAGCTGAGATATAGTTTGAAAGAGCGTCAATCCATACGTAAACAACGTGTTTCTCGTCGAATGTAACAGGCACACCCCATGTGAATGATGTTCTTGAAACGCAGAGGTCCTCAAGACCGGGCTTGATAAAGTTGTTTACAAGCTCAGTAGCACGGGTGTTTGGCTGGAGAAAATCTGTTTCTGTAAGAAGCTTCTCAATTCTTTCAGCAAATGGTGCCATTTTAAAGAAGTAAGCCTCCTCCTTAGCCTCAACAACCTCTCTGCCGCACTCAGGGCATTTGCCGTCAACGAGCTGGCTCTCTGTCCAGAAGCTCTCGCAAGGTGTGCAGTACTTACCTGAGTATTCGCCCTTGTAAATATAACCCTTGTCATAAAGCTCCTTGAAAATTTTCTGAACTGTCTCGATATGGTAATCGTCAGTAGTTCTGATATATCTGTCAAAGTCGATGTTCATAAAATCCCATAATGACTTGAAAATCTCAACGATTTCATCAACATACTCCTTTGGAGTAATGCCCTTTTCAGCGGCTTTCTGTTCGATTTTAAGACCGTGTTCATCTGTACCTGTAAGGAACATTACGTCATAGCCCTGCATTCGTCTGTATCTTGCGATTGAGTCGCAGGCAACAGTTGTGTAACAATGTCCGATATGCGGATTGCCTGACGGATAGTAGATAGGCGTAGTAATGTAGTACGGTTTTTTCTGACACATAAAAAATTCCTCCTGTTCAGCAAATGAGCTGTTATACCGATTTTCAAGCAGCTTTCATACAAAATTTTGACCCGTTTCAAACCGCTTTTATCGGTATCTATATAAGATTTATTATACCAATTCCCCGCAGGAATTGCAACCATATAATAATAACCCCTGCAAAATTGCTCTGTGTTTTCCTTTTTCAAAATCTGCCGAAAATAAATTTTAAAAAATTTTAAAATAAGTGTTGACAAATGCTTTTAAAAATGTTATTATAATTAAGCTCTAACGAGAACATATATCGCGGGATAGAGCAGCTCGGTAGCTCGTCGGGCTCATAACCCGAAGGTCGTCGGTTCAAATCCGGCTCCCGCAACCACTAAAAACGGCTTGAACACTACGTTCTGGCCGTTTTTCTTTTTGTCTGAAATATGCAAATGTGTCGGGTTGCGGTTTATTTGATGTTTATTGCTACTGAAAGTCACTAAAAAATACTTTAAATTACAAAAAGTGAATTAAATCAAATTGCATAAAATAATGCAATATCAAGGCTGTACGCTCTGTTAATAGAGGGTACGGCTTTTTTTATTTACAGGCAATTGCTTAATTTCGGTCGGGCATATTAAGTATAGAATTATATATAACTATCTGCACGGATTGGATGCAACGTCACGTTGCCTTTTTTGTTTTATATCTATATAACAATCATACAACATTTCTGTTTTTGGTTGGTGTCAGAAGATTTTCGAGTGTTTCCGCTGCGGCTTCATCTGCTGACTTGATAGCGTGGGCATATATTTTGCTTGTGGTTACGGTGTCAGCGTGTCCTAAACGCTTTGCAACGGTTGTAAGAGGAACACCGCCTGCAATCTGTAATGTTGCGTTGGTGTGTCGTAATGAATGAATCGTAACCGGTGGGAGTTTGTCGCTATGTGCTTTGATAAATCTTGAAAACCACCTTGAAAGTGTATCCGGATGTAACGGCTGTCCCTCGCCTGTGGTAAATATTCGGTCGGTGTTCTCCCATCTGTCGCCCATTCTCAAACGCAGTTCCAACTGCCACACCTTGTAGGCTCTGAGGTCGTTTACTGCTGTTTGCGACAGCTTTATAATTCGGTTTGAGGTTGCGTTCTTTGTTTCATCTTCAAATATTCCCTTATCAGGAAGATACAGAGAGGATCGGCACACCTGCAGAGTGCTGTTATCAAAGTTTATGTCGCTCCACTCAAGCCCGAGAAGTTCTCCACGTCTTAAACCTGTAAATAACAGGAGTCGTATCATTGTCTTGTAGTCTGTGCTTTCCGTTTCCAAGAGGTCGAGCAAGGTTGCCGCCTGCACTTCATCAAGATACTTCGGCTCTTTTCGTTCTGTTCGGGGTGGCTTTGTACGGTCACAAGGATTTGAAAACAACGCACCCCACTCAACTGCCGTACTGAGTATTGAAGATATGAGCCTGTGGTGATGCAGTACCGTTTTTGACGACAGAGGTTTATCTGTTCCGACAGGAACAAAAATATCTCGCAGCGGCATATTTAAGCCTTTTGCTACTGCCTGAGCTGTGGCAAGGGTGCAATTATTGCCTTGTCTGATTGATGTTACAGAGCTTGTCGGAACTCCTGTAATGCGTGAAAATTCGGCTCTTGTCAGCTTCTTTTCTTCAAGATAATTATTAAGGTCAAGCGTACATTTGTACTTTGTGTCCTGTCTGATACCGCCCTCTGACAGGTTTTCGTAGAACGTCAGAAGATGTTGCGGCTGTATGCACTCAATTTTTATGTGACCTATTGCGGCATTTATACGTGGCAACATACCTTCGTATCTTGCATAAGTCTTAGGTCGCAAATCGTTCTTTTTGTGCTTGAACCACTCAGCGGCAAAGTCTGCAAATTTTATTTTGCCGTCCATTACAAGCCCCTTTGAACAACGCTCCTCAAACAGCACCGCTTGCCGCTGCACTTCTTTTTCAATCTGCCTTGCGGTCATTCCTTTTTCGGGTGTGTATGTCATTGTGCGGCGTATCTGCTTACCTTTTATGTCATAACCGCAGGAAACTGTTATCTGATAACTGTTGTTACGTTTTCGGATTGTTGGCATTGTTTGCACCTACTTTATTGTTTATTTCAAATATTCTTGAATTTTTGTAAGTAACTCTATTTGCTCTAATGCTTTTTGTTGTCCTTTTTCGTTTAGTTTATTGAATTGTTCCATAACTTTATTGCTATTCACAGTCACATCATCGGTTGAAAAAAGCTGTAAATTTAATTTATTGCTATTCGAGTTATTAGTAACTGGTAGATCTATGGTATCTCTAAATTCATAAAAATAAACCTCACCATCTTTTGCAAACCTATATCCAACACTAAGAGCATCCGCGATTTTTTTTATATTTTTATTCGTTGGCTTCCGTTTACCAAGCTCATATTGCTGTATAGTACCTGTTGCTAAACCACATTTTTTTGCAAGTTCCGCTTGTGTTAAACCTTTGTTTTTTCTTGCTTCTTTTAATCTTTCTGAAAAGCTCATTAACTATCACCTTCTTTTGTTAAATTTATGATAACACATAATTACAAAAAACACAAGCAAAATGTTTGTGAAATATATATTGACACATTCATATTGATTGTGTATAATATAGATACAATCATTTTGTTAGTATTCGCAACAATAAACAATCAATATGTAATATAAAAAGAGGTGGCAATTTGAGAATTGATAGAATTAAACTTGCTGTGGCTATGGCAAAACGCGATGTTACACAGGCACAATTAGCAGAAAAAGCTGGTATTAGCAGGGGAACAGTTAGTTATATTCATTGTGGTAAAAGCTGCAGCAATGATATAGGGGTTAAAATCGCAAAAGCATTAAATGTGTCAATTGACGAACTTATTGAAAAGGAGTTTTAAGAATGACAGAGAAAATTATAAAACTACCACGTATGAGAACAATAAAAGAAGCAGCGGCAGAGCTTAAAGCCCTTGACGAACACACAGCCGTAACAGAATACCACATCAGACAACTTGCTTTGTCAGGTGTTTTGCCGAGAGTAAATGCAGGAAAGAAAAAGCTTATCAACCTTGATTTACTCATTGAGTACCTGACAAACCCTGATGCAGACAAGTTCAAGGTAAATACTACCGCTGCAGCGGAAAATAATAAAATTAGAAAAATCGGGGTGTAAAAATGAATAAAGATGTTGCATACAATCGTTTTATGAGAAAATTATATACATTATTAGAAAATGGTGCTATCACTAAATCTGAACTTGATAAAAGAAGGCAGGAATATTGTGACAAACATAAATATTGACGGTGTTAAACGTGAATAAAGAAACTTATAAAACTATTCCTGATTCAGTTTTCTTTTGTGCTGAAATCAGCGATAAAGCAAAATTATTGTATGCCTTGATTTTATCCTTAAGTAGGGATACCGGAATATGTTGGGCTACAAATTCGTATCTTGCCAGCCAGCTGAATTGTACGAAAAATCATATATCGAAAATTGTTTCAGAATTAAAAAAACACGGTTTAATTGAAATTACGACAGAGTACAAAGAAAACAGTAAAGAGATAGAAAGAAGAACTTTGCAACCTATAATCAAAATTGATTATACCGTACATTCAAATATGAATACACCCCTAATCAAAAACGCAAAAGAGAATAATATAAATATAATAAATAATATTGTCGAGCAAGACTCGACTTCGTGTATTTCTCAGGTGAAAGAAATTGTAGAATACCTTAATGCAAAAGTTGGTACAAGCTACAAAGCAAGTACCAAAGCAACACAGAAACATATCAATGCAAGACTTAAAGAGGGATATACAGTTGATGACTTCAAAAAGGTTATTAACCGAAAAACAGAGGAATGGCAAAACACCGATATGTCAAAGTATCTTCGTCCTGACACTCTGTTTGGTGCAAAGTTTGAGAGTTATCTCAATATTCCTTTACAACAAAACACAGAAAAAACTGATCCATTCAGGGGGTATGACATATTGAATTGATTAAATTTGAAAGCGAACAATACATAATCGGTGCTATAGTTTTGTACCCTGAAAAATTTGCAGCTAAAATCTCGTCATTATCGGATGACTTGTTTGCAAATGAGCATCACAAAGAGCTTTTTCAGATTATCCGCAAAACAAACAGCAAACACCCTCATTTTGATACAACACTCGTATTAAGTGAGATAACCGACATAGATTTAAAAACAGCTTTTATCGACTGTATAAACGCAGTTGTAACATCAACACTCTTTGAGGAACATCTCAACATACTCAAAGAAAATGCAAAGCAGCGGTTTATTTCCGCTGCAATTGACGATATGAGAACAGAGGGTGAATACTCAGCAACCAAGCTGATAAATGTATGTACTCTCGCAAATCAGGCTTATTCAAACGACTGTGAGCATTACGGAGCAAACATCTACAACTCATACATAAACAGCATAAACAAGCCCAAAGATGCAATCTATACACCTATTTCAGCTATCAACAGGACAAGCGGAGGCATACGCAAAGGAACACTTTTTATCATCGGTGCAAGACCATCAACAGGTAAGACAGCCCTTGCTCTTAATATTGCTTCATACAATGCTATAAAAGGTAAAAAGGTGCTTATGTTCTCTCTTGAAATGACAAACAGTATGATTATTGAAAGATTGCTTTCTGATGAATGTAATATAAGCTATGCACGATTTATCAATCAACTCACCTCTGACGAAGAACGAACCATCAGAGATTATTTCAACAACAGAGGCAAGGCACTTATGCAAAACTTAAAGATAATTGATGATGTATACAACATTGAAAGTATATGCTCATATATCGAAAACGAACGACCTGATCTTGTTTTAGTGGACTTCATTCAGATTGTTCAGAGTCTGAATAAGACGGAAAGCAAGAGAGCTTTAATTGATTATATATCTTCTGAATTCAAAAGAATTGCAAAGCGTACAAATTGCAGTATTATTGTCTTATCACAGCTCACAAGAGCAGGTAAGGATATGCCGACAATGTCAGACCTGAAGGAAAGCGGCGGACTTGAGCAGGACGGAGATTGCATTGCTCTGCTTCACCGTCCGTATGTACTTAATAAAGAGGGCAACAATCCAAATGAAGCACAACTGATAATTGATAAAAACAAATTCGGCAGAACAGGAATAATAAATCTACATTTTGACGGCGAACATCAGAGATTTACAGAACAATGTAACACTAACCGCAGAAACATATAAATAGCCATTCCCAGCGGTGTGACACCGCCCACAATCCGAGCAGACAGTTACATATAATTCAAACCTTTTCTGCCCGACAATACCCACCAAAATAAAAAGCCATTCCCACAAATGCAGGAACAGCCATTCAAAAAATACTAATTATTACTAATGTTTTACTACATTTTACTGCATTATGGGAGTGGTTGTCAATGACAAACGAAGAACTTGCAATACAGATTCAGGCAGGAAACACACAGCACTATGCTGAGCTATGGCAAAACGTCCGTTGGCTGATGCACAAGATACTGCACAAGAAGCTGTCACAGCTTACACTGCCGAATTACCTGACCGCTGAGGATATGGAACAGGAGTTATATTTTGCCCTCTGTAAAGCCGTACAAGCCTATGACGACACAAAGCCGTATAAATTTACGTCATACCTTGAATACCACATAATGAACGCTTTACGTTCTGCCTTGCCGAGAAAGCCGCTGCAAGAGTCATCATATAATCAGACCACAGGCGAGGACGAAAGCACCGAGCTTGTAGAGTTCATTGTTGACGATACCGCAGCGGAAAAGCTGACAGCCGTTGAACTTACCGACCTTCAGACACAAACACGTCAGGCGGTCGCAGAACTGCCCTATAACGAACGAAAAGCCATTACTCTTTACTATTTTAAGAATATCAACTACACAAAACTTGCAGAAACCTTTAAAACGAGTCCATACAAGGCTAAATGCATCATAGACAGAGGTTTATATATCCTGAGTCAAAACAAGGCTATACAAGCTCTTTATGACGAATTTGAGCGACATTATAAACACAACGAAAATTCATATAGACTTTGTGCCAAAGATTGGCGTACATCAGCGGAATATCAAAAGACGGTTACGGATATAAGAGAAAGACGAAACAAAGGTGAATATATCAGCTATAGTACAGAAAAAAACATAATGTATAAAGCAGAGAAAAGATATATCAGAGAACATAAAGAAAATTTATATGAAACACATTTTAATTTCTTTTAATACAATGAGGTGATACAATGCTTAATCCCAAGCAAACAAAGTGCATAGAAATGCTTGCAAGCGGTCAATATACACAGGTTCAAATTGCAAAAGAGCTTAAAATAAGCGAACAGACGATTTGCAATTGGAAAAAGAACAACGAATTTGCAACAGAGCTAACCGAAAAAATACGAATATGTTTACAAACTTTAGCACCGAAAGCCATTCATACAATGGAAAAGCTGTTGAACTCTGAGAGCGATAATGTACGCTTTTCCGCTGCAAAGGATATACTTGACCGTACAGGCTTTAAACCTCAGGATAGAATTGAAGTACAAGGAGCTGTAAACAATCCTTTTGAAGGGCTTACAACAGAAGAATTACGAAAGATAATTGACGATGAATAAAGTCAAATGTTAAGTTTTGTTAGGTTCTTATCTTGAATTTGTTTATTGTTGAAATAGTATAGCGACAAAAAATGCAGCGGAATAACAGCCGCTGCATTGTTCTTTAGTGCTTTTTCTGATAAGCCATACCACGTTTGAAGCCATATAAATATACGTTACAGATACCATCCCATACCTCTGTTGTATTTAAGCCTAAATAAGACATATATGGTATCAGTACATCACTATCAGATGTTGTAATATCATATCTCTCACTTGGTAAAGAAAAATTATGTAAATGGTTTTCTTTCCATTGTTCAAAAGCGGTAGTATTTGACTTCATCTCGTCTTTAGCTTCTTGCAAAACTTTTTCCTGATCTTGTCTCTTTTGTTTTCTCGTTGCCTTCTGTTCCTCGGTCTCAGGTGCAGCAAATGCTTTAGCAAGGCTTAAAAGTACCTCATATTGTTCCTCGTTGAGAGTTTCAATAAAACTGCTTATTTCTCTTAATTTCTCGCTTGTTTGTGCCATAATTACAGCCTACCTTTTTATACAATATTCAGCATAGCATTAAACTACTTTTGCTGTAATTACATTATACTACGTACATAGTAATAAATCAATAGGCAATCTCCACAAACTATGTACGTAACATTTGTGCATTACAACTATGTACATAGTAGCAAAAGTATGCTATAATATTTATTGTAAGGAAACGGTGGCGGCTGTTTCAGCTCCCTTGTAGAAAGGGGGTGTGTATTGATAAATGGTAGATGTTATTACATTACTTGCTTTTGCTATTGTCTTAACAGCAGTAAAAGAGATTTTAAAATACATAAAGAAATAACCGCCCTGTACGGCAATACAAGACGGTTATAAATAAATAATTAAATTGATGTTGCGAAACAGCTAAAGCCGTTTCTTTACACTATTATAATACACTAAATCTGTGTATATGTCAATAGAATTGGCGGTGAAAAGGTGGATAGTAAAGCTAAAAAGAAACAGTATGATTTAAAATACGCAAAAACACATTTGAAACGTATTCCGCTTGATGTCCGATTAGATAAATATGAGGAAATCAAAGCCCACGCAGACACTCAGGGCGAGAGTTTGAACGGCTTTGTTAAACGTGCCATAGACGAAACTATGAAGCGTGATAACGAAACCACAACAGAATAGTTGCAAATAGTGGCAAGTCTTGAAATATAGGCTTGCTTTTTCTTATTTACGGCAGCGGCACAGCCTGACTTTTCCGCTGCACATAACAAAGAAAAACACAAACACCCCAAACAGCCCGATAACTCCCCTGTATCGTATTTTCTTTACTCAGTAGAGTAATTTCACATTTACGTAACAAAACCACATACAAGGCAAATAAAGCATTGTTTTGAATATCAGAGTTCAGACGATACCCCACAGCGTAACTGTTGATTAAGTTGCTCAATAATGAACAAAAACACACATCATAATAACAAGCAGAACACGCCCGAAATTTGATGTTTATTTGACGTTTATTTTTACAACAAACAGCAAACAGCTACTATCAATCACAAAAAGCAATACACCGATAACCGCATAAATACTGAGTTATTTTAAATTGCTAAAAGTTACAAAAACTTTGATTTAGCACTCATAACCCGAAGGTCGTCGGTTCAAATCCGGCTCCCGCAACCAGTATGAGTGTTCATAACGGATTTAAGTTATGAACACT
>JAXJTT010000102.1:0-11894 GCA_036309445.1 Ruminococcus sp. | reverse complement strand
GGAGGAAAACGACACCTTGTTCACCTCATTATTTCATTACATCTCTGTGCTGAATTACGCACTTATAGCCTTTTTCAATAAAATGCTTATCAAGTAAGCCTGCAATTGTAACACTGCGGTGCTTGCCGCCTGTGCAACCGATACCTACTACAAGTCCTGTTTTGCCTTCTTTAAGATAAAGCGGAACAGAAAAATCAAGTAAACTGAGTATCCTTTTCACAAGCTCCTGAGTTTCATCGCTTGCAAGCACGAAATCCTGTATCTCTTTATCGAGACCGGTTTTAGGTCTTAATTCAGGAATATAATACGGGTTTGGCAAGCAACGTACATCCATAATCACATCAGCTTCAAGTGGAATACCATATTTAAAACCAAACGACATAAATGTAAGCATAATGGTTTTTGACGCATCCTCAGTAAACATTGAGGTTATGCGTTCACGAAGCTGTTTTAATGACATATAGGTTGTGTCAATACTATAATCAGCAAGTTTCTTTACAGGAATTAAAAGTTCCTTTTCAGCCTGCACAGCCTCAGAAACAGTTCCGTTCATAATTTTACCTGTCAGAGGATGTCTGCGGCGTGTTTCTTTATAACGCACGATAAGATTATCAATCTTTGCATCAAAATAAAGAATATTTACACCCTGATTTTCTTTTCTGAATTTTTCAAGATTTAAATACATTTCTTCGTAGTTGTCATTTCCTCTTACATCAACAACAACCGCTACACGCTTCATTGTGCTGTCGTTTGACTCCTTACAAAGCTTATATAAAGTTGACAGCAGAGTTGAAGGAATATTATCAACACAATAATAGCCGATATCCTCCATTATATGCAAGGCACTTGTCTTGCCTGCACCTGACATTCCTGTAATAATAACAAATTCCATATTGCACCTTAATTCGTTTAGAGCATTATAAGTTCACATTCAAGGTCATAACCTGTTTCTTTCTTGACTGTTTCCTGAATGTTTTTCACAAGATCTTTTACATCCTGAGCTGTTGCATTTGATTTATTAATAATAAATCCTGCATGCTTTTCGGACACCTGTGCACCACCCACAAACTTGCCCTTAAAGCCGCACTTTTCAATCAAAGCACCTGCATAATTGCCCTCAGGACGTTTGAAAACACTGCCTGCACTTGGAAACTCTACAGGCTGTTTGTCATTTCTCTTTTTGAGAATTTCATCCATTCTGCACTGAATATCCTGCGGATTGTCCTTTTTAAGCTTAATTGTAACACCTGTGATTATATAGCCATTTTTGCGATATGCACTTGTGCGGTACCCAAAATCGAGATTTTCTTTCTCAATTCTGCCGATTTGACAATCAGGTGTGAGATGCGAAACAGAATATACTACATCTTTCATCTCTCCGCCATAGGCTCCTGCATTCATAAATATTGCTCCGCCTACAGTACCAGGGATTCCCCATGCAAATTCAAGACCGGTAAGACCTGACGCTGCGGCATATTTACAAAGATGTGCAAGTGATGCACCTGCACCGCAGTATACAGTTTCGTCATCAATAAGGCTGATTTCTCTGAATTCACCATCAAGTCTTAAGACTGCACAATCCATTCCGTTGTCATTAACAAGAATATTACTGCCGTTTCCCAAGAGAAAATATGGTGTATCAGTGTTTTTACATTCTTTTAAAATTGTGCTGAGTTTACTAAGGTTATTCACCTTTATGTAAGCCTTTGCATCACCGCCAATACGGAATGTTGTATGTTTACGCATCGGCTCGTCAACTCTTGCTTCGCATCCTAGTATTTTTGCAAGATTATATATTGTATCGGTTTTACCCATTGTTATCCTCCGATATTAATTTATTGTTTATATTAAATAATATATTTTTATCATCAAAATATGCTCACTGAGACGGAAGTGTTATTCCCACTTATCTACAATCTGCTTTTCACCGACAGGTAAATCAAAATCCATTCCCAAAGCAGCTAAAAGCTCATGTGCGGCATTATATCCGAGTTTTTTCTGACGGTTATTCATAGCCGCAACCTCAATGATTACCGCAAGGTTTCTACCCGGCTTTACAGGGATTGTAAGTGTAGGAATTTCAACACCCAAAATATCCATATACTGGTTATCAAGACCCATTCTGTCATACACTTTTGAGTTGTTCCATAACTCAAGGTTGATAACCATATCAATTTTTTCTGTAATTTTTACAGCACCAACACCGAAAAGATGACGTGCATTTATAATTCCGATACCTCGAAGCTCAATAAAGTGTCTGATATTCTCAGGCGACTGTCCGACAAGAGTACGGTTAGAAGTCTTGCGGATTTCAACTGCGTCATCAGCAACAAGTCTGTGACCTCTCTTGATAAGCTCAATAGCAGTTTCACTCTTACCAACACCACTGTCACCAAGCAACAAGCAACCCTCGCCGTAAACCTCAACAAGTACACCGTGACGGGTAATTCTGGGTGCAAGTTCACGATGAAGATACTGTACTATTGACGCTGTAAACTCAGAAGTTGTATCGCTTGTTCTTAATATTGAAACAGAGTGAGTCTTAGCACTTTCTAAGATTGCATTTGTCGGCTCTAAATCACGGCAGATTATCACCGCCGGAGGACCAAAGCTGAAAATTGAATCAATTACCATTTTCTGAGCCTCAGAGCCAAATCTTCCGAGATACGCAAACTCAGTGTTACCCATTACAAGCAAGCGAGTGCTGTCAAAAAAGTCAAAATAACCCGTAAGTTCAAGACCGGGTCGGTTAATCTCTCCTGATGATATGGAAATATCACTGTAATTTTCTGCAAGATAAATCTGCTGAAGTGATAAATCCTCAACAATTTTTGATAATGGTACGAAAAATTCGGTTGCCATAAAATCACCGCCGCTGTGTTATTTTTAAAAAAAATTACTTATTTCTTATTATACAACAAAACAGCGATTTGATAAAGTCTTTTTATGAATTATTTTTCAATTTTTTTGTTTATTTTCTTATCTTTTTGATGCAATTTCTATATTTTTGTTTTCTATCTGTCCTTTTTCCGTAATATAGGGCAATACAAGCGAAAGTGTGTCTGATTCAAAATTTTTGTTATAAACAGACAAAAGATCACTTTCAGAGTCTTCGTTTTCTTTCTTATATCGAATTAAGGCTTCATCATACTCGTCAACCTTCTTTTCATCTTTTTCTATGTCTTCAAATGTTTTTTTATTCGCCAGTATTATTTTAGTAAGCGGAGAAACCGAATAATTCTTCTTGAGGTGATTTATATCATCAAGCAATAAATATTTATCATATTTTTCTTCATAAATTATCATATCAAGTCTTGAAAGTGATAATTTTGGAAGATAATCTTTTTTCACAAGCTTCTTTGCTTCTGCCAAATCCAGTGCCTTTACACTTACAGGCTTTTTTTCACCTGTCAAAAGATAAAAAGTGTATTTATTTTCATTTTTATCACTTTGAACAGTTATAAATTTAACTACCTCAGCTTTGTCTATTCTTTTATTATCTGAACATCCGGATAAAACTAAAAATACAAGCAACATAAAAAAAGTTATAATTCTCCTCAATAAATTACCTCCTGTTTTTTCTGCCGTATTTTGCAAGATATCCCAAAGGAATTGCTACTGAAAAAACAAAACACAATGGCAGAAAAACGTATTCGTTATATAAAATATCTGCTACAAATAAGATGTTTTCTGAGCAGACAAAAAGCACATATACAATCGCAGAAAACATTAGTGTATTCTTAACAGAACCGTTTTTATCAACCGATTTATTAATACTTACAAGTAAAAGTGAAATAAGAATAATGACTGAAGATGCAGAAGCTATAAGATAGAATGAATCAAAACCGGAAAATTCAACTGTTCCCGAAACTTTAGAAAGTGTATAAAAAGAAAAACTACGCTCACCCGAAAATTTGCCCAGCACTGCTGTGGTAAAGAAAACAATCAGGCTGATAGTAACAACAGAAATTATGGTAAAAGCAGTTAAAGTTTTACCTTTGTTACCTTTTGTATTACCGCATAAAACCGCAAATATCGGTGCTGACACAAAAACAGGAGTCAGGTCAAAAAATATGTTATTCTTATTTAAAACACCGTCAAATCCAAACGAGAAATTATTTAATTCTATTTTAGAAATATCTCCCAAGAATATTGTCACCAGACAAACAACAAAAATTGCAAAAATTACAATACCGCTTCTTGTAACTGCACCAATACCCTTAACTGATGCATATATACACACAACCATTATACAAAACGCAATAACATATGAATTTGCATCAGGATTTATCGCTGTTGTCATCATATCAGTATAGTTTTTCAGAGTTTTTACAGTTGCAAAAACAAAAAAGCTTACATATAATTCAGAAATAAACAAGGCTGACACAGGTGTTTTTCTTTGTGCAACCAGAAAAATATCGCTGTCTGTATTTTTCAGTAAAAAATATGACGGCACAAAAAACAAGACAAACACAACGGATAATAACAGCAATTCAGCAACCTGCGACCACGCAGGTACGGCTGAAAAGCTATTGACTCTGAGCAATAACAGCGGTGCTGTTGCGGCTACAAATAAAGTGATGAAAAGCTGCGAGGCTTTGCCTGATGTATGCATTAGTATTCCTCCGTTTCAGGGAAATTTTGCACTTTTATTGTATAACGTGAAAGATTTTTCCACTTGCCTCTGATAAACACATCTCTCATCCTTCTGTAAGAAAATGGTGCCAGTGATGACATATACGGTACACCAAAAGAAGTTTTTGCACACATATTTATAAGCACGGCTATTCCAAGAAGCACTATTCCCCACAACCCGAAAACTCCACCAACAATCACATAAGCAAATCTGAAAAAAGTAATCTGTGGATAAAGTGATGAGGTTACATAACTGCAAATTGCGGCAGTTGCTACTATCATTAAGGTTGAAGAACCGATAAATCCTGCGTTTACAGCACTCTCACCTATTACCAACGCACCCACAATACTCACAGCGTGAGAAAGTGATTTAGGTATTCGCAATCCTGCTTCCCGCATAATTTCATATACAAACATAATCAGAAGCACCTCTAAGGTTACGGGTAACGGCGTATCTGCCAATGCTTTTGAAGTTGTAAGGAGTAGCCCTTCGGGAAAATATTCGGGGTGAAACTGTGCAAAAGCCGTATAAATACCGGGCAAAAATACAGATATGAAAAATGAAATATATTTTAAAATCCTGATAAAAGATGCATAGTATGGTCGGTTGGAATAATCATCAACACTCTGAAATTCCTCTACAAAAATATGCGGCACAATCAAAGCCGCAGGGGTTCCGTCAACAAGTATAGCAATTCTGCCTTCCATAAGTTTTCCGCATACTGTATCCGGTCGCTCAGATATGCCTACACCTGAAAATACCGACTTGCAACCCGTATCTTCAAGATATTCAGACAAATATCCTGAGGCAAGCACCATTTTCAAATTTCCGAAATTGAGTCTGCGTTTCAGCTCATTTAAAATACTTTCAGATACACTCTTTTGCAGATAACACAAACACAGCTGGGTGCGTGATGTATCACCTGATGTCATTGTTTCAAAGACTAAGTCTGTGCTTTTTATTCTTCTTCGAATAAGCGTCATATTTATTCGTAAAGGTTCAGTGAAGCCCTCTCGTGAACCTCTTTGCACTACCTCTGTTTCGGGTTCACTCACGCTTCGGAATGAAAAACCCTGCACACCTATTGCAAGCATTTTTTCGCAACCATCAACTGCAAATATTGCAAAACCTGAGGTTGAGAACATAACCGCTTCTCTGAATGTTTCAAACTCTACAATCTCAGTTGCAGACAAAACAGAAAGCTTTATTTTTTCAAGTATTTCATCAGGTGTAAGGTTTTTATAATCAACCTCTAATATCGGATTTATGATTGAAATTGCTACTACCTCTTTATTGCACATACCTTCTATTGTTACAACTGCCGCTGATGTATTTGAGTCTGATTTGAGAATCATATTTCGCAGTGTGAAGTCAGCAGAGCCTGAAAATGAAGCTTGCAACGTATTTATATTTTCTTTTAATGAATTATACATTCTTTTTCACCACTTTAGAATTTTTCCAAATATCATATTTCTTATGATAAACAGGAAAAATTTAATTATACCGAAGAATATACAAGAATAATCTGCAAATAGTAAAAGCGGTGATATTATGCTTATTTCAATCATCAGAACAGTTATTATTTATGCATTCGCAATTTTTGCAATAAGGCTTATGGGCAAACGTCAGATAAGCGACTTGCAACCAAGTGAGCTGGTAATTACGCTTATGGTTTCTGAAATTGCCACTCTGCCATTGGAAAACTCCTCACAACCTCTTACAATTGGATTGGTCCCTGTGCTTATTCTTATTTCCTGCGAAATTTTAGTAAGCATTTTTATGATGAAAAACAGCAGATTCAGAAATCTCGTTTGTGGTTCTCCCGTTACTATAATTGAAGACGGAAAAATTTTGCAAAATGAAATGAAAAGACTGAGAATGACTACCGAAGACCTTTGTGTTCAACTACGACAGCAGGATGTATTTTCATTGGATGATGTTCAATACTGCATTGTTGAAACTAACGGCAAAATAAGCGTTCTTCAAAAACCTGACAAACGTACTGTTACACTCGAAGATTTGAATATTAAGGGTAACGATAACAAAATTGAAACCGTGGTTATTAATGACGGTGAGCTACTTTCTCATTCACTTCAACTTTGCGGTAGCAATAAAAAGAAAGTGTTTTCCATTTTAAAGAAAGAAAATGAAAATATAGATAATGTTTTTATTATGACTCTTGACGGAAACGGAAAATATAAAATTATTACCAAGGACAAAAAGCGATGAAAAGAATTTACTTTGCAGCTGCCTTTCTTCTGATAACGATAAGCCTTGCTATTTTTGAGTCTTATTATATCGGAAAACAAACAGATAATTTCATTTTAAAAATTGAACAATCTGATAATTCTATGAAAGAAAAGAATAGTAAAGAAACTTACAACAATATTAAGAAAATTAAACATCAATGGGAAGAAAACGTATGGACCTTTGAAATTATGATTCATAATGACAACACGGATAAAATAACTCAGAATCTTGCTTCCATTGCTGTATATGCAGAAAAAGGCAATATAGATGAATACTTTTCTTCAAGTGAGAAAATAAAAGAACAGCTCACTTCCCTGAAAGAAAGCGAGCTGTTGACTCTGAAAAATATACTATAATTATTTTATGCGTTTTTTCTTACTCTTGTGTATATAACCTCAAACAGCCAGAATACAACAAACACTATTGCGTTTGCTATTACTACACTTGCACCTGTCGGGGTATCGAGTGAATAGGACGCACACATTCCGACAAAAAAGCAAAGTAATGATAACACACCGGAGCAGATAATAACTGACTTGAATTTTTTGCACACACGCATTGAAGATAGTGCAGGAAAAATTATGAGAGCAGATATAAGCAAGGTTCCCATAATTCTCATACCAATTACAATGGTAAGTGCTGTTAGTAACGCAATTACGGTATTATACACACCTGTTTTGAGTCCTGTTGCTTTTGAGAAACTTTCATCAAAAGTAACCGCAAAAATTTTGTTGTAAAAAACTATATAAACAACAATTACTGCAATAGCCAGAATAACGCACATAATTGCATCTTCTTTGGTAGTTGCAAGAATACTGCCAAACATATATGAATTAAGGTCTGTATTAACGCCTGAAATGCTTACACAGACAACACCAATTGCAAGTGCTGTGCTGGATATAATTGCGATTGCGGCATCACCATTGATTTTACTGTTTTCTGAAAGTCTTAAAAGAAGAAAAGCAGCCAAAACGATTACAGGCACTGCAACCTCCAGAGGTGCAAGATTAAGGGATGCAGCAAGTGCCAACGCACCAAAACCAACGTGAGAGAGCCCGTCACCAATCATAGAATATCTCTTTAAGACAAGGGTAACACCCAGCAAAGCGGCACAGAAAGAAACAAGTGTTCCTACTATAAAAGCACGGACTATAAAGCCATAGGAAAACATTTCTACAAGCATATCGAACATTTTATTTACCTCCTCTACAGCCTATGTTGTGTTTGCAATCATCACAAGGGCAGTTTGTAATAAGGAAGTTTTTGCCTAACGCTGAATGCAGGTATTGATGTGCACTTCCGTAAAAATAAGTATCCTTTGAAAGATGCAGAATTTTAGTTGCATTATTAACAGAAGCTGTAACATCGTGTGATACCATAATCACTGTTATCCCCTTTTCATTAAGGCTCTTTATCAGTGAATACATATCAGCCGAAGCCTTTGGGTCAAGACCCGTAACAGGCTCATCAAGAATCAGCAGCTTTGTTGTGGCACATAATGCACGTGCAAGCAATGCTCTCTGCTGTTGCCCACCCGAAAGCTCACGGAAGCACTTTTTTCTCTGCTCATAAATTCCTGTCAGCTCCATATTTCTTTTTGCAATCTCTTTTTGCTCTTTTGAGTAAAAAAGAGTGTATTTTTTATTAAGACATCCTGACATTACGACTTCTTTGACAGAAGCAGGAAAATCCTTTTGAAATTTTGTTTGCTGTGGAAGATATCCGATTTCATTTTGCTTTAAGCCATCTCCAAAAGTGATGCTTCCACTGAGTGGCTGGATAAGTCCGAGAAGACACTTCATAAGCGTGGTCTTACCCGAACCATTTTCTCCCACAATGCAAACATACTCTCCCTCATCAATTTTCAGGTCAATATCAGTAATGATACTCTTGCCCTCATATCCGATAGAAGCGTTATTTATGTTTATTAAAGACATTATTGAAGAGCCTCCTTGAAAGCTGAAATATTATTTTCCATTAGAGAAATATAACTAACTCCGCTTTCAAAATCTTTCTTAGTTACATTATGACAAGATGATACCTGTAAAACTTTCGCATCAGTTCCTTCTGCAATCAGCTTTGCAATATTATCATTTGAAAACTCAAAATAAAAAACAGCCGGTATATTGTTATCTTTTACATAATTTGTAAGTTCAGTTACTACTTCTAAGCTCGGCTCAGTCTCACTGTTACAACCGGGAAAAGCAGCTTTATGATGTATGAAATAATCATTAAAGAAATAAAGCATCGGGAATCTGTCAGCAAAAACTAATGTATCTCGCTTTTGCTCATTTGAAATTAAAGTCATTTCAACATCAAGCTCTATCAACTGTAAAATATAGTTTTCTGCATTACTTTTATAAAATTCCGCATTTTCACTATCCTGTTCCATCATAGCAGCTTTTATTCTTGTGCAGAGAACTTGAGAATTTCTTATTGAAGTCCAGATATGTTCATCAAATTTACAGTCATCAGTATGAGCTTCATCATGATGATGAGAATCACTTTCAATTAAAGGAACACAGTCCATCATTTTTAGCACTGTAATATCTTTATTTTCGAGTGTTTCAAGTACACTGTCCACCCATTTATCGCTTTCTCCGCCGTTATATATAAATATATCACATTTTTCTATTGCAACAATGTCGGATGGTGTCGGCTCATAATCATGTGGTTCACTTCCCGGAGAAAGTAAAAGCTTTATTTCAGCTTTATCACCTGCTATGTTTCTTGCAAAATCATAATATGGAAAAATTGATGTAACAATCTTAAGCTTGTCAGAGTCAGTAAAACTATCATCATCACTACATCCTGTGAATGTCACAGAAACAGTTAAAATCAATATCAATAAAACTGAAATAAACCTTTTCATTTTAACCCTCCGATAAGGTGCTGGAAAATTCTGCAATTTTCGACTTTTAACCAAAACAGGGTTGCAGAGGCACAACGCCCGACTGCAACCCCTGTTTTTAAGTTTTTACTTATTCATCGAAAACTTATAAAGAAGAACATTAAAAATTACTTTTTATTTGTGTCATTCTTTTTTCTCTGCCACATAACCCAAAGCGGACCTGCAATACAGAGTGATGAGTAACAACCAGAAACAATACCAATCATCATTGGTAATGCGAATGCCTGAACAGAAGAAATATTATATACTGTAGCAACTACATATACAATAACTATAGCAGCAAGAGTTGTTACTGAAGTAATGATTGTTCTCTTAATTGTCTTTGTAGCACTGAGGTTGAATACGAGACCTACGTCTGTCTTTCTGCCGAGTGCCTTTCTCTCTTCACGAACACGGTCGTAGATTACGATTGTATCGTTAAGTGAGTAACCAAGAATCATAAGAACAACTGCGATAAAGTTTGAGTCGATTGGCATTCTGAAAATTACATACAGGAAGTAAATCATAGCTACATCGTGGAAAAGTGCAACGAGAGCCATAACACCTGCTGAAAGACCGCCAATTTTCTTAAATCTGATTGTTACATAAACAACCATAAGGATACTTGCAATTGCAACAGCTGTAAGACACTTGAGAAGGAAGCTGAAGCCCATTGAAGCATCAATAGAACCAGACTCAAGAATTGTAAACTGTGCATCAGGATACTGAGCCTTCAAATCAGCTAAAAGTGTAGCCTGAATGTCAGTATCAATAGCCTTATTGCCTGAGAACTGAACAGCAACATTATTACCAGTACTGCCGATCATATCAGTTGAATATGCTGTTGAAATATTTGCATCTGTATGTGTCTGGATAAAATCTGTGAGTTCTGACTCATCAATATTCTGTGTGTAGCTGTACTTTACAGAAGCACCACCTGAGAACTGAATATCAAGTGTAGTACCAAAAATAAAGTTACAGATAATACCTACTACCATGATGGCAATTGAAACACCAAAGAAAATCTTTGTGCTTCCGACAAAATCGATAATCTTTCTTCCGCCGTTGTGCTTTTCTCTGATTTCTTCAACTGTAAGCTGGCCGTTTGTTTTTGCCTTTAATTCATTACTCATTTCTCAGCACCTCCAAACAAGCCTTTTTTACGCAGGAACTTGATACCTGCAACGCTCTTGAGCATTACTCTTGTAAGGAATACGCCCATTACGAAGTTTGCAATTACACCAACAAGGAGTGTAAAACCAAAGGCATATATTGTACCTGTTGTTGATGCACCAAAAATAACTGAAAGAATATTTGTAGGACCAAATACGAGCATAAGGATAATTGATACAATAATTACTGTCATATTACCGTCGATGATAGCTGAAAGTGAATTCTTTGTACCACGCTCGAGAGCACCGTCGAGTGTGCGGCCTGATTTAAGTTCTTCCTTGATTCTTTCTGCTGTAATTACGTTACAGTCAACACCCATACCGATTGAAAGGATAAGACCTGCAATACCAGGAAGTGTCATTGTGAATGAAGGAATTGTTGTAAAATAACCTGATACAGCGGCAATTGAAAGAGCCATCTGACCTGCAAGTGAAATAACTGCGATAAGGCCAGGTAAACGGTAAAGCACAATCATAATTAAAGCGATTACTGCAAACGCAATAACACCTGCATAAGCCATAGCTGTGAGTGAGTTTTCACCAAGTGTTGGGCTGATGTTAGATGAGCTTACTGTTTCGAGCTGGAAAGGAAGAGCACCTGCATTGATTTTATCTGCAAGTGATGTAGCTTCGTCAGCTGTAAACTCACCGCTGATCTGTGCGTGACCATCTGTAATTGTAGCCTGAACTGTCGGATATGAAAGCATTACATCATCCATCCAGATAGATACTGTCTGGTTAAGATATGTAGTTGTAACTTCTGCAAACTTGCTTGCACCCTCTTCAGTAAACTCAAGACTTACAATGTATGAATTATCTTCCTGATTTACCATAGCTTCTGCTGATTTTACAAGTGTACCATCCATAAGGATTTCTTCTGTAGCACCTGTAGGTGTTTTCATAACATAGCTGCCGTCAGAGCCGATCTCTGTGTCAGCATATTCAT
>JAXJTT010000101.1:0-1932 GCA_036309445.1 Ruminococcus sp. | reverse complement strand
TTAAAGTGTTTAATGATACACATATTCTGAATGGCGAGTTTTATGACATTTTGTCTGCTTCTGCGGAAAAATTCAATCTGAATTATATACACGGCAAGAAAAATGACGAAACTTATGTGGTGGCAGTTTTTTACAAAAACATCTATGATATAAAGAATAATGTCATAAAGAATTTTGCTGAAGAAGTGTTTAAAAGGGCAGACACTGATATTTATTCATCAGTAGGAACTCCCGAGCCTTTGGAAAATGCGTACAAATCCTAACAGAATGCAACCTGTGGTCTTAACGAAAACTTCTATTCAGGCTATAATACTCTCACTTATTCAAGTGTTTCAAATCAGGTTTATAAGTTTGATGACAATATAATAGCGAAGTTCACAGACCTTATTGTGCAGAGAAAACGTGACGAAGCAGTAAGACTGATATGGAAGCTTTCAGCAGAACTGAAGGAAAAGAAAGCGACTCTGGTTTCTGCTACGAAGAACTATTTCTGCATACTCGGCAGCGAAATTTTAAAGCTTAACAGAGTTCATAAGCTCGGCAGGGAGTCGGATATTTTAACCCTGCTTGACAAAATACATTCATCCAACACTCTGGATGAGCTGATATTCAGTATAGTTAAGGGCATTGATATGCTGTTTGACAACCTGAATACAGAATACGAAAATAATATTGCATGGAAAATCAAGCAATATATAAAACAAAATTATCAGAATCAGATGTTGTCTTTAAGCGAGATAAGCGACTATCTCAACCTCAATATTTCCTATATCAGTATAGTTTTTAAAAGCGAAGTTGGTATATCGATAAACCGTTATATCACCAATTACAGAATATCTAAAGCAAAGGAATTGCTTTTAAAACCTGATTTGCGTATCAAGGATATCGCACAGATGGTTGGATTCCAGAATTCAAACTACTTTGCAAAGGTTTTCAAAAAGTCAGAGGGGATACAACCCAAGGAATACAGGCTTAAAAATATGCTGTGATTAGAAATCAATTCCAGACAAGGGACGAATACTTATGTTTAAAAGAATTTTATCAATAACGTGCATATTGTTTTTAGCTATGCAAAGCGGTTTTACAGTGTCGTATGCTGCAGAAACTGCAGACGGCGACCTTGTTTTCGCTGAACAAGAGCTTTTTGATATGTGTAGGTTGCGTGTTCGCTATGGTGAGTATGAATATGAATATAATTCAGAATTGGATAGCTATGTTTACAGATGCTACCCTATTGACGATTCTACGATGGAGACCGACAACTGCGTTTTGCTTGATATGAACATCAGCGCATTCCCCGTGAATGTTAGCGAATATCAGTATATGACCTTGAAATATCGCCGTACAGGTGACTTTTCACTCGTTCGCTTCCGTTCCTTCTTTACTGATGGAACAAACCATTCCTGCATAGTCAATGGTAAAAACAATGAATGGTACACTATGACAGTCAAAATAGGCGATTTTGGGAAAGATAAGGAAATCAAACAGTTTCATATAACTATGTTTCCTGATATGAGTCCGGACGACTTCTTTGATACCGGTGAAGCAGTGCCTGAAGTTCAGTTCCATTCTATGGGATTTTATAAGCAGGACCCAAGAACAGAAGAGCAAAAGGCAGTAGATGCAGAGTTAAAGGCTCAGGCTGAATCAACAAGAGGTAATATCCAGGATTATGGTAAATTCGACGATTTTGAAAAACTTAAAACTACCTCTGAACTTCTTGGTTGTCCAACTATGGAGTTGGACAAAGAAGAAAAAAACCCCTGGAGTGGCTCAAATGCTTCTGTTCAGCTTAGTACTGATGGACATCAGAGCCCATACAGTATCAAGGTTGTTAATCGCAAAGATACACAATCCCTGTATTATTCCGGCATAAAGCAGGATATAACAGATAAGTTGAAAAGACAAGGCTCAGGATGGTATAAATTCAGC
>JAXJTT010000100.1:0-9382 GCA_036309445.1 Ruminococcus sp. | reverse complement strand
GAAAACCCGTTTAGAGGGTCTTACAAAGGATGTAGAAACTGTAAAACAGCACCCGAAATCTGATTCTGACCACTTTGTTGGTATGACAGTATCGGGTGTTTTTTACAGCGAAAAAGCTGATGCAGGTAATGCAATTATTGAAGCCTGTAAGTCTATGAGCAATCCTGATGCTATTCCTCTTGGTGAATATCGTGGTTTTAAATTAGAGCTTTATTTTGATACTACTGAGAGGAATTATGTTGTTAGAGTAAAGGGTGAAACAAGCCGTAATACACCTCTTGGTGAAGATGTTCACGGTAACATAACCCGAATTGATAACAGTATAGAGCATTTTTCTAACAGTCTCCAAAGCACAAAGGATGAACTTGAAAACACAAAAACTCAGTTTGAAACAGCCAAAAAGGAAGTTGAAAAACCTTTTATAAAGGAAGAAGAACTGAAAACAAAAACCGCAAGACTTGATGAGCTTAACATTCTGCTTAATATGGATAAGAGAGAAAATGAGATAGTTGGCGGTGAGCCTGACGAGGGCGAAGTCTTGGCTGTTCCTGAAAAAACAGGAAGAGAAAGATGAGGTGATTAAGTATGTATGTTAAACCCGAAATGATACTTGAAGCTAAGAAGATGGATTTATATACCTATCTCTCGAACTTTGAACCTGACGAACTTGTTAGGTTTTCAGGTAATACTTACACCACAAGAACGCACGACAGTTTGAAAATATCAAACGGAAAATGGATGTGGTGGTCACGTGGTATTGGTGGAAGGACAGCTCTTGATTATCTTATCAAAGTCAAAGGAATGAGCTTTGTGGATGCAGTACAGACTATCGTTGGATGTTCTCCTATAACAACTCCGGCATCTCCGAAACCCAAGGAAGTAGCAGACAGACCTCTGCTACTTCCTAAGAGAAGTCTGAATACCGATAAGATAAGAGCATATCTTTCAGGTCGAGGAATTGATGATGAGATAATAGATTATTGTATTAAAAACAAGCTTATCTTTGAGAGCTTGGACTACAATAATGTTGTTTTTATCGGCTACGACGAAAAGAAAAATCCGAGATATGCGGCATATCGTTCCACTAACAATTTGAAAATTATGGGCGATTGCTCAGGCAGTAAGAAAGAATATCCATTCAAAATAGCAAGTGGTACTGATGATAAAATTCATTTATTTGAATGTGCCATTGACCTCTTATCTTATGCAACTTTATGTAAGATGTATGGTATAGAGTGGCGAGAACTTAATTTTGTATCGCTGGCAGGTGTATATTCAGCAAGGAGCAAAATTGAAGAAAGTAAAGTACCTGTTGCACTTTCAACTTTCCTCAAAGTTCATCCAAAAATTAAACAAATTCATATTCATTTTGATAACGACAAAGCAGGCAGATATGCTACAAAAGCCTTGAAAACTGTTATGTCGGACAAGTACGAAGTCATTGATTCCCCTCCGCTTAGCGGTAAGGATTTCAATGACTTTCTTTGTATCAAAAAAGGAATTACAAAACACAAATCAAGTGAAAGGAACGATGTAAGATGAAAATTACAATCTATCAAATCAACTCTGACAGAGATATAAACAATATGCTTTTTCAAGCTTATGACAGACTTGAAAAGTATCAGGGTAGTTCAGAAATAGACTCTCACATCTACGATAAGATTTACGAAAAAGATGTTTCTTGCGAAAGCCTTGAAGGTGTATATCAGATGTTTAATCTTAACCGACCAAGTGATTTCAAAGGTCATTCTCTCTCGGTATCCGACGTAGTTAAAGTTGCTGAAAGTGAAAAAGTCGCAGATGGTTTTTACTTCTGTGACAGTTTCGGATTCAAAAAGATTGACTTCAATTCAGATAAATGTCAGGTTAGCGACAGGATAAACCAGCAGTTAAAAGTCCTCTTGGTTGAGCCTAACAAGTATCCGAAGGTAGTTGAGATTGATGATACTCTTGAAGCTATGCAGGAGCTTGTTGGCGGACAGATTGAAGAATATATGCCCTTTGAAGATGAGGTTGCAATCATCTGTAATGAAGAAGGTAAGATTAGAGGCTTACCTTTAAATCGTGCTATTTATAGTGAGCCTGATAATGTTGAACTTCCGTATAATGAGATGAAAGCTCTGTTCCGTCAGGCAGAAAAGGAAGGCAGACATACCGTAGGCTATATAGTCTTTACCGAAGATAGCTTTGATAAACCATATACTGAAGAAGAGCGAACCTATGTTGTTTCAAGTAATAACAAAGTCTTTATTGAAGGTATGGGCGGATATTCTATCTATGCTTCATCACTTGATGGTTCAGACACTTGTGTGCGACTTAAAAGGTATATGTCAGTAGAGCACGGTGGCAAAGACGGATGGAAAATCGAAAAATGCTATGTTAAAGATGAGAACAACAAAGAGATGATTGAAATTATAGCAGGCAATTTCTTTATCTGCTATGCCCCGATTGAGAGCGAATCTTTTAAGAGTTTACCGCCTGAGCTTTCTAAAAAGTATGAAGAAAAGTTCAAATATCCTGAGCGTTTTTTCAGAGATTTGAAAGGTCAGATAGTTGCACAACCATTTAAACCTAAGAGTAAAGACTATGAGAGATAAGTAAATCTCAGGGTAAGAGAAAGCGTCTGTTAATTCTTAGCGAGCAGACGCTTTGTATCCCCATAAGGATAAAACCGTAAAAACTCGTTAGGGGTTGCCCCTAATCCCCCAATAAAGAAAGGTGAATTTAAATGACACAGTTTATTATTTTTATGCTCGGTTCAATGTTTGGTTCATTTGTAGGTGTTGCTGTTATGTGTCTGCTTCAGATTAACAGCAAGAATAATAACGATGACACTAAAAAGGATGACCACAATGCGTAAAAGACCTGTTGATAAACACATTTGGTTTTCAAAAGATGAAGCTCAGGATTTACAAGAAAAAGCACAGAAAGCCTGTTTAACAGAAGCAGGACTCATTCGCTTGCTTGTTAAGGGTTATGAACCAAAAGAAAAACCTGATGACCGTTTCTATGATGTTATGAGAGAGCTTTCAGCAATCGGCAACAATCTTAATCAGCTTACAGCAAAAGCAAATGCACTTGGATTTGTTGACGCACCGCTTCTCAGAAAAGAAGCCGAAAAGTGGAACAAGTTCCAGTGTGAGGTTGAGCATCGCTTTTTAAGACCTGAAAAGAGTGATATGAAATGGCAGTAAGTAAATTGTGGGCTGTCAGAGAAAGGCTTTCTCAGGTTATTGATTACGCAACTAACCCCGAAAAAACAGACAGCAAACTTTTTACTAAAGAAGATTATCAGTCTCTTAAAGATGTAATAGCTTATGCCAAAGATGAAACCAAAACTGAGTATGAATACTTTTGTGATGGGGTTAACTGTAATGTTGCTATTGCAAGAGAGCAGTTTATAACAGCCAAAGAACAATTCCAAAAGACAAATGGCATTCAAGCCTACCACGGGTATCTTAGTTTTCCTGAGAGCGAGGTGTCACCGGAACTGTGTCAGAAAATCGGTATGGAGTTTGCTCAGAAAGTTTGGGGTGATAGATTTCAGGTGGTAGTTACTACGCACCTGAACACTAAACATCTGCATTGTCATTTTGTTGTGAACTCAGTTTCTTTTGTTGATGGCAAACGCATTGACGATAACGAAAAGCGATGGTTTTATTTCAGGCATATTGCTGATGAGCTTTGTAAAAAGTATAAGCTGTCTTGGATTGAGAATCCGACACTTACCAAAAAGAGCGATTATCTTACTATGAAAGATAAAGCAGGTATGCCTACGAGATATAACATTGTTCGTGAAGTTATCGACTATGCTATTGAACACAGTCGTTCAATGACAGAGTTTAAACACGCATTAGAGCAACGAGGCTATAAGTATAAATTAAGTCCAAACCTAAAATATTGGACTGTTGTGCCGAAGGGTTATAACAAGCCTATTCGCTTAAAGGCTCTCGGTGAAGATTACACTAATGCTCGTATCGAAGAAAGACTCAGAATAAATCGAGAGAATTGGAACAGCGTAAAACCTTTTCCAAAAGAAATACCCAAACCCAGACAATACAGATTGCAAACCCGTGAAGATAAAATTAAACGTAAGGATGGTTTGTATCGTCTTTATCTTTATTACTGTTACAAGCTCGGTTATTTACCGAAATACAAATATAAAACTCAGGATAGAAAACGACTTCATTATCTTTTAAGAGAAGACTTAATGAAGCTCGACCAAATTACTGACGAGGTAAGGTTGCTTGGCAAACATCAGATTGATAATGCTGAGCAACTTTTCTCATATAAGTCCTCTGTTGAGGAACGAATAAATGCTTTAGTGAACGATAGAGTACATTTGCAGAAAGTTATAAGAAGAAAGATAGATGGTGAACAGCTATCAGTTGCTAAGGATAAAATTTCGTTAATCAACGGTGAACTAAAAAAACTCCGTAAGGAGATTAAACTCTGTGACGGAATTGCAGAAAGGTCAAAGCTCATTGAAGAAAACCTTGAAGTAGTCCTTGCAGATGAAAACAAAATTAAAAGAAAGGAGAACCGAAGTTATGAACAACGGTGGTGATGCGGCAGAACAAATCGTCAGGTTATCGCTTGAAGGTTTTGAAGTAGCCGCAAAATTAACAGGCTCAGCGGCAAAGAATATTGCCATTCTTCTTGCAACAGTTCTCAAACAGGAACAGAAAACTAAAGGCAAAGCAAGACTTACAAATATGATTAAGTCAGGTAAAGAGCTTAAAGTGTTTTCTATTCCCAACAAGGATTTGAAGAAGTTTACCGAGCAAGCAAAACGCTATGGTGTTTTGTACTGTGTATTAAGAGACAGGACAAATAAAGGTGATAACACTCCTGTGGATATTATCGCCAGAGCTGAGGATGCTTCCAAGATTCAGCGTATCGTTGAAAGATTTGAACTTGGTAAGGTTGATAAGGCAGCTATCGTAACTGAAGCTAAGAAAGCCATTGAAGACCGTGAGGCTGTTGCAAATGAACAGCCCGAAAAATCCAAACACCAAATCATTATGGAAGAAGCAGTAAAAGCTCCTATTCAAAAAGATGAGAATACACAATCAAACCCCACAGCCGCCAAGACAGACAAAAACCCTCTGTCAAGGCAAGACTTAGAGGTTGCAGATACGCAAACTGATAAGGGTAAATTAAATGCTGTTGAAAATAAGCCGTCTGTACGAGAAAAACTCAATCGTTACAAGGCAGAACTCAAACAGAAAGATGAAGCAGAGCGTAACTCTCCTCAGATTACAAAAGACAAGGCTTCTAAGAACAGACACACAGTTCACAAACAGCCTAAGAAGAAAAAGAAATATAAAGAGAGGTAATTATTATGACCAAAGATTTCAACCCTAACAAAGCAGTAAGTCATCGCACAAATCTTTCAAAGGAAGATTTCGCTGAGAAGAAAAGAGCTGAAAAAGAACGAGTGTATAATCTTATAGATGATACTGCACTTGATGTTATGAGTTCGCCTGAGAAGTTTAAGGCTTACCTTGATACTCAGAGCCGTATGGACAGATACTCCGCAGTTAATGCTTTGCTTATTTACAGCCAGCTCCCTAAAGCTACTCAGCTTAAAGACTTTGATGATTGGAGCAAAGATAATGTGAAAATCGTCAAAGGTGCCAAGAGTATCTCAATTCTTGAACCTGTTGAGTATTCTAAGCGTGATGGTACAACAGGTATCTCGTATAATGTTAAGCGTATGTTTGATGTTTCACAGACAAATGGCAGAAAAACACCTGCCCCATCGGTTAATCGTGACCCTAAAGAGTTTATCACAACTATGTTTGATGCAAGTCCTGTTGAGGTTCAGTCGGTAGATGAACTCCCTTATCAAAATACAGGAGCTTTTTACAACAATGAAAAGGAGACTCTTTTTGTGAAAAAAGCTGTCGGAGATAGTGTGGTAGTTGCTCAGTGTGTTGCACAGGAACTTGCACACGCACAGCTTTCAATTAACAGCGAAACTTATAGCCGTAGAGATATGGGCTTTCAGGCTGTGTGTATTGGCTATATGATTTGTAAAAAGCATGGTATCGACACACAGAACTTTGCTATTGAGCGTATTCCCGATGAGTATAAGAATATGAATGCTAAAGAAGTT
The DNA here is from genome assembly GCA_036309445.1 of Ruminococcus sp. Lineage (GTDB taxonomy): Bacteria > Bacillota > Clostridia > Oscillospirales > Acutalibacteraceae > Ruminococcoides. The sequence continues at coordinate 3,261 of JAXJTT010000100.1, read as the reverse complement.
CGTGCATTTCTTTCAAAGACAAGAAATGCCATGTCTGATATTCAGTCAAGCATTTCTGAACAGCTTTACCGCAGTAAGCAGACCCGTTCAAAAGAACAGGCAAGATAATCGGAGGTGTTATAGTGAAAGAAAAACTATATCACGTTGCTTTGGATGATTACGAACACGGAATTGTTCTCCGTTCTTTAAATGATGAAAGGACAAAGCTTATGGAAGAAGGAAAAACTTCCGATGCTGTTGATGACTTACTCATTAAAGTCGGTAACGCACCACAAAAAAGAGTTAAGGTAGTTGAAAGGAAACGCTCAGATGAAGAGAGATAGTGATAAGCGTTCAGCTATCATCTTATCCCTTGTTGGTGTAGTGCCTGTTGTGTGGTTGGCTCTTTTGATAGCCCCATCAGTAGATGGCGGATTAGTTGAGATAGTTAAAAATCTTTCTGTCAGTTTTGATAACCCTTTTAATATCGTATGGTGTGAGGACAGCTTGAAAACTGTCCTTATTTTGCTTTTGTGCTACTGTATGGGAATTGGAGTGTATTTATCAACACAGAAAAACTATCGCAGACGAGAAGAACACGGCTCTGCTAAATGGGGCGAGGCTAAAGCCATTGATAGAAAGTATCGACAAAAGCCACAATCAGAAAATAAGCTGATGACACAAAATGTTTGTATAGGACTTAACGCCAAGAAACACAGACGTAATCTTAACACTCTTGTATGCGGTGGCTCAGGTGCAGGTAAGACAAGATTTTACTGTAAGCCTAACCTTATGCAATGTAATACTTCCTTTGTAATACTTGACCCTAAAGGCGAGATTTTACGAGACACAGGCAGATTACTTGAAAGCAAAGGCTATGAAGTCAGAGTTCTTGATTTGATTTCTATGCACAAAAGCCATTGTTATAACCCCTTTGTATATTTACAGAGCGATAACGATGTTCAGAAACTTGTTACAAACCTTTTCAAGAGTACAACTCCAAAAGGCTCACAAAGTAATGACCCGTTTTGGGACACATCAGCTTCTATGCTTTTGTTGGCACTGGTGTTTTATCTGCATTATGAAGCACCATCCGAAGAACAGAATTTTCCTATGGTTATGGAAATGCTCAGAGCAGGTGCTATCGAGGATGAAGAAAGTATGGCTCCAACACCGCTTGATATTTTATTCTCGGTATTAAGGTCTGATAATCCCGAACACATAGCCTTGAAGTATTACGATGCCTACCATTCAGGTTCAGCGAAAACATTAAAGTCAATACAGATTACCCTTGCGGCAAGACTTGAAAAGTTTAATCTTGAAAGTCTTGCCGCTTTGACTTCTACCGACGAACTTGATTTGCCGTCTATGGGTGAAAAGAAAGTAGCTTTGTTTGCTTTGATACCAGATAACGATTCAAGTTTCAACTTTCTTGTATCAATTCTTTACACACAGCTCTTTCAGCAGTTGTTCTATTCTGCTGACCACATTCACGGTGGTTCATTACCTATGCCTGTTCATTTTCTGATGGATGAGTTTGCTAATGTTTCTCTGCCGGATGATTTTGACAAGATACTTTCGGTAATGCGTTCCCGTGGTGTTTCTGTAAGTATTATCTTACAGAACTTAGCACAGCTCAAAGCTCTTTTTGATAAGCAATGGGAAAGCATTATCGGTAACTGTGATGAGTTCTTATACTTAGGCGGTAACGAGCAAAGCACACATAAGTATGTATCTGAGCTTCTTGGTAAAGAAACCATTGATACAAACACCTATGGTAAAAGTTCAGGACGAAGTGGTAACTACTCAACAAACTACCAAATAAGTGGACGAGAGCTTCTTACCCCTGATGAGGTTAGAATGCTTGACAATCAGTACGCTATTCTCTTTATCCGTGGTGAGCGTCCTATTATGGATTTTAAGTACGACATCTTAAAGCATCCGAATGTATCTCTTACAACTGATGGTAATGCGAAAGCATACAAACACGGCGAAGTAACGCTGAAAACTTCTTCTGTTTCAATACTCGATATTGACCCTGAGAAAATACCTGATATGAAATACGAAGAAACAACCTATGAACTTCTGTCCGATGAGGATTTTGAAGATGAAAAATTATTTTAACGGAGGAATTTATAATGAAAAAGATTACTAACAGCAAAACAAATTCTATGAGAAAGACAAACAAGCTCCCTATGAAAGGTAAAGTTGCAAAGGCGTTTCGTATCTATTGTGCAGTCGTTTTGGCTGTAACTTTAATGGCTTGTATGAGCATTACGGCTTTTGCCGCAGATGACCCTCTTACAGTTATCAACAATCTGTCTGACTTTATTTTCGGACTTATCCGTGCAATCGGTCTCATCTTGCTTGGCTTTGGTGTAGTGCAGATTGGTCTTTCATTAAAATCACACGACCCATCTCAGCGAGCTAACGGTTTTCTTACTCTTGCAGGTGGTGTAATCATCACTTTTGCAAAAGAAATTCTTACACTTATCACAGGTTAAGAGAGTTAAATCTAAAGGGCATATCGTGAAATGCGATATGCCCTAAATCTTAGGAGGTGTAATCTTATGAGCGATAATTGGGTAGTTCAAAACTTAGAGAATGCCCTTGATACTTGGAATGGCAAACTTGCTGAGATATGGACGCTCCTTACTACCACGCCACAAGAGTTTAAAGGCGGAGGTATATGGGATGCCATAGTAACCATTAACGGAGCAGTACAAGCTATCGGTCTTGCGTTGCTTGTACTGTTCTTTGTTGTAGGTATGGTAAAAACCTGTGGTAGTTTTACAGATGTAAAGAAACCTGAACATGCTCTTAAACTGTTTATCCGTTTTGCACTTGCAAAGGGTGCAATCACATACGGAATGGAACTTATGCTTGCGTTATTCAATATAATTCAGGGTGTTATTTCTTCTATTATGACAGCGGCAGGATTTACTTCATCTGCACAAGCTACCTTACCCGAAGAAATGGTAACAACCATTGAAAGCTGTGGCTTTTGGGAAAGTATTCCTTTATGGGCAGTTACCCTTATAGGTAGCTTATTCATAACAGTTTTATCATTTATCTTGATAATGACTGTTTACGGAAGATTTTTCAAATTGTACATGTACACGGCACTTGCACCTATTCCACTTTCCACATTTGCAGGAGAACCTTCGCAGAATGTTGGTAAAAGTTTTATTAAGAGCTACTGTGCCGTACTTCTTGAAGGTGCAGTAATTGTACTTGCCTGCATAATTTTCTCACTGTTTGCTTCATCACCACCTGCAATAG
>JAXJTT010000099.1:0-13948 GCA_036309445.1 Ruminococcus sp. | reverse complement strand
GCTTAACATTCACAGCCTGCAAGACATCTGATAAGGCAAGCTGTGCTTGTGAACAGGAGAGAAAAGAAAAACAAAGCTGCTCCGAGGATAATAGTGCCTAGTACGCTTGTAGCTGCAAAACCGGCTGCAAGAAGTATCAGTGAAGTGAGAATTGAGCCAAGCACGCCACCAAGCACAAGCGAAAGCGAACGACATACACAAGGCTTAGGCTGGTTTCTGTTTACAAAGAAGCCGATAAGAAGCACAGCAAGAAATACAGCAGCTACAACAAACACTGTGGAGAAAAACATTGGTACTATATCAATTACGCCTGTAAAGCTGAGCACTGCACCGATAATTCCGATAATCAGGCTGGCAACCAATGCAAGTCCGTTACAGTTGTATCTGCAATCACAATTACAAAACATTTTTACACCTCCCACTACATTATATGATTTTTGCAATAGCAGGTGATTAAAAACTATAAGTATTTTAAATGTAAAAAACAACCCCTGACGGATAACCGTCAGGGGTGAAAATTTTGGAAATGAAATTATTTAACTTCAACTTCTGCGCCAGCAGCTTCCATCTTGCTCTTGATTTCTTCAGCTTCGTCCTTAGAAACAGCCTCTTTGAGAGCCTTTGGAACTTCGTCAACGAGAGCCTTAGCTTCCTTAAGACCGAGACCTGTGATCTCACGAACAACCTTGATAACGCCGATCTTGTTTGAACCAGCGCTCTTAAGGATAACGTCGAACTCTGTCTGCTCAGCAGCAGCAGCAGCCTCAGCTGGAGCAGCTACAGCAACTGCAGCAGCAGCTGATACACCAAACTCATCCTCTACAGCGTGAACGAGCTCTGAAAGCTCGAGAACTGTGAGGCCTTTTAATTCTTCAATAATAGCAGTAATTTTCTCTGATGCCATTGTAATTTACCTCCGATATTATAAATTAGTAAAATTTAAATTTAATTGCAGATTATTCTGCAGCAGCTTCCTCTGCAGGAGCCTCTTCTGTAGCAGCTTCAGCAGCAACCTTAGCTAAGCAAGCTTCTACACCGCCTTCATCTACAACAGCCTGCATAGCTCTTGCAAATGCAGCGATTGGTGCCTGGAATGCACCAAGTACGTTTGCGAGAAGTACATCTCTTGTTGGGAGCTTTGAAAGGGATGTGATTGTATCCATATCAATTACAGCTCCGTCAAGATAACCTGACTTCACCTTGAAGTTATCGTGTGTCTTTGCGTAGTTGCAAAGGATTCTTGCAGCAGCAGCGTATTCGCTGTCGCTTGTAGCAAGAGCTGTTGTTCCCTCGAGAACATCCTTAAGACCTTCAAGACCAACCTCATCACAAGCACGTGATAAGAGTGTGTTCTTAACAACAGTGTACTGAACGTTGTTCTCACGAAGCTCTTTTCTGAGCTTTGTGTCATCCTCAGTATTGATACCTTCGTATGAAACAACAACACCAGTGATAGAGTTCTTAAGTCTCTCAGAAAGTTCAGCTACGATAGCTTTCTTCTGCTCTAAAACACTTTGACTTGGCAAGTAATTCACCTCCAAAATTTTTTAAACGCAGTTCATTAAGTAGGCAATTTATATAGTAAATAACAGCCGCCCGTTAAACCTCGGACGGCTGCAAAAATACAAAAGTAAAATTGCATCTTCCTCGGCAGGTGGATAAAACCTTTATGCAAAAGCACCTGCTGTCTTTAGAACAGCGAATTTATATTCACACTTACGTGTAAATAACGAATTAATTATACACCAAACTTAGCAGGTGTAATTCTTACGCTTGGGCCCATTGTTGAAGCAACAGCCACTGACGTACGTACTGACCCTTAGCAGCAGCTGGCTTAGCCTTAACGATAGCTTCCATAAGAGCGTCGAAGTTCTCGCCGAGCTTCTCTGGACCAAAGCTTACCTTGCCGATTGGGCAGTGAATGATGTTTGTTTTGTCAAGACGGTACTCAATCTTACCAGCCTTAGCTTCTTTAACAGCCTTAGCGATATCAGTTGTAACAGTACCAGCCTTTGGGTTAGGCATAAGACCTCTTGGACCGAGTACACGACCGAGACGACCTACAAGACCCATGCAATCAGGTGTTGTAATGAGAACGTCGAAATCCATCCAGTTTTCCTGCTGAATCTTCTGAGTCATATCCTCTGCACCAACATAGTCAGCACCAGCTTCCTTAGCAAGGTCTTCGTTAGCACCCTTACAGATAGCAAGAACTCTAACGTTTTTACCTGTACCGTTAGGAAGAACTACCGCACCTCTAACCTGCTGGTCAGCGTGACGGCTATCAACGCCGAGCTTTACGTGAAGCTCAACTGTTTCATCGAACTTAGCAACTGATGTTTTGATAACAGTCTCAAGTGCTTCGCCCGGTTCATATAATTTAGTTTTGTCAACGAGCTTTGCTGCGTCAACATATTTCTTTCCGTGTTTCATCAGTTTTCCTCCATAAATAGGTGGTCAATCGGGGGTTTCCCTCCCACCCGGATATTAGTCAACTACTGTAATACCCATGCTTCTTGCTGTACCAGCAACCATGCTGATTGCAGCTTCAAGAGAGCCTGCGTTAAGGTCGGGCATTTTCTGCTCGGCAATTTTAGAAATCTGCTCACGTGTAATCTTAGCAACCTTAGTCTTATTCGGTACACCTGAACCACTCTCAATACCGCAAGCCTTCTTAAGAAGAACAGCAGCAGGTGGAGTCTTTGTAACGAATGTGAAAGAACGGTCTGCGTATACAGTGATAACAACTGGGATAATAAGACCGATGTCATTCTTTGTACGTTCATTAAAATCCTTTGTGAACGCAACGATATTTACACCATGCTGACCAAGAGCAGGACCAACAGGTGGTGCCGGAGTAGCCTTTCCGGCAGGTATCTGCAGCTTAATTAAGCCAACTACCTTCTGAGCCATTGTGTTTGCACCTCCAAAATTCGTGGTAAATTGCGGGACACCACTTTGTAGGTTCCCTCCCACAGGGAACGAGTCGTTCCCAATAAAAAGCCCATTGAGCTAATTATTAACAAAAATTAATCCTCAAGCGGTTCAGCCTGACCAATTTCAAGCTCAACCGGAGTTTCACGTCCGAACATTGAAACAATAACACGAACGTAATTTTTCTCGGCCTCTTCTACGATACCGACAAAGTCCTCAAGCGGACCGTCGATGATGCGTACTGAGTCGCCTACCGAATAGTTTACCTTGATTGAACGAGTTTCAACACCCATTCTGTAAACTTCAGCATCTGTCAGAGGAATCGGTTTTGATCCCGGTCCGACAAATCCTGTGCATCCCCGGATGTTACGTACTACATACCAGGTCTCATCGGTATATACCATCTTGACGAAAACATAGCCCGGATACAGTTTGTTTTCAACCTCTTTGGTCTTGTCACCTACTGTTTCCGTAACAATCTCTGTTGGCACCTTGACATCAATAATCATATCCTGAAGATTTCTGTGCTCGGCTGTAGTCATCAGATCTGTTGCAACTTTATTTTCGTATCCTGAATAAGTATGCACTACATACCATTTTGCTTCTGTATCTGGCATTATTACTTTCTTCCTTTCGTAAGTTTAAGTAGTAACACAGATTACGCAGCAGTGTTCATAACAAGACCAAGCAGAGCATAGAGACCTCTGTCAAGTCCGAAGATGAACAATCCCATAACTATGATAACGCCGATAACGATACCAAAGTTCTTTGTTGTCTGCTTTGGTGAAGTCCAAGAAATTTTCTTAAGTTCACCTTTGCACGCACCGAGGTATTTAATAAGCTTCTGAAAAACATTTGGTTTATTGTTTTTCTTAGCAGACTTTTTAGCGTCAGCTTTTTTTGCATCTGCTTTTTTAGCGTCTGCCTTCTTAGCATCAAGCTTTTTGTCAGCCATCTTGTACCTCCATTATTTTGTTTCTTTGTGCTGAGTGTGTTTCTTACAGAAACGGCAGTACTTGTTCATCTCAAGTCTGTCAGGACTGTTTTTCTTGTTTTTCATTGTGTTGTAATTACGCTGTTTGCACTCTGTGCAGGCCAATGTGATTTTAACTCTCATAACGGCACCTCCCGGTTATTTCGGAATAATTTAGCCTCCCTCAAAAGGGCACAAAAAATAAAGCCCCTTTCAGAGGTATAACTATTGTAACACAGTTATCAAGTCAAGTCAATAGAAAATTTTCGATTTTTTAATTTTTTCGACATTATTCCCGAAAACTGTGATTATTTATAAAAAGCGGCTGAAATATATCCAACCGCTTAATAAATCTGCTTAACTTAACGGTATCTGTATTTTATTACTGAGCATCATTGAGTGTTGTTGCTCTTGATACGTTTACTTTCTTAGGAACCTCAGGCTTAACTTTCTTGCCCTTGAACTTTCTTGCAGCCTTTGCAGCCTTCTTGAGGTCATCGCTGAGGTACTCAAATACAACATTGTAGTCCTCATCAGAAAAGCTGTTGAGCAATACAATTGTGATGATTGAGCGTGTGTCGATATCTCCGTTGTTATACTGGAGATTAAATATTCCTGCAAGCTTTTCAACCTCTGCCTTTGTGGCTCTCTTTACGTAAGACTGAAGCTTAGGAGCGATTTTTTCCTTTGCAAAGGTTGCACCTCTGAACGGGAAATATCCGTCTTCCTCATACTTGATTTCATCTTTAAGCTCAGGAAAAACAGCTACAAATCTCTTTGCAAGGAATTTCGGATCTGCATTTCCGTCGTCATCTTTTTTCTTTTTCTGCTTAACCTGCTTTGCACGCTTGATAGCGATTGTACCTGAAACACCTTCAACAAAGTCGTTTGCAATACTCTGAGCATCTTTTTCTGTGCTGTCTTCGTCAAACATCCATGTAGCAAGAGTTTTCCAGTCATTGTCGGGACCTTCCTCTGTCATTGTGCAGGTACGAAGCACCATATGAGTCTTGTCCTTATAGTATACAACAGAATAAGCTACGTTTGAGCTTGTGAAAAGAGCAACAAGCTCGTTGCCGTTGTCAGCAGCAACCTTCTGTTTTGTGTAGCCTGCAGAAACAAGCTCTTTTTCTACTTTTTCAACGATAAGATTAAACGCCTTTTTAATTTCCAACTTAATCTTCCTTACTTATTTAGTAGTATTTTTTTAACTCCCCCTCCGGAGAGAATAAATTGTAATTTTTTTCGACAGACTTGCAATATAAGTACTGATATTATCTGCTCTCATCTTCCGCACGTCTGTAAATTCCGAGTGTGATTTCATGGCTGAAGTCACTGAGAGTTACATATTCATAAAGACATCTGTTATTCATCGTCCCGTACAGACGGTCTACGCTGACATCACCATTATCGTCAGTTATCAGATAGTCTTCACGAAAATTATTATCAAAGAACATATAGACACTTTTGTTAAACTCAGATTTGTCGGCTATATTCCTTGTGCAATCAAGCTTTATAGCATTACTTCTCTTTGCATAGAACGGCTCTCCGCTGTAATGCTCTGTTGTCACAACAGGCTCTGCCTTTACGGTTGAAAAATCTATATCATAAGCATTGTCGTCCCATACAAATTCGACACCGTTATAAACTTCGGAGTTATTATGAACATACTCTTCTTCATATTCCTGAAAGTCAACTGACTCATCTATTTCTCCGAATGCATTATCAGTATACAGTTTAGAAGCAGATTTAATTTCTTCTATGCAGTAAATCTCCTGAGGATTATTGAGAAACGAAACCGGTCCATATCCAGCATCAATTTCGTCACCACTCATATAACGGTCTGCACTTCTGTAATTTATAAAATAAAGTTCAATATCGCTCTTGTATTCGTTTTTGAAAAACTTTTTTACGGGAATCGCATCAAAATCCATATTGCTTCCTGCGTATTTGCACACAACATACACCTTGTGGTCGCTTGAAGCAAGCAACTCCTCGGCACTGTCGATATCAGCCTCAAGATATCCCCATGCACTGCTGACATAAGACCATATTGTTCTGTCTGCGAATTTGATTTCTAAGTCTTTTGGCTTTTCAACAGAAAGACCGTTGTAAATAAGACTTTTCAACTCTTTTTCGATATCCTGCTTGTAGTAATCATTGTAAAACTCTTTTGTTTCCAGATTTACCACAACATTAAAGGTTTTCAGCTTATAGGAAACCTTTGCTCTGACACAGTCGGTGGCATATGTTGCGGGAAAAACCGAACCGCCTGTATATGTCAGACACTCAACGTCTTTGACAGTTGCACCGCTGTAATTCTTCTCAACATACCTCTCGATGACAGGCTTTGCAAGTCTTTCGTTTTCCTTTGCCTGTTGTTTTTCTTCATCACTCATACAGGCTGTAAGTGAAAGTAAAACCATACTGAACAAGAGAAGAAGTGATAAAAATTTTTTCATATTTACACCTATACTATAATAACACAGCTTAAATCCGTGTTCAATAACTGCAATTATACAATTATTTATTGCGTTTGTCAAAGGTTTTGACTTGCAACATTCAATTAATTATGCTATTATTTATCCTGTATAATGTTTAATAAGTAAATAAAATAAGGAAAAAGAAGGTTTTATTATGTCTTCACCGAATGCCATCGGCGTTTTTGATTCGGGACTGGGCGGACTGAGTGCCGTCAAGGAGTTTTTGCACCTGCTCCCGAATGAAAATTTAATATACTTCGGCGATACAGGACGTGTTCCTTACGGCAACAGAAGCTGTGACACAATCACAAAATATGCTTTTCAGGACACCAGATTTCTGCTTGAGCATAATGTAAAGATGATTGTTGCCGCCTGCGGCACAGTAAGCTCCGTTGCAGGAAAGGCTCTTGAGGAAAAACTGCCTGTGCCATACACAGGTGTTGTAAATCCTACCGCCTTTGCCGCTGCACAAAAAACACGCAACGGCAGAATCGGTGTTATAGGCACCTCGGCTACAATTGCAAGCCACAGCTACAAACAAAGACTTGAAAAGCTCAATCCTGACTTTAAGATTTTTGAGCAGGCTTGTCCGCTGTTTGTACCGCTTGTAGAGAACGGTTTTCTCTCGCCCGACAGCGAAATTGCCCGACCTGTAATCAAGCATTATCTTGCACCTCTTGTTGAGCAGGGAATTGACACTTTGATTCTTGGGTGTACTCATTATCCGTTGCTCTCGCAGGCGATTGCAGGGGTTATAGGCACGGAAATAGCTCTTGTTGACTCAGGCTATGAAACCGCTTTATATGCCGCAAAGGTGCTCAGAGAAAATGACCTTCTCAACGAAGGCAACAACTTGGGCGAGCCAAAGTTCTTTGTCAGCGACACCCCTGACGATTTTGAAAATGCCGCAGGACTCTTCCTCGGCAGAAATATGGAACATTCCGTAACACAGATTGACATTGAACAGTACTAATTACAAAGGCATTGAGGGAATATTGAGGTAATATGGAAAACAAGACAAACGGAAAAGAAAAGTATATGATTTCCATTATCGGTGAACAGCGAGTTGACGGTCAGGACGACCGCATCGAGGTTATGACCGCAGGAAATTATATGATGAAAAACGGACACCACTACATAAACTACAAAGAGTACGATACAGACACTCCCGACACCTACTTTAATAATCTTATCAAGGTAGAAGGCGAACTTGTAACTATTTCAAGAAAAGGTCCTGTAAGCTCTCAGCTTTTGCTTGAAAAAGGCAAGCGACACCAGTGCTTGTACCAGACAATCGCAGGTGACCTTATGATTGGTGTGTTCACAAAGACTCTAAAAAACAATCTTAACGAAAACGGCGGTACTCTTGAAGTGAGCTACACACTTGACTTCAACACAGACCTTGTGAGTGAAAACCGCTTTAAAATAACTATAGAAGAAAAGAAAAGTGAGGTTGAATAATATGAATATATATGCAGAAGCAGTTAAAAAATTAAGAGAAGCTATCAACAACGCAATCGAAAAGGCTATTGCAAACGGTGAGCTTCCACAGGCTGAAATTCCACAGTTTATCATCGAAACTCCTGCCGACAGAACACACGGCGATTTTGCTACAAATGCCGCTATGGCAGGTGCAAAAGCATTCCGTATGCCACCATTCAAGATTGCTCAGGCTATTACATCTAATCTGGAGCTTGACGGCACAATGTGCGAGCGTTTTGAAACAGCAGGACCGGGCTTTATCAACTTTTTCCTCGGTGCTGAGTTTTATGCTTCAGTTGTAAACACAATTCTCGAAAATCCTGAAACATACGGTGACTCAGACTTCGGTAAGGGCGAAAAGGTTATGGTTGAATTTGTATCAGCTAACCCAACAGGCCCTATGCATATGGGTAACGCAAGAGGCGGTGCTTTGGGTGACTGTCTTGCGGCTGTGCTTGATAAGGCAGGCTACGAGGTATGGCGTGAATTTTACGTAAACGACGCAGGTAACCAGATTGAAAAATTCGGTTGCTCACTTGAGGCTCGTTACTTACAGCTTTATAAGGGCGACGAAATCGTCTTCCCTGAGGACGGTTATCAGGGTGCCGACATCACAGACCTTGCAAAAGAATATGCAGACGCAAACGGCGACTGCCTTGTAAATCTTTCATCAGAAGAAAGAAAGCAGGCACTTGTTGACTACGCTCTTCCTAAGAATATTGCAAAAATGCAGAGCGATATGGCTAAGTACAACATCACTTACGATAAGTGGTTCTTTGAAAGTGAGCTTCATGAAAGCGGTGCAGTAAAGGCTGTAGTTGATACCCTCACAGAAAAGGGTCTTACTTATGAGCTTGACGGTGCTGTATGGTACAAAAACAAGGAAGTGCTTACAAACAAGCTTCTTGAGCAGGGCAAGACTCAGGACTATATCGACAATCTTGAGCTTAAAGACGATGTTCTTATCCGTAAAAACGGCAATCCTACATACTTTGCCGCTGATATCGCTTACCACAAGAATAAATTTGACAGAGGCTACAACACTCTCATCGACATCTGGGGTGCAGACCACCACGGCCACGTTATGAGAATGAAGGGTGCTATGGACGCTGTAGGCTACAATGGCGATAAGCTCGACGTTGTTCTGATGCAGCTTGTAAAGCTCGTTAAGGGCGGCGAAATTGTTAAGATGAGCAAGCGTACAGGCAAGGCTATCCAGCTCAGCGACCTTCTTGAAGAAGTACCTGTTGACAGTGCAAGATTCCTCTTCAACACTCGTGAAGCAAACACACAGATGGACTTCGACCTTGACCTTGCTGTTGCACAGGACAACCAGAACCCTGTGTACTATGTTCAGTACGCACACGCAAGAATCTGCAGTATCATCAAGGCTCTTGCAAAGGACGGCATCACAGCTCGCAAATGCACAGATGAGGAGCTTTCACTCCTTACAGCAAGCGAGGAAAAAGAGCTTATCAGCTACCTTGCGTCTTATACAAACGAAATCGAAAGTGCGGCTAAGGATTACGACCCAACAAGAATTACACGCTACGTAACACAGCTTGCCACACTTTTCCACAAGTTCTACAACGCTTGCCGTGTTAAGGGTGAAGACGAAAAGCTCACACAGGCTAGACTTGCACTCTGCGAAAGCGTAAAGACAGTCATCAGAAACGTCCTCACAATGTTCAATATCTCCTGCCCTGAGAGTATGTAATGAAACGTGATGTTTCATCCAATTCGAGCAGACAGTTTTGATTTATCAGCAATATTCATTTCCCGACAATAACTTTCTGTTATTAAAATACAACAAGTTTTATAAATTCAATGGCTACCGCTTTTTAGCAGTAGCCATTTTTGATTCATCATATAATATAAATCGGAGCGTAGCGACCCTTACTTTTTCACTATTCACTTTTCACTATTCACTTTTTTCTTCCGGCTTGCACTAAACTATGCAATTTTTCCTTATTCTGCGTGTATAAGTGAAAATCATTTTTATTATCTAGGAGGACAAAGTGGCAAGACCTATAAAATCAGGCTTGGACTACTTTCCTTTGGATTGCGTGCTTGATGATAAAATCAAGCTGATTGAAGCAGAGTTCGGCTTGAAAGGCTTTTCGGTAATTATAAAGCTGTATCAGAAAATCTATGCCGAACAGGGTTATTACTGCAAATTGACTGAGGAGGTTGCATTATTGTTTGCCCGAGAAATCGGGCTGGGTGGTGATGTTGTTTCCGAAATTATTAAATCTGCAATCAGAAGAGGTATTTTTGACAAGGAGATGTATGAGCGTTTTTCAATTCTAACTTCAGGTGGAATACAGAAACGCTATTTTGAAGCCGCTGCACGTCGCAAGGCCGTTTTTGTCAATCCCGAATACCTCCTGATAAGTCGTACCCTTTTGCCCCAAAATGTCTGCACAGACACCGTTGATGTTGACATAAACCCTAATTTTGCCGACACAAATCCACAAAGGAAAGTAAAGAAAAAGAAAGAAAAGAAAAGGAGAGCAGAGCATTAAAGACAGAAAACAAGCGTTTTCCCCTCTCTCGCTACGGAAAATACAATAATGTTTTATTGACTGAATGTGAATTTGATGAGCTTGAATTTGATTATACAGACACCTTCAAGTCAAAAATAGAACGTCTCTCGTATTATCTCGAAGTCACAGGCAAAGAGTACAAAAACCACTACGCAACTCTGATTGAGTGGCTTGAAGCCGATAAAGCGGACGATATAGCACAGCTTAACAAAAGAAAAAACAAAACCTTTGACATAGCAGATCTCGAAAAATTCAACTACGAAAATATCTTCTAAAAATTTTTTATGCATATAAAATTTATTCATACTGAATTTAACACCCCGAATATGGCAATACTCTTTGTATCGAAATGCTTGGGGGTTATATTTTGCAGTACGGAAAAGTTGAAATATGCGGAGTAAACACATCAACGCTCACTGTCCTGAGCGAAAAGGAAAAGCGTGAGCTTTTGCAAATCATAAAAAACGGCACTGACTCAGAGCGTAAGCGTGCCAGAGACAAGATGATAAACGGAAATTTAAGGCTTGTGCTTTCGGTAATTCAGCGTTTTACAAGCAGAGGTGAAAATCCTGACGACCTCTTTCAGGTTGGTGTAATCGGGCTTATAAAGGCGATTGACAACTTTGACTCAAGCCTTGATGTACGTTTTTCTACCTATGGAGTTCCAATGATTATCGGCGAAGTAAGACGATATCTGCGTGACAACAACTCAATCAGGGTTTCACGCTCAATGCGGGATACCGCCTACAGAGCTATGCAGATTAAAGAACAGCTCACAAACCAGAAAAATCAGGAGCCGACAGTTGAAGAAATCGCCAAAATTATGGATATTTCTAAAGAGGAAGTCGTGCTTGCACTTGAAGCAATCGTCGAGCCTGTGTCGCTTTATGAGCCTGTTTTTTCTGACGGAAACGACACTATATATGTTATGGACCAGATTGGCGACAAAAACGATGACTCAACGTGGCTTGAAGAAATTGCAGTAAAAGAGGCAATCGCAAATCTTTCTGACAGAGAGAAAAAAATCCTTACAATGCGTTTTTTCAGAGGTAAAACCCAGATGGAGGTCGCAACCGAAATCGGAATCTCTCAGGCACAGGTAAGCCGAATTGAAAAAGGTGCATTGGATTCGATAAAAAGGAATATATAAAACTGTACTTTCATATTTATAAAACTTCACCCGATAGATTGTTTTAAATCAATCTATCGGGTGAAAGTATAATTATTTAATATCTGTCATTATCAAGCTCAGCGGCTACTACTTCGGTTATGTTGCCGCAATTTTCGCCATACATACTGCGATGTGCTCTGGAGTTTACCTTATATGGGTAAATCTCAGACTCGACAACATCGACTATCGGTGAATGTTCAAAGCCGTTGTTTCTTGACGGAAGCTCGATAGGATATTTGTCGCTTTTTCTCTCTGTCTTTTTATGCATAATAAACCACCTTTCTGTTGAGGTGATTTTATTTTCTGCATTTTGTGCGATTATATACAGTTATGCTTGATTTAAATAAAATCATATGCTATACTGAGCAAAAATAAAATTACGGGGGTTAATAATGTCAGAAATTTTTAAAAACCGTTATGTAAAATTCATATGCATTTCCTTTGTGCCGATTGTTGTATCAACCACACTTTACGTAATCCCCACATGGGCATTCAGCTGGTTTCTGATTATCTGGAATAATTTTCTTGCAGTCCTTCCGCTGATATTCGCTCTGCTTGCAAAAAAGGCTTATGAGGCACACAAAAAGCCGTCATTCATAATTGCAAGTACCTTATGGCTACTTTTTTTCCCTAATGCTCCGTATATGATTACTGACCTTAAATATACGTACCTTCATTCCGAAGAAACCTATCTGTATTACTTAACTAACGGCTCAAACGTGTATGCATGGTTTTTTGTGATAAATCTTGCTCTCTGCGTTTTCATCGGACTGCTTCACGGAATGATGTCGCTTAACATTATGCACAATCTTGTTACAAAACGCTTCGGCAAAGGTGTCGGTGTTGCCGCTGTTTCTGTTACTATATTGCTGAGTTCGTTTGCAATTTACATCGGCAGATTTCCAAGACTTAACTCATGGGATATAATTCGCCCTGCATTTCTCATTGAAAAAATAGCAGACTCCGCAACAGAATTTATGCCTGTCTTCATCCTTATATTCAGCTTCGCAATAGCGTTTTTCTACATTTTATATTATCTTTTTGTGAAGTATTTTGTTGAGCAGAACAATGAATAAGCCTAAAAACAAAGGTCACTACATTCCGTTTTATATTTTTGGAATGTAGTGACCTTTATTTTTTCAATAATTCTATGGTATCAGGTTGTAAAAAACTGTATTTAGGATATTATCCTTTTACAATAGCTATATATCTCTCCATTTGATTTTTAATATCTTCACACACCTCAGCAAAAGTAGAATTTTGTAACGGCTCCAAAGCAAGGAATATCTGACCCCAAAACCATTGCTTCTTATTTTCTGCAAAAACACTGTGTTTTTTTATTAATTCATCTGTCATATCCCATTCTTTATCTCTTACCGAAAACCAAAACGGAGTTTCTACACATTCAGGAGTCTTCCACATATCTCTGTCATAATTAAGCGATATTGCAAATTCATCTATATACAAATATCGTACATATCCTTTTCTGTATGCAGTTGCTTTAAGCCCTTTTTTAGATACTTTATATTTTTTATCAGCACAAAACAATTCAACAATTTCATCAAGAATATCATAGTAGCGTTCACCTCTGTTTGCCATCTCAGCAGACAAATCTGAGGCTGTAAAAGGTATAAAAGCCTCTCTGTCAAGTTGTTCACAATATCCTTCCAGCTGAGCAATATCCGATGTAAAGTTAATTGCAACTGCAGATGCAACCTGTTTTAACATTTCGATAATTTCTGTCCAAGTTATAATTCCAAGACTTATACCATCTACCTTTATGCAATGCTCATCAATCACTTCAATATTACGACCTTCACAAAGTTCGTTGAGCTTTGCCCAGAGATTAGTCTGGCGAGCAGTCGGACAAATGAAAAGCAATCCTTTTCCATTACACTCGATTAAACGATCTAAATATTTATTAGGCTGATTAATAGTCAAAGTAGCGTAAAATTTCATTTCAAAAAGAACTGTTTCATTTCCGATAGAGTCAAGACCTGCCATATCAGGTCTTTCTTTTTCCTCACTCTTACCCGTCACCTGACAAACGTACTGCAACGTATCTTCGATATCAACGTGTAACACATCAGAAATCCTCTTTGTAAACGCTTTATTTATTTCTTTTGATTGTAGTAACAGATATTGTAACGAATATGTTGCAATATCCTCCTGTGAACCTTTTATATATGGATATAAATGTGCCAATAATGAATTTTTCATAAAATTATACCTCTTTCTTATGTAAAATAGCTTTTTATATCATACAAAAAGAGGGTGTCTTTCAAATTGTGAAGACACCCCATTAACTTTTATAAAGTTTTATTTTGTCGCAAGCTGTCGGATAGTATAAATCGGAGCG
>JAXJTT010000098.1:0-18975 GCA_036309445.1 Ruminococcus sp. | reverse complement strand
GACTGTTTGAGAGTAGTGTAATTTCATAAGGTAGTAAAACTTGGTTAAATCGTCAATTCTAACTACTGTGTTTGAGAGTAGTGTAATTTCATAAGGTAGTAAAACTTTTGGTTTACTGAAATAAAATTCGCTGATGTTTGAGAGTAGTGTAATTTCATAAGGTAGTAAAACGCAAAAGGCGGTATCGATTGGGGAGCGTGGGTTTGAGAGTAGTGTAATTTCATAAGGTTTAAAATCGCTGACATCTCTTTTTAAGAGGTATCGGTTTTGTTGTTATGAATAGTGTAGTGGATTTTGACAGAATAACTATGGCTTTGCTTTAACTTAAAGGGAGGCTATTTTACAACAAATTTATTCAAAGCTTTTATCAAAGTGGCTTTGGTCGCAGAAATCTGTGTCCAAAGCCACTTTTGCTATTTATCATTCAAAAGCTTTTTTGAGTCTTGCGAAGCTAACAATCCTGATATCAGCATTTGTTTTGTGAAATATCCATTATGCAAAAATCTGTTGCATACTTTTTAACAAAGTCCTCAGATAAGTGAATTTCGATTTTTATAGTTAGGGGACTGGTAATCTATACGAAAAAAGTGTAGTTTTATAAAACTGTTAAGAATTTGATAAGAATTTAATAGAAGTTAATTAAAGAAGTTTTGAACAAAACCATATATAATAAATCTTGTAAGGCGGACAAATGACAGTTCGACATAAGAGAGGAGTTATTGTATATGGGTTCAGCAATTTTAAGAACAGAGAAGTTATGCAAATCGTTTTCAAACGGCGGCAGACAGCAGCACGTTATAAAGAATATGGATTTAGAGATTATGGAAAAGGACTTTACCATAATTATGGGTGCATCAGGCTCAGGCAAATCCACACTGTTATATGCACTTTCGGGAATGGATAAACCATCTGTCGGAAAAGTATATTTTGCAGAAAAAGAAATACAGGATTATTCAAATGATGAACTTGCTGTATTCAGAAGAGGTAACTGCGGTTTTGTTTTCCAGAGTGTTTATTTGCTTGAAAATCAGACGGTGCTTGACAATGTTCTGACAGGGGCTTTGATTGTTCAGAAAAATTCACCTAAGCTTGTTCAGAAAGCAAAAGACTTGCTTATAAAAGTAGGTATCAGAGAAGAAATGTGGAATAAGTACCCTAACCAGTTGTCAGGCGGTGAGGCTCAGAGAGTGGGCATTGTAAGAGCTATCATCAACGACCCGAAAATCCTCTTTGCCGATGAGCCTACAGGTGCACTTAACTCAGCGGCAAGTAAAGATGTTCTTGATATTTTTACAGAGGTTCATAAGAACGGACAGTCAATCGTAATGGTTACACACGATATAAAAACTGCACTGAGAGGCAACCGAGTTATTTTCCTGAGAGACGGAAAAGTAGAAGGTGACTACAGAATGTCTGATTTCGGTGAAGATGATATGAAAGAAAGACGAAATAAGCTTTCACAGTTCCTTGAAACGATGGGATGGTAAAAAATATGAAAATACTCAGATTATCATTGTTTAATTTAAAAAAGAATAAAAAAGAAGTTTTTTCCGTTGTTTTTCTTACAGCAATCGTAATGCTTCTTATGGGAATTGCTGTTTGTAATTTAATGAAAGTAAACACTGTTTTTGATGAATCATTTGAAAAAACAGGTAGTGTAAGTAACGTGATATCCTTTGAAGCCGAGAAATATCGTCAGGAATATAAGGAGATTATGGAAGATTACAACAGCGTATCCAGAGTAGAAGAAATAGACGTATTGTTTAGCATAAGAGCTTCTTATAAATATAACGATACGGAAATCGGAGCTCCATTTTTCTTTGTCACTGAGGAATCAGAAAAAAAGATTGAAAATTTTGTACCTGAAACAACTCTTACAGATGCCGAAATAAGTAATTTCAGTCATCCTATATGGTTGCCTAAGTACTTTGATTACAGCCGTAATTATAAAGAGGGTGATATCTTTGCACTTATCGTAGGCGGCAGAGAGTATCCGTTTGAAATTGCAGGTTTTTATAATACAGGACTTATGGGTAATTCAAACGGCGGACTTAAATGCGTTGTTTCAGAGGCAGACTATCAGTTGCTTTCTGGGGTTATGGATGAACAAAAAGCACTTGCATATGATTGTGACGATAGTTTTTCACTTACTGAATATATAGATAAATGTGCAGAGAAGTCTTCTGAAAATGTAAGTAAATTTACCAGAAATATAAGCAAGGAACTAGAAAAAGAAAATGCTACGATATTCTTTACTTTATATATGTCTTTCTTGCTTGCAGCAGCCGTTATTACAATGATTTCTTGTCTCTTTATGATTCGTCACAAAATAACCAATGATATAGAAGATCAGATGCAGGCAATCGGTGTGCTTGAAGCTTTGGGCTATAAATCCGGAGAAATATCTATGGCGTACATTTTTGAATATGTACTTACAGGCGGTATTGGAGCATTATTGGGAGTTTTGCTTCTGAACTTTACAGAGCCTTTTCTCAACAGCATTATCGAAGGAATGATTGGATATCGTGTGTATGGCAGTGTAAATATAGGTTTACAGATTGCAATTATGTGTGTCATTGTTCTTGTTATCGTTTTGTCAGCACTGGGAAAGGCAAGAGCAGTAAAGAAGTATCCTCCTGTGGTGGCGTTCAGAAAGGGAATAAAGACACACAATTTCAGAAAAAATCTTTTGCCTCTTTCAAAGACAAAAGGAAATATCAATTTAAGACTTTCAATGAAAGAACTTTTTGGTAATGCAAAACACAGTATTGGAATTATGGTATGTATATTTGCAACAGCAACGGCTATACTTTTCGGATTTTATTTCTTTGATTATTTGAAGGACGGTGCCCAGTCAATTATGCCTATCACCGGTATTGAATCCAGTGATATGAGAGTTGTGCTCAGAGATGGTGTTGACCCTTATGAGATTCAGAAATCCTTACTTGAGCTTCCTGAGATAAGAAAGGCATTGGTTACATATCCTGACACAACCATTGATGTAAAGGGGAAAAATTCAGATTCTGGTATCAATAATTGTTTTACAGTGGTTTTTGATGATTATAATGAAACAGAAAATATACATCTTGTAGAGGGTCGTTATCCGAAACACGATAATGAAATTATGGTTGCAAGCGGCTTTGTACAGAAAAGGGGTTATTCTCTTGGAGACAGTATTGTAATAATAGGTGATGGTACTGAAAACAGCTATGTTATTACAGGTGTTGCAAACTCAATGAATAACGGCGGAAAAACTTTGTATTTTACATCTGAAAGTTACAGACGTTCATTCCCGTCCGACAGACCAAATTCTGTTGAGATATATCTTGATGAAAATACAGACAGACATCAGTTCAGTGAAAAACTGACGGGTCTTTATGGTGGCAGCGTTGAAGATGCCATAAAGGAAGGTGCTTCAGCGGAGAGTTATGAAGACAGAATCCGACAGGTTGCCGAAGAAAAAATGGCACAGCTTATTTCCTTGTATGGTGTAACAGATGTAGATTATGCAATTGAAATCGGAGACACCGTAATAACAAGAAACAGCGAAGATTTTATTATACGTGATGTATCTTCAATAGATAATATGGCTGAAGGTCAGCTTGGGCCTGTCGCAGTAGGTATGAAAGCTGTTGCAGCGGTAATTGTTATCTTTTCAGTAATTGTTGCGGCAGTAATACTCAGTACCCTTGCAGCAACAACAGTAAGAAGAAAGAGAAAAGAGCTTGGTGTTATGAAGGCTATGGGATACACCTCGAAAAATCTTATGCAACAGATTGCATTCCGTATTATGCCGATTGCTGTTGTAGCAGTTATTATAGCATCTGCTTGTTCAGTGCTTCTGATGGATTTGTTTGGTCTTGCAATGTTTTCAGTATTTTTGGAAGTAAACTATTGGATTATGATTCCGATTGATATATGTATACTCTTATTCTGCTATCTGGTAACTTATATCAGTGCAGGTAAGATAAAAGAGATTTCAGTAACCGAACTTATGGCTGAATAGTGAGGAAGATAATATGAAACAGAAGAAATATAGATTTTTAGCGATAGCTCTTGTTGGTACATTAGCACTTTCAGGACAGCTTATGGGTTGCAGTAATGAGGCACCGTCAGCAACAAAATCAGTCAGTGTATATAAGCAGGAGGCTCAGTCACAGGCAGGAGAAATCGCTACAGAAGAAAAACTATACAGCGTTGGTTCTGTCAGCAAAGTATATGTTACAACAGCAGTTATGCAGCTTGCAGAAGAAGGCAAAGTAAATCTTGATGCTCCTGTCACAGAGTATATTCCTGACTTTACAATGGCAGACGAAAGATACAAAGATATAACCGTCAGAATGTTGATGAATCATACATCAGGTATTATGGGAACGACCTATAAGGATATGATGCTTTATGATGATAACGCTCTGAGTTCTCGTGAAGAAACGCTTGCTACTCTTGCAGATCAGAGATTAAAGGCTGATCCCGGTGCATATGCTTGCTATTGCAATGATGGTTTTACATTGCTTGATATTATAGTTGAAAACGTAAGCGGTATGAGCTATACCGAATATATTGATAAGTATATTGTCGGTGCAACAGGCGGTAATTATACAGGTACAGCGGTCAACAGATTTAAGATGGAGAACGCTGTTCCGATTTACAAATTCGGAAATATCCATTATGACAATGATTATTGTATGAGACTCGGAAGTGGTGGTGTTTATTCTACCGCTTCCGAGATTGCAAAGTTCGGCTCAATGTTTTTTGCGAGTAACAACACCCTCCTGAGCGAAAAATCAAAGAATGAAATGGCAACTCGTTGGTCAGATGATTTTTATACGAACGATAACGGTCTTGGCTGGGACTATGTTGAAAATATAAAGTACAAAAAAGCAGGGGTTACTGTTTTGGGCAAGGGCGGAGATATTGATAATCAGCATGCACATCTGCTTGTAGCACCTGATGAGGAAATCAGCGTTTCTGTTCTCAGCAGCGGCGGCAGCAGTCTGTATAATGCTCTGATGGCACAGGCACTTCTTGATGCAGCTTTACAGGAAAAAGGAATTACTGTTGAAGATATAAAAGCAGAAACAGTAAAAACAGTTTCACAGGTGCCTGAGAAATACGCAAAATACGAAAGATACTTTGTAACAATCGGTTCAGTCTGGAAAATAAGTTTCCCTGATATGAAGTATATGCACATTGAGAAAATCGGCTTTGATAACACAGTAAGTGAAGATTATATGTTTACAGGTGATGGCAGATTTGTGCGAATGGAGAACGATTTAAGTGAGTGGGCTGACAATGGATATCCTGAGGATATAACTCTCAGACAGGACTATAATCAGGTGATTTTATCATTTGAAGAGGATAAAAACGGTAAGGTGTTTATCAGGAGCGATGAATTTGCGATTATAAACGGACTCGGAAACAATGTCAGTAAATCTTATGTAGCTCAGAGCTTTGAAGAAAATCCTATAAGCAAAGAATGGGAAACTGCATGGAAATCAAGAAGCACCCGTAGCGTAGCATTATATAATCATAAGTATTCTTCTACGGCATATGATTATCCGATGGGTAAAATCACAATGTTAGAAGAAATGCCGGGATATGTAATTATCAGCTCACAAGGTCTTGGAATACCGCTTAAGATTACAGGAAGTGATACTGCTCAGGCTTTCTTGAATATTCCTGCCAGCATCAGCAGAGATCAGGTTGATGCAAAGGTAGAAAAGGTGACTATGAAAGATGGTGCTTCTGCTGAGATACTAAGTATTACTTCAGGAAACAAATACAGATTCTTAGATGAACTTCCTGAGTTTACAAGTAAAGTAAGCAAAGTATCCCTCAACAGCGGAGAAGCTAGCTGGTATCATATAGGTGATGATGTTGCAGGTGCAAAGGTTAGATTCACAAAACCTGAAAACAGTACAGTATATGTCTATAACAAATATGGTGAAATAATATACAGCTCTCATATGAAAGACTGG
The DNA here is from genome assembly GCA_036309445.1 of Ruminococcus sp. Classification (GTDB taxonomy): domain Bacteria; phylum Bacillota; class Clostridia; order Oscillospirales; family Acutalibacteraceae; genus Ruminococcoides. The sequence goes on along the minus strand of JAXJTT010000098.1, from coordinate 12,997 downwards.
ATCGGTGGCGTTCCGTTACCTGAAGATGGTAACATTGTTTTCATTGGAGATAGCGGAAGCGACATTGAAATAAAATATTAATTTTTGTTAATTTCTTATAGATTCTTCGATTGCATATAAGTATGTTTTTTGATATAATGCTGTTAAAGACATAATTAATTTGCGAGGAACAGTTATGGATTATAAGGTTTTGGTAATAGATGACGATGAAGTAATTGCTCAGTCTACGGCAGAATATTTCAATATGTTTGATATAAAAACTGCATATGTGACAAGCTTTGAAGAAGCGGTAGAGTTTTTTGAGAAGAAGCAGGTCTCCCTGCTTCTTCTTGACATAAATCTGGGTGATAAATCGGGATTTGAGCTTTGCAAAAATATTAGAAAAAAGTACGATATGCCTATTCTTTTTATCAGTGCAAGAACCAGTGATGATGATGTGCTGACAGCACTTAATATCGGTGGCGATGACTATATAAAGAAGCCATTTACGCTGAATATTCTGCTGGCTAAGGTGAAAGCAATACTAAGCAGGTACGAGCAGGCAAAAGAAATGGCTGAACTCATAGCAGGTAAACAGCAGTCTGGTGATGAAAGTAACACAGGTTTTCAGGCATCCATAGAAAACGGTTGTATCAGGCTGACAGATGAAATAATCCTTGACACAAATCTCCATAAACTTAAACGAGGAGAAAAACAAATCAGTCTTAAAGCTATGGAATACAAAATGCTGTTGTATCTTCTGGAAAACAGAAACCGAGTTGTGACAAAAGATGAGCTTTTGAAGAATGTATGGAATGATGAGTTTATAGGAGAAGGTACTTTATCGGTTCATATCAGACATCTCAGAGAAAAAATTGAAGCCGATCCGAAAAATCCCGAGATTATAAAGACAGTCTGGGGCGTTGGCTATATGATTGAAGAGTATAAATTTTAATGTTTTAATCATATTTTATCGGAGTGAATGATATGAAAAACTATGTGAAAGTTATCGTTATCGTATGTATTACATTTGTCATCGGTATGATCGGATTCTCAGTTATTGCAGGAGTAAATTTGGATAATTACTCGGAGAATAATGTTGATGTAGTACAGCTCAATGATATCAGAGAAACAGCAAGGGAAAATTGGGATAATCTTCAAAATATGAACGGAAAGGATTTTGGAGTAGATTTTGTTGTCCTTGATAATTTAAACAACATACTTTACAGCTCAACTTCCGTAGCAGATGTTGCAAATCTGACTGTGGAAGATGCTGTTAAGTCCAGATATCCTTACTCTTATGTGACAATAGATAACCGTGTTGCAGGTTGTGTTATTATGATTGATTCGGGAGAAGACGCATATATAAACATAAAAAACAGAATACTTTTTGCAGTTGCAATATGCGGAGTTTTTGTTTTGCTGGGAGCTTTGCTGCTTGGAGCATACATTCATAAGAATATTGTAGTTCCGTTTAACAGAATGAAACACTTTGCGGTAAGAGTTGCAGGAGGAAAGCTCGACGAACCTCTTTTGACAGAGAAAAATAATATGTTCGGTGTATTTTCCGAAAGCTTTGATATTATGAGAGAAGAACTTGCTCAGACTAAAAAGAGAGAACAGGAACTTCAGAAAAAAGAAAAAGAGCTTGTTGCTTCCCTCAGCCACGATTTAAAAACACCTATTACAGGAATTAAACTTTCTGCAGAGTTGCTTAAGGTAAAGCTTGAGATGGGTGATACAGATAATCTTGACCGAATAGCGGATAATATTTACAAGAAAGCTGACCAGATGAACTTGCTTGTCAGCGACCTTTTTACTTATACGCTGGAAGATTTAAGCGAATTTACGGTGAATTGTCAGGACGAAGAATCAGCCGTGCTTAACGATATTGTTAAGAAGAATGATGATAAAGGCTGTATAACCCAGACAAGTATTCCTGCCGTGCTTATCAATGCAGATGTGAAAAGATTGGATCAGGTAATCGGAAACATTATTGCAAATTCCTTTAAGTATGCGGATACCGAAATTGATGTGAATTATAGGGTGCTTGAGGGATATCTTGAAATGCAGATAAGAGATTACGGAAAGGGAGTGCCAAGTGAAGAGCTTCCGCTTATAACCAATAAGTTTTATCGTGGTAAAGAGGTTGCCGACTCCAAGAAAGAAGGCAGCGGCTTGGGACTTTACATATCTAAAACACTTATGGAAAAAATGAACGGAGAAATGATTTGTAAAAATGAAGAAGATGGTTTTTCGGTAATTCTCCTTATACCACTCAGCTGATGCAGGGTATAAAAATTGAATTCTCACTTGAGGTATTTTTAGGGATTTAATAACTGTTATATCTTGTTATAAAAATCTCGTCAAACCCTTGAAAATACTAAAGTTTTCATGGGTGTCCTCTCCGTCACATTTTGTATCGTGTTATATCGTTTTACCCTTGGTTATGACCTCTGATAAGGGAAAAAACAAGGGAAAGAAAATCAAGTAACAACTTATAACAAATTATGAAAATGACAGTTGGGACTGGATGAAGTGCTTTGCTTATAATACATTTCTACGAAAGGACTGATAAGATGAGATTTATATATGCAGATTATAACCCACAAACGAACAGTATTGATGTAACTACATTTGAAAACTACATATTGCGGATTGACTGTAATAAGGCAGAGGATGGATTAAGAACTACGCCTTGCTCACAGAATTCACTTAATGCACTGGCGATAGATGAACCACTTGAATATGCAAGGTTAGTGTTGGATGGCGAAATGCAAATGTGGGTAGATGTGATTGATAATTTAGAGGTATGGTGATTATATGGCACATTGATACAAGCAATAATCTGCCATGTCTGTTGTTTGAACAAAATATAAGTGGAATAAAGGGATAATGTTGATATAATGGAAAGAAAATTTGCATATGAGGTGACAAGATGTATAATTCGATATATAATCGCAGAAGTGTTAGAAAATATTTAGACAGAAATGTATCAAAGGAGATGATAGAACAAATTATAGATGCAGGAAGAATGGCTCCATCTGCAAAAAATAGACAACCATGGAAATATATTGTACTTGGTGGTGAACATAAAGCAGAATTTCTGAAACACATGCAGAAAGGAATTATTCGAGAAGAAAATGAATGTGCATTATTACCTGATTCAAAAAAGGGCATACCTGATGCAAAGAACACATATAAGATTATGGTAGAGGCACCAATCCTTATCGTGATTTTGAATTCAAACTGTGGAACTCCTTTTGCTGAAATTGATACAGATAATAGGTTTGTTGAGATTTGTGACACACTTTCTATTGGTGCATCAATTGAAAATATGTTATTGAAAGCTACAGATATGGGCTTAGGTACTTTATGGATTGCAAATACTTGTTATGCATACGAAGAATTAACTACATATCTTAATACGACAAAGCAATTGGTGGGGGCAATTGCATTAGGTTATGCTGATGAAAAACCAGCACAAAGACCAAGAAAACCAATAGAAGAAATTGTAGAATATAGATTGTAAATTATCTGTCTGAATTTTAAGAAAACAATCAGCAATATACAATATTTTGAAAAGTTTAATTAATAAAACAAGTGACAGGGCATACGGTAGTGGTCGTATGCTCTGATTTGCTGATTGATTTATAATGCTTGCAAAAAGGCAAAACAAAGTATATACTAACAATATAAAAATATTATAAACAGGAGAAATGAGCTTGAGCGAAAAAATAGGAAGAAACGAACCTTGCTGGTGTGGCAGCGGCAAAAAATATAAAGCGTGCCACAGAGGCTTTGATGAAAAAATCGAGATGTATGAAGCTGAGGGCCATATTGTGCCATCACGTGATATAATAAAAACACCTGCACAGATTGAAAAAATTAAGGAAAGCTGTAAGATTAATATTGCAGTGCTTGACTTGGTTGAAAAGAATATCCGTGAGGGAATGAATACTGCTGAAATTGAAAAAATGGTGTATGACCTAACGGTGAAGATGGGCGGTGTGCCTGCTACCCTTAATTATCGTGGCTTTCCGTACAGCTTATGTACCTCTGTCAATGAGCAGGTGTGTCACGGATTTCCGTCTGAAAATGTGATTTTAAAAAGCGGTGATATAGTTAATGTCGATTGCTCAACGATTCTTGACGGATATTTTTCTGACTCATCAAGAATGTTTTGTATTGGTGAAGTGAGCGAAGAAAAACGCAAGCTTGTTGAGGTGACAAAAGAATGTGTATATCGTGGTCTTGAGCAGGTGAAGCCTTGGGGCTTTCTGGGTGATATAGGCGAGGCGGTAAATTCCCACGCAAAAGCTAACGGATATTCTGTTGTCAGAGAGATTGGCGGTCACGGCATCGGGCTTGAATTTCACGAAGACCCTTGGGTTGGGTACACCACAAAGCGTGGGGAAGATATGCTACTTGTACCGGGGATGATATTTACAATTGAGCCTATGATTAATATGGGTAAACCTGATATTTATACAGACGATAAAAACGGCTGGGAAATCTACACAAGAGACGGTTTGCCTTCTGCACAGTGGGAGATAATGGTGCTTGTCACCGAAGATGGTTACGAAGTGCTTAGCTGGTAATTTTGTTTACATAGAATATGATATGAAAAACCGAGGTTGTCACAAATTTACGTGACAACCTCGGTTTGGTTTTAGTATTTGATTTTAAATGTTACCAGGTAGCAACCTGATTATGTCCTTTTGAGTCGGTAGAGGAGAGGGGATAGTAACGAACCTCGCCACCGCTGTACGGAATATCAACTGTCTGTGAGCTTCCGTTTGTGAAGATAATGTATGTAGCATCTTTTGGAACTTCAAAGAAGAACATTTTTTCGCCATAATCGTTTGTTGCGGCATAGGTCATAGCTTTGCCCGGCCATGTGGTCATTGATTTATTGCTGTCTGACCAATAGTAGCAGGAAATTGTACCGCCCCAATGGAATGAGTTTGTAAAAGTTACTTTGTTTTTTGCAGGAGCAGTTGTCGGCTGAGTGGTAGGCTGTGTAGTTGGTTGAGTAGTTGGCTCGGTTGCAGGCTGTTCGGGAATGATTACTTCACCTACAGAACCTGAGTTTGAGTAGTTTGCAATATACATCTGGATGTAGGTTGCATCAAAAATATTAATGTTCAGATCTTTGTTTGCATCTGATGTTATCTGGTGAATCTGTAATTCATCGGAAAGCTTTGCAATATATAACTGTATTGCGGTAACATCATTTACATCAATTGTTCCGTCACCGTTTGCATCACCTATGGTGCAATCGTTGACATCAAAGAAGAAAGTTTTTTCTGCATACTGATTGCTGTATTCGGTTGAAGATATTGTGATTGAATATCTGCCTGTCTGTGTCGGAGTCCACAAGAAATGAATTGTACTTGTCATTTCACCGATATTTGCAGCATTACATAACTTGGTGTTAGTATGACAAACTTTGTTATCTTTCTTTATGGTGAAGGTGTATTTGTTATACATATTGCCCCAGCTTCTGATATGCTCATTTGCAGTAATGGCTGTGAACTGTACTTCCTGACCATTGAGAACATTTTTTTGTGAGGTTATATCAAAGCTTGTAAACTCAAAAGCAAGGTCTTCAATTTTTATATCAACAGTTTTGCTCGCAACGGTATCTGATGTATCCTTTACGTTTACAGTAACCTTGTAGTTACCTGCTTCTCTGAAATAAAAGATTTCAGTAGGTTTGTCGTCGTATTCTGTTGTGGTTTCACTGCCTGTATCAATATTTTTGAATGTGAACTGATACATATAAGGTGCATAGCCACCTGTTACTTCGGTTGAGAAAACACCGCCTCTGTCAATGTCTGCAAGGTTGTTGAAATCATTTGTCAGAGTTATATCCATAGGTTTGCCGACATTCTCTGTTACGAAATAATTTATACCCTTTGTGGCTGTAAAATAGTAACCGTTGTTGTCATCAGTTCTGTCGATACCGTCTGTAAAATAAAGAGTTGCATTGTTATTGTTTTCAAGGTCGATTACATATTTATGTGTGTAACCTCTTCGTTCGTCACATTCGGGGATTTCTATACCGTTGTCAGAAACCCATGAGCCGTTACCGACTTTGTAATTGATTTGTGGAGCTTCATATCCTCTGTAATATACAACAGCGTGATTAAGTGATGTTTCAGAATGCATAACAGATTTTGTGCTTCCGTCAAGAGTGAAAGGATATCCGTTATTTACGGTGTAGGTCTTGTCTGCAATTTCATCAATGATTTTTGCGTTCTTTACAATGAGTGGTTTTCCGTCTGCGTTTTTGTCTTCAAAATTGAGATACCATGTGTAGTCGCTGAAATTTTCGCTTGTAAGTTCAGGTACGGCGTTGCTGAGAAGGAAAGTCATTGTAGCATCGGTTGCTGTATTTGAACCGTCATAAGCGATTTTTTCACCGGAATATTCATTTGAAAGTGTTCTGCGGAAATACTCTGTGCCGTCTTTTTCAGCGGTGACCGAAACAAAAACCTGAGTTCTGTCGGCTGTGTTGAGAGTGTATGTTGCGTAAATATTGTTGCCTACGCTGTATGGTAAAACTTCAATTCTTGTAATCTCGCTGAATATGCTTTCTCGCTTTGTCTGGTCAACACCATCAACGCAGGATATTTCGTTGAGAGCATCATAAGCAATCCACATAAAGCCTTTGTTGCCCCAGCCGTCGCCCCATGAGTTCGCAATTTTGAATGCACCCATCTCACCGCTGTCAACCTTGTTGTTGTCGTTGATATCAACCCAGATGTTGTCGTTGTAGCCGACAATAGTCATTCGGTGAGAACCTTCTTTGCCGTCGAGACCTTTAACAACTTTTTGTCCTGCAAATTTGTTGCTTTCAGGAACAGAACTGTTTGATTTGATTTTTATTTCGTCAAAGCTGTATGCAAAGCTGGAATAGGCAAGGACATCACCGTTGCTTATTGCTGTTTTTATGATTTCTAAATCTTCGTCATCGGGTGAGGTGATTTTTGAATCAGCCGTTCCGACAGCAGTAATCTTCTGGTATTCCTTTAATCTGTAGCTGTGTGAGGATTTCCATATTTCTTCTTTTGGAGCAAAAGTGCGGTAGTTCTGATCATATGGCACCTGACTTAAAGTTACATTACCTTGTCTTTGCATAAAGGCATATGCATCGTAATAAGGACCGATAAGTTCGTCTGTGCCTGCAACAACATTGTAAGTCCATTGAGGAGAAAAGGTGTTTTCGGGTGTGGTTGTACGGTTCATTTCCTTGTTCATTGTGTAGGTGAACTGATAATAAACCTGTGCCCAGAAAGTACAGGAGCCAAGACTGCCCTGATTTCCTATCTGTGGAAAATACGGAGTCTGGCTGTTATCAACACTTGCAGGTAGTGTGCCTGATTTTTTCAGAGGCTTATTATTTATGCCCATTGAAGGCATATTGTCTGTAAGTTTGTTGTATTCATCTACGCTGTCGATAATCGTCACATCTTTCGGACGATTTTCGTCAGTGTAGATAATATCGCCTGTTGCACCATAGCGTTTTGTGCTGTTCTTTATTTCGGTGTCAGTTGCTGCGTTTGATGGTAAAAACGTAAGCATTGACATCAAAGTTGTTGCCGAAAGTACAGCAGAGCAAAATCTGAGTTTTTTGCTTTTCAATTTAATCTCCTCCTGAATTTAAGATATCTATGTTAGGGAAGATATCTTCAGATATTTATTGATATAATAGTTAGATTTTAACACTTAAAAAAAATAAATTCAATGGTAATTGCAGTTATTAGATTTTATTTGGTTAAAACTGCCTAAAAGCTCAGTGATGATTAATACAGGCTGACGAATAAAACCACCTGATAGAGATATAAACTTCATCAGGTGGTTTTTGAGTCTGTTATATTCTGTTTTGAAATCAGAACTGATTTTATGTTAGCCAGTTGGTAACATTATGGTGACCGCTTCCGTCGGTTATCGAGAGAGGGTAATAGGTGCTGTTAAAACCTGAATAAGGAATATCAACTGTCTGTGAGCTTCCGTTTGTGAAGATGATGTATGTTGCATCTTCAGGGACTACAAAGGTGTATAATGGTTGCTCGCTTGTACCTTGATTAGCACAGGTCATTTCTTCGCCGGGCCATACAGTCATAGCTGTGTTACTGTCTGACCAATAGTAGCAATAAATAGAACCGCTCCAGCTAAGTACGTTTATAAATGTTACCTGACGCTGTATCGGCATTGTGACAGGTTCCGTATCGGGTTGTGTGGTTGGCTGAGTTGTCGGGGGCAGATTATCGTAGAGTACATAACCGACAAACTCAATATCGCCAAATCCTGCTATATATAACTGAATGTAGGTTGCGTCATTTATGTTTACGTTTGTGTCTCTGTCGGTGTCGGCAGTGTCAATACGCAGACACTCTTTGTCAGATAATTTTGAAAGATACATCTGTAAAAATGTTACGTCAGCTACGTCAATATCTCCGTCACCGTCAGCATCACCAATAGTGCAATCATTTACAGTGAACTCGATTGTCTTTTCAGCGTATTCTCCTGCACAATCAGTTGCAGAAATTGTCGCTGTATAAGTGCCTGATTGTATCGGTGTCCACTTGGCGATTATTGTGCTGGTCATATACTCAGGATTTGTCTGGTCGTATATCATTGGTAAAGTTATGTTGTAACATACCTCGTTACCTCGTCTGACAGTAAAATCATAATCGTGATAAACTTGGTAACGCAGACCGATGTTTTCGTAATTAGTAACGGCTGTGAATGTAATCGGATGATTGTTTACCAATGTGTTATTCTGAGATGTAGTCTCAAAAGTTGTGAACTCAAAAGGAATGTGCTTGATTGTTACATAGTTTTCGGTAGAGGCTATTGTGCCTGCACAGTCTTTGAGGTTTGCAGTAATTTTGTAGTTGCCCTCCTCAGTAAAGTAAACGCCCTTGTCAGGTGAAGCCCAATAATCATCAACTGTTTCTTCACCTGTTGTGAGGTTTGTAACGACATATTCATATAAATATGGTTCATAGCCTCCACTTGACTCTGTTTTAAAGAGACCGAAGCGACCAACATCACCAACATCACCGATATCGTTTGTCATAGAAATATTGAGTGGTTTACCCATATTTTCAGTTACGTAGTAATTAAGACCTCTTGTAGCAGTGAAGTATTCACCATTGTTGTCGTCAGTCTTTCCGTCTATATCTGTAAAATAAAGTGTAGCTTTGTCACTTGTTTCAAGGTCAATTACATATTTGTGAGTATATCCGTATTGCTCGTAATTTTTTTCAATAGCAATATTGTTTTGCCAAAAGGCATCCTCGTTATCAATTTTATAACTGATTGATGGTGTGTAGTAACCACGATAATACACTACAGCGTGGTTTAATCGGGATTCGTGAAATTTAATAGATTTTGTTTCTCCGTTAATTGCAAGAGGAAATGTGTTGTTTACTTCTATGTTTACACCTGTTTTTTCATTAACTATTTTTGCATCTTTTACGGTTAAAGGAATGTGGTCCGATTCCATATCCATAAACTCAATAGTCCATGTGTAATCTTCTGCATTGTCAGCAGTAAGATCCGGAATTGTACCCTGCAGAGGACAAATCATTGTTGCATCAGTTGATTCTTTTGAACCATCATATGCAACAGGTACACCATATACCATATTTGATTCCGGTGATAAATTATATACGGTGCCGTCCTTTTCTGCTTTTATTTTAACCTGAACCTGTGTTCTGTCGGCAGTGTTGAGAGTGTATTTTAAATATACATCAGTATTTGCAGCATAAGGTGAAAGTTCAAATCTTGTAACTTCGGTAAAAATGCAATCTCTGTCCTGATTTGGAGCAACTGAGTCAACACAGGACACAAGGTTAAGAGCATCATATGCCACCCAGCAATAACCCTCGTTGCCGTATTCGAGACCCCATGAGTTTGCAATTTTGAATGCACCCATTTCGCCCTTGTCAACTTTGTCGTTGTTGTTAATGTCAATCCAGAGATTGTCGTTGTATCCGACAAGAGTCATTCTGTGGCCGCCTTCCTGACTATCCATAGATGTAACCGCAATATCACCTATATACTTGTCATTTTCGGGAGCGTCGCTGTTTGTTTTCAGCATTACGTGTGTCCAGCCATACATCATAGTAGAGTAGCTGAGGATTTCGCCATTATTAAGTGCTGTTTTTATAAGAAGCAGATCACTGTCATCGGGTGAGGTTACCTGTGTATCTTTTGTTCCGATTTCCTCAAACATCTGAAAACCCTTTAATCGGTAGTTGATAGAATTTCTCCATATTTCTTCAGTAGGATGTGCATTGAGATACAGAGAGTCGTAAGGTACCTGAGTCAAAGGAACACTGCCCTGATTTATCATAAAATTAAGGGATATAGGTGTGTAGCATTGCATATCATCGCCTGCTGTAGCTACATTGTAACTCCATTGAGGAGAAAATGTAGTTTCGTAGGTTGTGGGGATATTCATAGCTCGGTTGAATTCATATGTGTATTGATAATAAACCTGTGCCCAGAAAAGACAAGAGCCGAGGTCTTGCTGGTCGCCGATTTCAGGGAAGTAAATACTCTCACTGTTGTCAACAAATTCCGGTAGCTTTGTCTCTTTTTTCAATGGCTTGTTGTTGATACCCATTTTGGGAGTATTACCTGTTATTTTGTTATATTCGGCAAGATTATCAATAACAGTTACTTCATCAGGTGTTTCGTATTCATCTTTCAGATTGTTACCTGTCGGGCCGTAAAAATGAATACCTCTTTCATCTTTGACAGTTTTCATTGATGTGAAGCTGTCGGGGGTTTCCGCTTTGATTTCAGCCGCATTTGTCGGTAAAAACGTGAGCATAGACATCAGCGTAGTTGCCGAAAGCACAGCTGAACAAAGTCTGATTTTTGTGCTTTTCAATTTCTATTCCTCCTAAATTGCAGGCAATTTAATAATGTGCCTGATTATCGTATAAAGAACCTGAAAACGATAATGGATAAATTTTATCACTTTAAAAAGTTAAATTCAATGCTGTTTAACCTTACAGAGATTAATTTGGTAAAAACTGCCGAAACAATGTGGTGATTTTAAGACAAGCTGACGAAGAGAAATGTATTTTTGTCACTTTTTTGATTTGTTATATTTTCCAACTGAAGTGCGGTAGTTTGAGAATATAGTTGATTTTTAAAAGCAAAATAATGATGAGGTGATACTATGGCTAAAAAGGGTATGAAACGTATTGAGCGTACACACACTCAGCCGAGAAATCAAGCCGCCGCAGTGCCTGAATTACAGGGAAAATCCAAGCTTTCAAACGAAAAGGCAAATCCGATAATTGCAGGTACTCATGCACCGTCACTCAAGGTTTATCACACAAAACCTTTTGAACAGGAAAGACCGATTTCGTCATTATATCGTGGTTTATACAACGACCTTGGACGTGACAACCTTGAAAACGATATTCCTGCGGCTGATTTGCAGGATTTGTAATAGTGATATAACAAAACGCCATTTGAAATATCAGGTCAGTGAAACGGAACAAAACAGAGCATTCGTGGGATTGTCCCTGCTATGGTTCACGTTTTCAGAAAACGGAAAAGTTTTTGATAATCCCGCAAACGCAGATATAAAGCAAGGTATCTGTGATTAAAAATCCCCGTCAGGAATACAGAATTACGGTTTCCTGACGGGGAGTGATATTATTTGTTATTTGTGTTGTTTTTCAGTTTTCTCATTATGTAATCGTAATTATCTCCATTGTGGGGAATAAGGCAGTTGGAGCAATCTTTTATTTTGTTATCAATCAAGGTGTAATTACCACCGCAATCAGGCAGAGAATACAGAGGGCAATAACAAAACAGACAGTTGAAGTCAGCTTCATTTTCCACCTTATGGCAAGGAAAATATTCGCATTCGTGATTTCTGAAAAATTTATAACTGTTCTTCATATAAAACTCCTGTCATTCAATCAGACCATATTTTGTTTTTATGCGGTCAAGTTTTTCAAGCATTGGCTCAGATACAAGTAAAAGGAACAATGCTGTTGAAAAACCGTGAATTAAATCCAACGGAAAGCCTGTTACATAATAAGGTAACAGTGTTTCAATACTTATAGATTGAGGTGAAAACATAAATGCAGCCGCTGGATTCATTACACCACCATAAATTATAACAGCACATAATATTCCAAATGTTGCAAGTGACATTCTTGTGCGTCTGAGCAAACCTTTTTTGAACAACACACCGGACATAAATCCGATTATTCCCATAGCAAACATCTGCCAAGGGGTCCACGGACCCTGAGAAAACAACATATTTGAAGTGAGCATTGTAACAGCACCGACTAAGAAACCCGTTTCACCGCCCAAAGCTACACCTGCAATAATTGTAAGTGCAAGCATCGGTTTGAACTGCGGCAACATAAAGAACAGACTTCGTCCTGCTATGCCTATTGCACACAATACAGCAATTATAACAAGCTCTCTTGCTTTTGGTTTTCTTCCCTCAAAAACAAGTACAAATGGTAGCATACACTCTAGCAGCACAAGCAGGGCAATTATGTTGTAATAGTCATCATCAAGATAGAAGACGCCGCAAAAAATTGTAAGCGGTATAAAAAGTAAAATCGAAACTGACGCAACGATAGTTCGTTTGTTGAGCTTTTGATGTTGTCTATCAGTTTGCACCATAGCGGGTTTTTCGCTTCTTCGCCCGATTGACAGGATAAACACTGACAAAGCGATAAATAAAATTATATATAATTTTAGTTGTTCAAAACCTTGTTCGTTCATACCTGTTGGATTTATGATTGCCGAAAGGTCAGTTATCCCTGTTGCATATAAAAATACAGCAAAAGCAACAAGCATTGAAACACAAGCCATAAGCTTTCGCCACAATGGAAGTGGCTTTGGTTTGAAGCTTACACTTCTTTTTGAGACTTGCGGTAGTGGTGTTATCGTTTCATCTTCTTCTGCTTCTTCTTTGATTTCTGCACCACAGCAATATGTAATATCTTCAACTGTT
>JAXJTT010000097.1:0-19934 GCA_036309445.1 Ruminococcus sp. | reverse complement strand
GATATGATATACGAGGAGAGATAAATATGAAACTGAGTAAGCTTGCGTCATTGTTGCTTTCAGGGACCATGCTTTTTTCTGCAACATCAACAGCTGTAAATGCGGCTTTAACAGAAGAAAATGAAGTTTCAGCAGGTAACTACTACAACGCAAGTTACCTCGAAACATTTGCAAACTATGCCTATAATATTGATGACTTTGGTGCAAATTATAAACCTGACAGGACAGAATTTAAAGTATGGGCACCTAATGCAGGTCGTGTAGTCCTTAAGCTGTATGCCACAGGTGATGATTCGGAGGCAGGAGCACAAATCTGTGGCATTTATAATATGACTGAGTTAGATCAGAGTGGTATATGGACTATTACCGTTATTGGCGACCTCAATGGTATTTATTATACTTATACTATCGCTAAGGATGGAAAAGATATTGAAACACAGGACGTATACTCAAAGGCAACAGGTGTCAACGGTAAGCGTTCAATGGTAGTTGACCTTGATTCCACAGACCCTGAAGGTTGGGATACAGACAAACACGTTCTTTTTGACTCTGCACAAGAGGCGGTGGTGTGGGAGGTTCACGTTCGTGACTTCTCAATAGCAGAAAACTCTGGTGTAAGTGAAGAAAATAAAGGTAAGTATCTTGCATTTACAGAAGGCGGCACTAAGCTTAATTCCGATACAAGTGCAGACGCAGTTTCAACAGGCATTGATTATCTGGTTAAGTCGGGAATCAACTGCGTACAGCTTATGCCTGTTTACGATTTCGGTTCTGTTGATGAAAGAATAAAGGGCAACCCTTCAAACCGTAACTGGGGTTATGACCCTGTAAACTACAATGTTCCCGAAGGTTCATATTCATCTGATCCGTATAACGGCAGTACAAGAATCACTGAGTTCAAAAAGATGATTCAGGCGTTGCACGACAGAGGGATTTCCGTTGTTATGGATGTGGTGTATAACCATACATATTCAACCGAAGATTCCTGCTTCCATAAAACTGTACCTGGATATTATTTCAGACAAACATCAGCATCGGTATATTCAAACGGTTCGGGTTGCGGTAACGAAACTGCTTCCGATAAGCTTATGTTCAGAAGATATATGATAGATTCAGTGCTTTATTGGGCTGAGGAATATCACATCGACGGCTTCCGTTTTGACCTTATGGGTATCCACGATATAGCAACTATGAACGAAATCCGCCGTGCACTTGATAACCTTTATCCTGATGGTTCAGGTAAGAAAATCCTTATGTATGGTGAACCTTGGACAGGCGGTACAGTTGCCATTTCAAATGGTTGCTCACAGGCAAATGCATATTCGCTTGATTCAAGAGTAGGTATGTTCTGCGACTCATACCGTGATGCAATAAAGGGCGGTACAAACGATGATTCAAAGGGATTTGTGCAAGGTAATACATCAAAAACTTACACAGTTGTGCAGGGTGTGCAAGGCAAAGGCTTTTCTGCAAAAGCACCTTCTCAGACAATAGCCTACGCAGATGCACACGATAACCTTATTCTCTGGGATAAGATTGTAAAAAGTAATTCAAGTACAAGTTGGGATTCTACATCTGCTGAATTTAAAGGTCAGATGAAAGAAGCTCTGGGGCTTGTAATGACTTCACAGGGTATACCGTTTATTACAGCAGGTACCGAATTTTGCCGTACGAAATTCGGTGACCATAACAGTTATAATTCACCTGACTCAATCAATGAAATTGATTGGTCACGTGTAGCAACATATTCTGAGGTTGCAAACTACTTTAAGGGTCTTATGCAGATAAGACAGAACTATTCACCACTTAAAGGTGCAAATTTCGCAACCCCGACGTTTCAGTCGGACTACGGATATGTGGTTGCTTATACATATTCAAATAATACCGCAGGTGAATGGGGCAAAATGTGTGTGCTGGTAAACAGCGGTACACAGGCTTATACAATAGCTCTTAACGGAAGTGGCTGGACAGTCGTTGCAGACTCTACAAGAGCAGGTCTTAAGAGCTTAGGTACAGTAAGCGGAAGCTCGTATTCAGTTCCCGCAAGAAGCACCGCTATTCTGGTCGAGTCTTCAACCTTCAATAATCTGCAAAATGCTGAACCTAAATATGGTACACTTACAGTAAAACACGTTGACAGAGATGGTAAGTTATTAAAGACTTCAACAGCAACATACAGAGCAGGTTCAACCTACCGTGCAATGCCTGATTCAACTATTTTATTTGATTATGAACTCATCGGTACAACAGGCACAACAACAGGTAAGGTTGAATCAGGAATGAATTATACAGTAACATATACTTATTGTTCAACAGGTGTTCCGTCCGGTTACCTTACAGTTAATTATCTGGATGAAAAAGGCAAAAAGATTAAAGATTCTGTTTCAAACCGTATGAGACAGGGAGACGGTTACGCAGTAAATCCTGTAACAATTCAGGGCTATCAGTTAGACACAGATTCTTACCCAGCAAATTCACATAGCACATTCAGCGGTAATGACACAGAAATTAACTTCCGTTATAAAGCTCTCGAAGGAATGTCAACAACAGTGCATTATTACAAGACAAACAGCTGGTCTGATATTCGTTGTTATGCTTACACTGATTCGGGCGATACGCCTAACGGTGAATGGGCAACAGCAAAGCTTATGACAAACGAGGGTAACGGTTGGTATGTTTGCACAATTCCTGCAAAAGCTTGCTATGTAATGTTCCATCCGACAACAGGCACAGAGCAGGAGCCGGGGCAGGGCGCAAGCGGATACTATGCTTCGGGTGAAGTGTGGATTCAGAATCAGGAAATAACCTTTAACAGCACAGTAATCACAAGCCATATTGATATTGCAACAGGCGATAAGATTGCAGAAGATGTAGTAGCAGAAGCAAACAAAGTAACAGCTAAAGACACATACACAACATCAGCCGTTACAAATGAAGATGTAATCATTCCTGCAAATGCATCAGGTAACTATATGGCGGGGGTAATAGATGTTGTATATCTGTATAAAGATTTTAAACCAATAGTAACAGACCCTACGACAGCACCAACAACTGAACCTACAGAACCGATTACAAAACCAACTATGTCGGTTCTTATGGGTGATACTGACATTGATGGTAATATTACAATATCTGATGCAACAATGATTCAGATGCATCTTGCTAAATATACGGAACTCACAGATTATGCGTTTTATGCCGCAGATGTTAATGGTGACCTGACAATAGATATTTCTGATGTAACTGCTGTTCAGTACTATCTCGTAAAGCTATATGAATCAGCAGGCAATACAGGAAATAGCGTAGTTGTTGAAATTGAGCCTACTGTAGAGCCTACACAGCCTTCTTCTGCTGAATACAGCACAACAGAACCGACAACAGAAGAACCTACAGTACAGCCTACATCATCACAACCAGTTACCGAACCTGAAACAGAACCAACCACACAACCTGTTACAAAACCTACAAACCCACCAGCAGGTGCTTATACGGTGACTTTCACAAATTCACTTAATTGGGGCGGTACAATCTATTGCTATTATTGGATAAAGGGTCAGGACGGACCTGTTTCTTGGCCGGGAACACCAATGCAGTTTGTAGAAACCAATGACTATGGACAGAAGATTTACTCAGCAACAATTCCATACTCATATACAAATGTTATCTTCACCAATGGTTCAGCTCAGACGGTAGATATCTCTACTAATGGTACTGATACACGCTATTACGCAAAAACAACAACCAATAATTTTGGTTCATATGAAGTAGCTACTTGGTAAGGATTCGCCTCCTTATTAAGAATACAGTCACGCAGAAAGGCTCTCCGTTTTTTCGGAGAGCCTTTCGCTATGTATATAGAATTGTTTATGAAAAGAGGGGAGTGGAGAAGTATCTTTCAGCAGTATCAGGTAAAACAGTAACAACAGTTTTGCCTTTGCCAAGCTTCTTAGCAAGTTTTAATGCAGCGGCAACATTTGTACCACTGCTGATACCGCACATAATGCCTTCCTTAGATGCTAAATCTTTAGCGGTCTGCAAAGCTTCTTCATCTTTAATGATACATACTTCATCGTAAATTTCCTGATTAAGAATCTCGGGTATTATGCCGTCACCAATACCCATCTGAATGTGAGTGCCGATTGAAGCACCGGATAAAATAGCGGCGTTTTCAGGCTCAACAGCCCAGATAACCATATCAGGATTTTCAGCTTTGAGAGTTTCGCCAATACCTGTGATAGTGCCGCCTGTGCCAATTCCGGAGCAGAATCCGTGAATCGGAGCATTTACCTGCTGTAAAATCTCCATACCAGTACCCTTACGCTGAATAGCAGGATTGGCAGGATTTTCAAACTGCTGCGGAACAAAAACATTTGGATTTTCTTCTTTCATTTTAAGTGCGAGTTCAAGACACTGCTCAATGCAAAGACCAATGTTGCCGTCATCGTGAATTAAAATAACTTCCGCACCATAATGCTGAATAAGCTTTCTTCTTTCTTCGCTTACTGAGTCGGGCATAATAATCTTAACTTTATAGCCACGCACTGCACCTACAAGTGAAAGACCAATGCCCTGATTGCCGCTTGTAGGTTCAACGATGATTGTATCTGAATTAATAAGCCCTTTTTTCTCGGCGTCATTTATCATATTGAATGCTGTACGAGTTTTTATTGAGCCGCCTACATTAAGCCCCTCAAACTTGACCAAAATTTCGGCATCCTCAGGATTTGTCATATGCTGAAGACGAATCATAGGAGTGTGTCCCATCGCTTCTAAAATATTATTAAAAACCATTCTAAGTACCTTTCTCTGCTAAAAATAGAAATACTAAAGAAAATTATACCATATTTAAATCAGTTTTTCAATTATATATATGAAAAGAATGGCGTAAAATACACAATTTCTGAAAAACAAAAAAGACAACAGCATTTCTGCTATTGCCTTAACTTGCTTTTTTTAGAAAAAATCAGTCGATTTCAACTAAAATCTTTTCCTCATAGCGGATAGCCGCACTGCGAGCTATTGTTCTGATAGCCTTTGCAATTCTGCCCTGCTTACCGATGATTCTGCCCATATCGTTTTCAGCAACATGAATGTGATAAACGACTGTGCCGTCCTCAGCAGGAGCATCAGCTTCAACGCTAACGGAATCAGGATCGTCAACGAGTCCTTTTGCGATTACAGTAAGTAACTTCTGCATCAGTAGTCCTCCGACAATTATTCGATGATGCCGTTCTTCTTAAGGAGAGCCTTAACTGTATCTGTAGGCTGAGCACCGTTAGAAATCCACTTCTTAACTGCTTCTGCGTCTACCTTGAACTCTGATGGCTTCTTAAGAATATCGTATGTGCCGATTTCCTCAATGAAACGACCGTTTCTTGGGTATCTTGAATCTGCTACTACTACTCTGTAAAAAGGAGCCTTCTTTGAGCCCATTCTTCTAAGTCTGATTTTTACTGCCATTGTCTTTACCTCCGTAAAATAAATCTGTTAAATCTATAATTCACCAATGTACTTGATTGGATGAATACTTATTTTTTATCGAGCTGCTCAGGGTTAGGGAAGTTACCCATCGGCATACCGCCAAGACCGGGTAATCTCTTCATTTTCTTTTTCTTGCCCTTCATACTCTTTGTTGTTTTCTTAACCTGCTTCATCATTTTCTGCATCTGCTCAAGCTGCTTGATAAGGCGGTTTACCTCTTCAACGCTTCTGCCTGAACCGGCCGCAATTCTGCGTTTACGTGAAGGATTAAGGAGAGACGGATTTTCTCTTTCAGCAGGTGTCATAGAAAGGATGATAGCCTGTATCCAGTCAATCTGTCTGTCGTCAATATTAATACCGTCAAGCTGATTTCCGATACCCGGAATTTTAGCAAGGATACCCTTTAAAGGTCCCATCTTCTTAATCTGCTCAAACTGGTCGTTAAGGTCATTGAAGTCGAACTTGTTACTCATCATTCGCTGAGTCATCTGTTCAGCTTTTTTCTGGTCAATCTTGCTCTGAGCATCTTCAATAAGAGTGAGCACGTCACCCATACCTAAGATACGGCTTGCCATTCTGTCAGGGTGGAAAATTTCAAGGTCTTCCTGCTTTTCACCTGTACCGGCAAATTTGATTGGTTTACCTGTAACTGCTTTTACAGAAAGTGCCGCACCACCACGTGTGTCACCGTCAAGCTTAGTAAGAATTACACCTGAAATTTCAAGCTTTTCATTAAAGCTCTTTGCAACATTTACTGCATCCTGACCTGTCATTGAGTCAATAACAAGCAAGATTTCGTCAGGACTAACTTCAGCCTTAACATCTTTAAGCTCATCCATAAGAGCTTCGTCAATGTGAAGTCGGCCTGCGGTATCGAGAATTACAACATCGTTACCGTAATCTTTAGCGTGTTTGATAGCTTCCCTTGCTGTCTTGACAGGACTCTGAGTGCCTTTCTCAAAAACAGGTACTCCTGCTTTTCCGCCCACAACCTTAAGCTGGTCAATAGCAGCAGGACGGTAAATATCACAGGCAACAAGCATTGGTCTGTGATTCTGATTTTTAAGCATAAGAGCAAGCTTACCTGCGTGAGTTGTTTTACCTGAACCCTGCAAACCGCAAAGCATAATAACGGTAGGTGGCTTTGATGCAAATTCGAGTCTTGCATTGTCACCGCCCATAAGTGCAGTAAGCTCCTCGTCAACGATTTTAACAACCATCTGACCCGGAGTAAGACTTTCCATAACATCCTGACCTACAGCACGTTCTGTAACCTTAGCTGTAAAGTCCTTGGCAACCTTGTAGTTTACGTCAGCCTCAAGAAGAGCGAGTCTGACTTCACGCATAGCTTCCTTAACATCAGCCTCGGAAAGTTTACCTTTATTTTTAAGTTTCTTAAACGCATTACTGAGTTTTTCGGCAAGACCTTCAAATGCCATAAATTCAGCTCCTATTCTCTGAGAGTGCTTGCGATATTGTCAATCTGTGAAGCAAGCAACTGTATTTGTTCGTCTTCTGAAATTGAATTGATATTCTGAGATAGTGAAGAAATTTTTTCAAGACCACGCTCAAGTTCAATAAATTTTTTCAGAAGACCTAATTTGTCTTCAAATTCAAAAAGTTGAGATTCGCTACGTTTTATACTGTCGCGAACACCCTGTCGTGTAATTCCTGTCTGAGCGGCTATTTCAGCGAGAGATAAATCCTCGTTATAATAAAGCTCAACAGCCTGTCTGCACGACGGCTTCAGAAGCTCACCGTAAAAATCAAAGAGCAAAGAAACCTCTACGTTTTTTTCCATACTGCATAGCTCCCGAAAGTTATTTTGCAATTGTGTGTAAAGTATTTTTCTTTACACTACGGTATTATATATTATTTTAAGCTCATTGTCAAGAGAAAAAACTAGTGGTTTACAAGTTTTTTTATATATCCAAAAATATATCCATAAACTATTTCTTTGCTTGTGTAACCACGATAAAGTAAACTGTTCAGTTAATTAAAACGCTTTAAAATTATATAAAATATTGCCTTAAATTTTAAACTGAAAATATATAATTTGTTGAAATTGCACTTAAAAATGCTCTATCTTACATAAATAACACAATGGCAGGACTTGTAAAATAAGTCTATTTCGGCAAAATTAACAAAATTTTCATTTTAAGTAAAAAAAGCTATTTTTTATAAGTTTTTTTCTTAAGAATGTGGTATAATTTATTTATAAATTTTGCTTTTTGAGGATTTGGTTTTACGGAACAAGTTATAAGTATTGACAGAATGGAACACGCTGTTGCACTCTTTGGCAGTTTTGACGAAAATATTAAACTTATAGAGAAAGAATTTTCTGTAAGAGTGGTTTGTCGTGACAGTGAACTTAAAATTGATGGTGATGCTGAAAATGTATCTAAAGCTGCAAGAGTTATTGATAGTCTGTTGCAGTTTATCAATCGTGGCGAGGCACTTTCGGAGCAAAATATACGTTACTGCATTTCGCTGGTAAACAGCGGAAGTGAAGAAAAAATAGAACAGCTTGCAGGCGATTGCATTTGTATTACGTCAAAGGGTAAACCGATAAAGCCAAAAACAATCGGACAGAAGAAGTATTGTAATCTTATTGCAAAAAACACAATTACTATCGGAGTGGGTCCTGCCGGTACAGGTAAAACTTACCTAGCGGTTGCTATGGCGGTAACTGCTTTCAGAAGTAAGCAGATTAACCGAATAATTCTTACAAGACCTGCAGTAGAAGCAGGTGAGAAGCTTGGTTTTCTTCCGGGAGATCTTCAAAGTAAGGTTGATCCGTATTTAAGACCACTTTACGATGCTTTGTTTGATATGCTCGGTGCAGAAACCTATCAGAAATATGTTGAACGTGGAAATATCGAGGTTGCACCACTTGCTTATATGAGAGGACGTACTCTCGACGACAGTTTTATTATTCTTGACGAGGCACAGAATACAACATCTGAGCAGATGAAAATGTTTTTGACTCGTCTGGGCTTCAACTCAAAAATGGTCATAACGGGTGATATTACTCAGATTGACCTTCCGAGAGGTTCAAAGAGCGGACTTAAAGATTGTATAAAAATTCTTAAAAATATTGAGGGAATCGGTAACTGTACCTTTGATGAGAGAGATGTAGTAAGACATAAACTTGTTCAGGACATCATCAAAGCGTATGCAAAATACGAAAACGGAAGACCCCATGAAAATTAAGTGGATTTTAATGTGAATATATTTTTTAAATTTTAAAGGGATGGTTTTAGATGGCGGAAAACAAAATCAGAGTTGTAATAACAAACAAACAGAAGGCAGTAAAAATTCCTACAGGTATTCGTATGCTTGTAAGACGTTGCTGTAATGCTGTTTTAAAGCTTGAAAAATTCGAAGGACCTGCTGAAATCAGCGTTACTTTCGTTGATAATGCTCAGATTAAAGAACTTAACAAGCAGTACAGAGACAAAGATATCGAAACAGATGTACTTTCATTCCCAATGGGCGAAAATGGTGTTTATGATACTGATGTTCAGACAGGTGCTCAGATACTCGGTGATGTAGTTATTTCCATGGAAAAAGCAAGAGATCAGGCATATCTTTATGGTCACAGCCTCCAGAGAGAAGTCGGATATCTTACAGCACATAGTGTTCTCCACCTTCTCGGATATGACCATATGGAAAATATGGAGAGAGTTCGTATGCGTGAGAAAGAAGAGCTTGTTATGGAACAGCTCGGTCTTCCTGCATCATCAAGCTACATAGTAGATGACGATATGGCTTAATTTATATGAAAAATCAGATTTTTGGATTTAAGTGTGCATTTAAAGGCGTGTGGGATACCTTAAAAAGTGAAAGTCATATGAGATTTCATATGGTTGCCGCTTTTTACGTAATAGTTTTTTCGTCTTTTTACTCTTTTTCAAATATCCAGTGGGCAATACTTGTTCTCACAATCTGCCTTGTTATGGTTTTGGAAATGATAAATACCTGCATTGAAAAGCTTTGCAATCTCGTTGCCGACAGATACGAGCCGCTTGTGAAGATTGCCAAGGATATAAGTGCAGGAGCTGTGTTGATTTCTGCAATAGGATCAGCAATTGTTGCTGTGCTGTTTTTTCTCGATTTTAATGTAATAGTTAATATCATCTCCTTTTTTGCAGAAAATCCGTTTTATCTGATTTTACTTATTATTTCCGCTGTGCTTTCCGTGATTTTTGTATGTCTCGGGCCTGTGGGAATAAAAACTAAGTTTTTTAAAATAAAAAACAGGTAACAACAAGGGGCAACAATCTGTTTGCCCCTGTTTTTGTAATATATAAGTATTAAGAGGTATAATTATGAATACAAACGACAAATCAGCATTTATTGCAATAGTAGGCAGACCTAATGTGGGTAAAAGCTCAATACTTAACAGACTTTTAGGTCAGAAAATCGCAATTGTTTCAAGCAAGCCCCAGACTACCCGAAACAGAATTACAGGTGTACTCACTCAGGGCGAATATCAGCTTGTTTTCTTCGATACCCCCGGTATGCATAAGCCGAAAAATTCACTCGGCAAATATATGGTGCGTTCAGTCAACGAGTCTGTTGGCGGTGTGGATTGCTGTATGCTTGTTGTTGAAGCAGATAAAAATCCTGTGCAGACCGAGCTTGACTTAATTGAAAAATTCAAGATGCTTAATATGCCTGCAATTCTCGTAATCAATAAGATTGATATGATTAAGGAAAAAGAAGTGCTTATGAAGCAGATTCTTGAATATAGCAAGCTTTATGATTTTGATGCAATTGTTCCTGTCAGTGCAACAGACGGAAACGGAATGAACGAGCTTCTGGAGGAACTCAAAGGACAGGCAAGCGAAGGCGGTCATTTCTTTGAAGAAGATACTCTCACAGACCAGCCTGAAAGAGTAATTGCGTCAGAAATAGTCAGAGAAAAAATTCTCAGACTTTGCGATAAAGAAATTCCGCACGGAACAGCAGTTGTAATTGAAAAAATGAAAACCAGAGAAAACGGACTCCTTGATATAGATGCAACAATTTTCTGTGAAAGAGAGTCACATAAGCGTATCCTTATCGGCAAAAATGGTGCTATGCTAAAGAAAATCAGCACATTTGCCCGTCAGGATATGGAAAGATTTTTTGACTGTAAAGTCTTTCTTCAGGTATGGATAAAGGTAAAAGAAGACTGGAGAAACCGTGCAAGAATTTTGCAGAACTTCGGTTTTGATGAAAGTAACTTTGATTAAAAATTTCCAATAGTAAAATCACCCTTGTAACGCAAAATAATTACGGGGGTGTTAAAATGAACGAATGGAATTCGTGGCAGGCATTTTTCACAACAGGAAATGTACTTGATTATCTCAGATACAAAAATATCAGAGATTCCAAGGACACAGGAGCAGATACAATACTCGGGGAGGAAACCGATGAAATTCCGGACGATGGGTCTGATTATAAAAGAACAGAATATCGGTGAGCAGGATAAGCTGGTCTATGTACTCACGCAGACAAACGGAGTTATAAAGGCCTTTGTGCGTGGAGCTAAAAATATCAAGAACCAGAAATGTGCGGCAACCTCTCTGCTCAGTTATTCCCGACTTACAATATATAAAGGTCGGGATACATATACTATCGGTGATGCAATTTCCGAAAAAATATTTTCAAAACTCAGAAATGACGTTGTAAAAATGTGTCTTGCCCAGTATTTTTGCGAGCTTGCAATCACAATATGCCCCAGAGAGCAGAAAGCGGATAAATTTTTGAGTTTGATTTTAAATGCACTGTATCTTCTGTCTGAAAATAAACGCAGTGCAAAGCTAATAAAACCTTGTGTTGAAATGCGTCTTGCAAGCCTTGCAGGATATATGCCCGATTTGCGTATGTGCAGAACCTGCGGTGAATATTCAGCTGATGTTATGCTTTTTTTCCCTAAAAAAGGAATAATAGAATGTTCTTGTTGCAACAATAGTATCGGAGAGTTTGCAATAAGTCTGAATACAGCAACTCTTACTGCACTGAGACACACAATCTACGCAGATGATGAAAAATTATTTTCCTTTTCGATTCCCGATTCTGACTTCGATGTGTTGAACGAAGCCAGCGAAAATTATTTAAAATATATGTTTGAAAAGGATTTTTCGACTTTAACTTTTTATAAAACAATTTCTTAAAACAGGTAAAAATTATGAACAGACATTATAAAACACTTGAACTTGACAAGATACTTAATATGCTTGCTTCACAGACAAGTATTGATGATGCAAAAGAGATGGCGTTAGCTCTTGAGCCACAGTTTGACCTTGAAAAAGTAAACAAGCTTTTGAAACAGACTGACGATGCCGTAGTTCTCAGCGGTAAATTCGGCACACCTTCATTTGGAGGTGCCTCAAACTGTACCAACGCACTCAAAAGAGCAGAGGCAGGCGGTTGCCTTTCAACAACTGAGCTTCTCAAAATTGCCGAAACTCTGAGAATAATACGTTCAGTAAAAGAATGGCATTCTAAATTTGCATCAGCCGACACATCTCTTGATGGTTATTTCAGCGGACTTGTATCAAATAAATTTCTCGAAGAGAAAATTACATCTGCGATAATCAGCGAAGATGAAATTTCCGATAAAGCAAGCTCTACTCTTGCTGATATTCGTCGTAAAATACGTACGGCATCATCAAAAGCAAAAGAGGTGCTTGATAAAATCATTCACAGCTCAACATACATAAAATATCTTCAGGAAGCAATCGTTACTCAGCGAGGCGGAAGATATGTTGTGCCTGTAAGAAGTGAATGCAGGGGAAATGTTCCCGGTCTTGTTCACGATACTTCAGCCAGCGGACAGACAGTTTTTATCGAGCCTATGGGAGTTGTGCAGGCAAATAATGATATAAAAATGCTTCAATCCAAAGAAGAAGACGAGATTGAACGCATACTTTTTGAGCTGTCAGCAAATGCAGGTGACTTTGCCGACAGTATAATCGGAAGCTACAAAAATCTTGCTTATCTTAATCTTGTGTTTGCAAAAGCAAACCTTGCGTATAATATGAAGGCATCAATGCCTGTGATGAATGACAGAGGAATTATCGACCTGAAAAAAGCACGTCATCCACTTATAAACAAGGATAAGGTAGTCCCCGTTGATATTGTACTCGGTAAACAATTTGACACACTTGTTATCACAGGTCCGAATACAGGTGGTAAGACAGTAACACTTAAAACTCTTGGCTTGCTCACACTTATGGCCATGTGCGGACTTTTAGTGCCTTGTGCTGATAACAGCGAGCTTTCAGTGTTCAGACGTGTGCTTGTAGATATCGGTGATGAGCAGAGTATTGAACAGTCACTCTCAACATTCTCTGCACATATGACAAATATAATTCAGATTCTCAAGCTTGCAAACTCAGGAACGCTCACTTTGATAGACGAGCTTGGTGCAGGTACAGACCCTGTCGAAGGTGCGGCACTTGCAATTTCTATTCTTGAAAAATTGCGTTCAAGACACGCAAAAATAGCAAGTACAACACATTATGCAGAGCTTAAAGAATTTGCTCTCAGAACAGATGGCGTAGAAAACGGATGTTGTGAGTTTGATGTAGCAACTCTCCAGCCAACTTACAGACTTTTAATTGGTGTGCCGGGCAAAAGTAATGCATTCGCAATTTCTAAAAGACTTGGTATGGATGATGAAATTGTGGAACGTGCAAAAGAGCTTGTTTCAAGCGAAAGCCGAAAGTTTGAAGATGTAGTGGAAACACTTGAAAAACGTCGTCAAAGCCTTGAAAAACAGATTGAAAATGCAAACAGGCTTACTGCAAAAGCAAATACCGAAAAGCAGAAGGCTGAAAACGAAATGCAGAAAGCAAGAGAAAAGGCTGAACGTGAAATCGAACGAGCAAAAGAAGAAGCACAACGTATTATTTCAAAAACCAGAGCAGAAGCCGATGCACTGGTTGAGGAGCTTGAAAAGGCGAGAAAAGCGAAAGATATGTCAGCCGAAGCTCGTTCAAAGCTCAAGAAAAATATCGACAAAATGGAGTCGGTTGCTGACCCTGTTGTTAAAAAACAGAGTGGGGAAGAGTACAAGCTTCCACGTCCGCTTAAGGTTGGCGATAATGTTCTTATCTATGATATTGACAAAAATGCGGTTGTTCTTGCTCCACCAACAAAGGACGGTCAGGTGCTTGTTCAGGCAGGTATTATCAAGACCCGAGTGGATATAAAAAATCTCCGCTTGCTCAAAGAAAAGAAGCCTGAGCCTCCAAAATCTATGGGCAGAAGAAATGTTCACAGTACCCTTGATATACGTCCTACTACCGAAGTAGACGTGCGAGGAGAAACAGCCTTTGATGCAGTGCTTATAGTAGATAAAGCGATTGATAATGCAGTGCTTATGAACATCAACCAGATTACAATTATTCACGGAAAGGGTACAGGTGTGCTAAGACGTGAAATCGGAGCTTTTCTGAAAACTCACAAAGCCGTAAGGTCATACCGCTTAGGCGTATTCGGCGAGGGCGAAGATGGTGTAACTATCGCAGAACTTAAATAAAATTTCATATCGACACTGTATATAAAAATTAATATGCAGTGTTGATATATGTATCATATGGAGGTACTAAATGGGATTATTTGATTTTTTTAAAAAAGATAAGAGTGATGTTGAGCAGTATTATGAAGAACGTAATATTCAGAGCACACCAATCAATGCTGTAAATAATTTCAATGCACCTGAATCAATGAATAACTATTCAAGTGGTTCAAACTTTCAGTTTAACGTAGAAGATGTATTTTTCATTACAGGCAGAGGAGTTGTTGTAACAGGCAGAGTTGCATCAGGTGTAGTCTGTGTAGGAGATACAGTAACCCTTGTTCAACAAGGCGGAATGAGAAAAAATGTTACTGTAACAGGAATAGAAATGTTCAGAAAAATGCTTGATGTTGCAAGAGCAGGAGATAATGTAGGCGTGTTACTCAGAGATGTCAGCCGCGGTGAAATCCAGAGAGGCGATATGCTGATTAAATAAGATTAATTATCGTATACATAAAAAGACAGTTTACTCAGTAAAATGAATAAACTGTCTTTTGTTATGATTATTTAAAATTTATTTTCTTACAAACAATACACCCAAGGTGTTAGGACCGCAGTGAGTTGTAACAGTGCATCCTGCTGTTGTTTCAAGAACTTCCTCGAAATCAGGACAAAGCTCCATAACTTTTGCACGTACAGCATCAACATCTTCTTTGTCGCACTTAGTGTGAGTGATAAAGACTCTTTTTTTGTCGATGTCATCTCTGTTTGAAAGCACATCGGTCACATAGTTTATCATAACTTTGCTGATATTACCACGATATTTCTTACCCGGATTCATTTTACCGTCAGTAACCTCAATACAAGGTTTAAGCTTTAAGAGGTTGGCACCAAAAGCCGCGAGAGCAGAACATCTGCCACCTTTGAAAAGATAATCAATGCTGTCAACAACAAAGCTTGCTTCTACTTTTGAGGTCATTTCACGGCAAGATTCAGCGATTTCCTTAGCAGAAGCACCGTTCATAGCCATATCTGCACCATGAAGAACAACAAGACCCTGACCTGTCGAGAGGTTTCTGGAGTCTACTACTTCAACGCCATCGATTTCTTCTGCTGCAAGACAAGCGTTGCGATGTGAGCTTGAAAACTCACTACTGATGTTGAAATGAACGATTTCATATCCTTTTTCACGCCATTCCTTGAAAACATCAAGATAATCTCCAAGGTTAGCGGCACTTGTTGTCGGAAGCTTACCATTTTTTTCAACATATTCATAAATATCTTCAGGATTAGCTCCAAGACCATCCTTTTTTGTCACATCATTTAGAGTTACATATAGCGGAATAATTGCTATGTCGTATTTTTCAATAAGTTCTTTTGAAAGGTCACATGTGCTGTCTGAAATAATTTTTACTTTCATAATTCAAGTCTCCTAACTTAAAAAGTATAAACCATTGTTCTTATTATAGCGTTATTTGCCAAAATATTCAATATAAAATCTATAAAATGTACAAATATTTAAATTTGTTGATTTGTATACAAAAATTTCACTGTAATTTTTCTGAATTAAATTTATATAAGTTTAAATTTTAATTGACAAACTGATTATTTTTATGTATAATAATTTTTGTTCAAAGTGGTATTAAATATTTGCGGGCGTGGCGGAATTGGCAGACGCGCCAGATTTTGGTCACACTACCCCGTGGAATTTATTTTTCAATCAGCTTAAAACAGATTTTTCTGTTTTATATATTTGTGGATTAAGCTGTTAGCTCCACCTCGGCATCCCTCGCCGTGTAAAAATTGAGGGTTTAAAACTAAATATGCGGGCGTGGCGGAATTGGCAGACGCGCTAGATTTAGGTTCTAGTGTCAACCGATGTGCAGGTTCAAGTCCTGTCGCCCGCACCACCCTGAAAAGTCCGATTAAATCGGGCTTTTTTCATTATCACAAAACATAGAAATGGTTGGCACACGTAGTACCTTGTTACATCACATAAGGTTATGCGTATGCCAATTTTATATTATGAAATAAATGCAATTTCTGTTATGTTACCATCCTCATCATAACAATCTTTATGCCCTTGAAATTTCGCATTAAGTTTGATTTTGATATTTAATTTTTTATCTTTTTCTGTGATGATTATTTTATCAACCAACAGTCTAAGGTTCGCATCACTTATTGCTCCTTCTTCTAGAATTTCTTCTATGATTTTAACGCTGTTTTTTATTTCAGCTTTTCTCTTTTTGATCGTATCATTATAATCCTTTATAGAATGTATTTCTTCTTGAATCCTTTTGATATCAGCTTCACATTTTACAAGCATTTCAGTATAAACATTAGCATGCTCTCTATCTCTGATTCTTTCAAGCAGAATTTCTTTTTGGTCTGATTTGCACTGTTCAAGTTTTGTGTTTAGTTGTTTTAACTTATCATTAACTGTATTCTTTTTATTCATCCATTTCATTATATCTGATTCAATAGTTTTATAATTATCTATTGCCTTATCCTTGATAAGCATAAGCTCATTATAAATCAGTTTATCTAAATAAGTTTCATCTATTCTATGTGATGTACAATGTTCCTTGCCGTACCTGTGATAACCATTACAGTTGTATTCAATTCGCTCAGGTTTATCTTTCCATTTCCTCTTTTTGCATATGAAGGTACACCCACAGTCACCACATTCTATAAGCCCTGTATATCTGTGACAGGGCTTACCCGTGCTTGCACGCACATTGTTATCTCGTTTTGATGATAATAAAAGTTGTACCTGTTCCCATTTTTCTTTTGATATAATAGCAGGCACAAAATTCTCGTGTTTATAATGCTCATCCTGTGGTAAATCTTTTCTAATGTGATTGATTTTATTTGTATATGTTTTATGACAAGTTACAGTTCCTATGTAGAATTCGTTTTGTAAAATTCTTTTTATAGTAGTATTTACCCATAAATATCTGCCAGTAATTTCTGGCTTGTTACATGGTAATGTTTTGTTATACATTTTGTTCTGATAGTATTGAGGCGATTTTATCCCTTCGTCATTTAGAATTTTTGCTATAGCTTTGAGTCCGTACCCAGATAGATATAGGTTATAAATTTTTCTTACTATATCAGCTTCTTCCTCTACAACCATAATTTCATTAGTGTTTTTGTCTTTAAAATATCCAAGCGGTGTAGTGATTACTATACCGTTCTTTTGTTTCTGCTTGTATCCAGCACGTATTTTCTTTGAAATATCACGAGCGTACATATCATTGAAAATGCCCTTGAATCCTATCATCAAATCATCATCTTCGTTGCTTGTATCAATGTTTTCTGTAACTGACAGAACTCTCACATCGTGTTCTCTAAGATAGTCAATAAACAAGGCAGTTTGTGTTCGGTGTCTACCCAATCGTGATAAGTCCTTTACAATTATTGCTTCGATAGTTTTCTTCTCAACCTGTTCATATATTTTGTCTATACCTTCACGATTGAAATGCATTCCACTTACATTATCATCAAATGATTCACCGACTATGTTGTGATGGTTTGCTTCTGCGTACTCTACTAATATATTTCTTTGATTATTAAGAGAATTAAGCTCTGTATCTTCATCTCTTGATAATCTGTAATACAACCACACTTTCATATCAAATCTCCTTTCTGTCTTATTATCTGAATGTTGTGGTCACACCACCTTGATGCAACCACAACATATCACAACTCTTTTATAATATCCAGCAATCATGCTGACTTTTTTAACTTTATTTTATCTTCGTTTTCATCAGGTAAAAGATTATTTCCTGTTATGTAATCTTTTATTATACTTTTTAGAAAAAGATTGAATTGAGCATCAGTACCTATGTAGTCAAATTCTACTGATTCAATATATATGGGTTCTGGTTTTCTGCCCATAGACCTCCTTTCTCCATCATAAAACATAAGATGGTATATCAATATAATTTTAACTTTTATTTTTATCGGTTTTGTATTAAACCAAATCATCTATACATCATCCTTTATAATTTATTTTTACATCCCATTAAACTTTTGACCTTGTTTTTTAGTATTTTTTCTTTCCTTTATTGGTTTTCTAATTGTAGTGCAATCGTCTGTATGATAATCGTTGTCAATCATATCGAAAACTTCAGTCGCAAGATAAGCACCGTCAATGATGTAATTAAGTTTGCCACTGCTGTAATCCAGAATAGCTTTTTCGTATAACTCTTCATTTTCTCTTTCAGCTGTGAGATAAACAAGGAGTTCTTCTCGTTCTGATTCCCAACCTGTTTCAACATAGTATCGTTTTCCGTTTTTATCTGTGTAACAATAGCTTCCATCGCATTCAGTTGTTCCTCGTTTTTCTTCCTGATGTAATTGATCTGAGCATTGAAATCTGCATTGGTCGGAAGCTCCTGTGATAGATACTCCAGCCACTCTATCATCGTATTGTTGAGTGCTATCAACGCTTTCCAGTTTTCTTCCGTTACCGTAACTGTCGGTATGACTTTTGATGCTGATTGGTTTTTCTGTTTCGCCTGATTCTTTAATTCCGCAAAGGATTTCCTTTCTAATCCTGAATTCATTTTCCATATTCTCCTTAAGATATTTTTCTTCGTGCAATTTATTATCTCTGCACTTCATTGCGTGCGGTGTAGTGTATGTAATATATTTTCTTTCTGATGTCCATTTAACTTCATAGCCTTCGTTTTCCATAAGACTAATGAAGTGTTCTTTTGATTTAGCGAACTTCATAACTTCATCTATCGCTATTGCAAGCTGTAGCTTCCAACTCTGTCCTTTATCAGCTGAGCGATATTCTCTTGTAGACATTTGTTTTGCTTTTTGTGGTTGAGGTGTTACAACTGATAAACCATACTCTCTACACAGCTTGTCTGAGCAATCTCGTAGCTTTTGTATTTCATCTTTATCTGAATGATATTTTTTACCATTCTCAAAGCTAACCGAGTTTACAATGAAGTGCGAATGTAAATGCTCTCTATCAATATGTGTTGCAACTAAAACTTCGTAGTTTTTGAAATTCTCTTGGGCAAACTTCAACGCAATCTCGTGTGCAGTTTCAGGTGTTAAGTTTTCATCAGGATGAAAAGATTGAAACAGATGATAGTACATTCTTCCATTTGTTTTTTTGTGATTAATTTTTGTATTCATCATTTCATTAAACGCTGACTCTGCAACACAATTAACTCCACTGACTAATCTTCTACCATTATACAAAGTTTTCTTATCCTGTTTACAGTAAGCAAGTATCGAAGCTAAGCCTTGCCTTGTTTGCATTCGTTTACTTGAAATAAATTTTAATATTGCTATTTAGACCACCTCTTTCTATCCAATAAATCAGTCAACAGTTTATTTGTTTCGGTATATTGGTTTGTTAGCTCTGCAAGGTTTATAATATTAACCTTACCCATATTACAAAGAGTGGTAAGCTGATTAAGATTTCTTCCGATAGCTTTCTGCTGACGGATAACTTCATCAAGTCCCTCTATAACAAATATTTGTTTCCAAAGACAACACCTCGTAACATAATCAGTTAATGAAAGTTTAGCCTTTGTTGACTTCTGATGAATTCTTTCTAAGTCTGTTTCTGATATTCTTATGCTTAATTTTTTATTCTTCATCTATAGGTTTCTCCTTTACCAATAAAACGGGTTCGGGTGTCCCGATTCTTGCATTGGCAGGCTCGCTTTGCGACCAGCCGAATGCGTTGCTTGCCCCAGACTAAAGTCTGGGAATATGACACCAAACCTCTGCTCTTAAAATGAATTATCAATTCTGCCGTAAATTTGCTCAAATTTCGGTTTTTATCTTTATTCGGATACTGTTTCGAGTTTTCTTTAATAATCGCACACATCGCCTGAAATTGCCTTACAATTCGTTACAGGGACGACAGGGTCGACATTGACGAAAGAATTGACACACCCATTAATAT
>JAXJTT010000096.1:0-16250 GCA_036309445.1 Ruminococcus sp. | reverse complement strand
GAATCCTTCTTCATCTTCTTGAGCTGATCGATAGCATCTCTGCGCTCGTTACGAATCTGAACCTTTGTATCTTCGGCAGTTTTTGAAACTTCCTTAACGATTTCCTTACGTCTGTCCTCAGTAAGAGGAGGGAAAACAAGACGGATGCACTTGCCATCGTTCTGAGGGTTAATGCCGATATCAGATGTCTGGATAGCTTTTTCGATAAGCTTGAGAACAGACATATCCCATGGCTGAATTGTGAGAGTTCTTGCCTCTGTAACTGATACAGCAGCAAGCTGATTTACAGGAGTTGGTGCTCCGTAGTAATCTACCTTTACTTTATCAAGTACAGCAGGGTTAGCTCTGCCTGCTCTGATAGCAGCAAACTCTGCCTGCATATGGTCAAGTCTTCTGCCCATTCTTTCTTCAGCTTTTTTTAACTGTGTCTGCATAAATTTGTCCTCCAATATATTAAATAATATATATAATTTTTGAGTTTATATTAGTTTTCAGCGTAAACAACTGTACCGATATTTTCACCGCAAACAGCACGATAGATGTTTTCAGGGTCATCAATGCTGAATACAAGAATAGGTAATTTGTTATCTTTACAAAGAGAAGCTGCAGTGCTGTCCATAACAGCCAAATCTTTGTTGAGTACTTCGTGGAATGAAAGTGAATCGTACTTTTTAGCATCCGGATTCTTCTTAGGATCAGAATCGTATACACCGTCAACCATAGTTGCTTTCATAATAATGTCAGCTTCAATTTCAACAGCTCTGAGAGATGCGGCTGTGTCTGTGCTGAAGAATGGGTTACCTGTACCGCAACCGAAAATTACAACCTTGCCTTTTTCAAGGTGACGCATAGCCTTGTTTCTGATGTAAGGCTCAGCTACCTGATGCATAGCAATAGCAGTCTGAACACGAACAACAACACCGAGCTGCTCGAGTGCATCAGCAACACCGAGTGCATTGATTGCGGTTGCGAGCATACCCATATGGTCAGCTCTTGTTCTGTCCATATCGCCTGAGCTTCTGCCTCTCCAGAAGTTACCGCCGCCAACAACGATACCTACCTGAACGCCTGCATCTACGCATTTTTTGATAGGCTTACAGATTTCTAAGACAGTATCAAAATCAATACCGTGCTTCTGAGCACCTGCAAGTGATTCACCTGATAATTTAATTAAAACTCTTTTATATTTTGGTTCCATAAAAAAACACCCCACTGTGTAATATAATTACATTTATAATACTATAAAATACAATTTTTGTAAAGGTAAAACACTGATTATTTTATGTTAATGTATAAATTTTATTTTGAGAGTGCAAAAATAAAAGCGGGCAGAATAAATCTACCCGCAAATAAAACAATATAAATTTTAAATTAGCCGTTAAGAGCACTTGCAACTTCTGCAGCGAAGTCGTCCTGTCTCTTCTCGATGCCTTCGCCCTTTTCAAAACGAACGAACTTAACGATCTCAATCTTGCCGCCAAGATCCTTAGCAACAGACTGAACGTACTGGCTAACTGTAAGCTTGCTGTCCTTAACGAACTCCTGCTCTACAAGGCAGTTCTCCTTGTAGTACTTGCCGATCTTACCCATAACGATCTTATCAGCAATTGCTTCAGGCTTACCCTCGTTGATAACCTGCTGACGCATAACTTCCTTCTCGTGCTCGATAACCTCTGCAGGAACTTCGTCCTTGTTGAGGTACTGTGTGTTGAGAGCTGCAATCTGCATTGCAACGTCCTTACCACAAGCTACGAAAGCATCGTTAGCAGCAACGTCTGTATCAAAGTTTACGAGAACGCCGATCTTACCGCCAGCGTGTACGTAAGCTACGCAAGCACCTTCCATACGCTCGAAACGACGGATCTGGATGTTCTCACCGATTGTAAGAACCTTCTCCTGTAACATCTCAGCAACTGTCTGGTCTGAACCCTCAGCCTTGAGTGTGAGAAGTGTTTCAACGTCTGCTGGATTCTGCTCGATAACTGTTTTAGCACAAACCTTTACAAAATCCATGAAAGAGTCGTTCTTAGCAACGAAGTCTGTTTCAGCGTTGATTTCGATTACAACACCTACAGAAGCATCAGCGTTTGTGAGAGCGTAAGCTACACCTTCAGCTGCAACTCTGCTAGCCTTCTTAGCCTGCTTAGCAAGACCCTGTTCTCTTAAGTAGTCAACTGCTTTATCCATATCGCCGTTAGCATTTGTGAGAGCTTTTTTGCAATCCATCATACCACAGCCTGTTTTTTCTCTGAGTGTTTTAACATCCTGAGCTGTAAATGCCATTTGTCAACATTCCTTTCAGTTAATTTTAAATCAAATAAAATTATTCAGCTGCTTCTTCTGTTTCTTCAACAGCAGCTGCACCCATCTGACCTTCTCTACCCTCGATGATAGCGTCAGCCATTGCACCAGCGATAAGCTTTACTGCACGGATAGCGTCATCGTTACCAGGGATAACATAGTCGATTTCGTCTGGGTCACAGTTTGTATCAACAATAGCAACAATCGGAATATTGAGCTTCTTAGCCTCAGATACAGCGATTCTCTCTTTTCTTGGGTCAACAATGAAGAGAGCACCAGGCATTGAAGTCATATCCTTGATACCGCCCATGAACTTCTCAAGCTTCTCGATTTCGAGGTTGAGCTTGATTACTTCCTTCTTTGGAAGAAGATCGAATGTGCCGTCCTCCTGCATAGCACGGAGCTGCTTTAAACGAGCAATTCTTCTGCGGATTGTTGCAAAGTTTGTAAGCATACCACCGAGCCATCTAGCGTTTACATAGTAAGCACCAGCACGAAGAGCCTCTTCCTTTACAGAATCCTGAGCCTGCTTCTTTGTACCTACGAAAAGTACGTCCTTACCTTCTGCTGAAAGCTCACGAACAAAGTTGTAAGCCTCTTCGAGCTTCTTAACGCTCTTCTGAAGGTCGATGATGTAAATACCGTTACGTTCTGTGAAGATGTACTCTGCCATCTTTGGGTTCCATCTTCTTGTCTGGTGACCGAAGTGTACGCCGGCCTCCAAAAGCTGTTTCATTGAAACTACTGCCATTTTGTTTTTCCTCCTTAGGTTAAAACCTCCGTTGAACCTTAGATTTTATCGGGATTACAGCTCACTTGAGTCACCTACCGACAAGTTCAACGTGCGAAATGCTCTATAATTATACCATAAAAAGCAAAAAAATCAAGTGTTATTTTTGAAAAACACCTGATTTTTTGAAGATTTTTTTAAATTTTAATTATGCAAGTAAATCAAAGAATCTTACTGTTCCGCTGGTTGTTATGTACTTCTGTGTTTCGTGCCAGTTACTTGTGCCTGTGTAGAAGCAGATTACTCTGTGCTGAACCGCTGAACCGTTTTCGTCGAAGATGAAAGAAACTGCTGCCTTAACATCATCGTTTGGCTCAATTGTTGTCGGTGCATAATACTGATACTCAGAAATAATCCTGTCGATAGATGAAGTGTCGGAACGGTTCATAGCATCTCTGATTGCCTGTGCAACCAACGCACAGCCTGTGTAACCCATTGTGCCTGCCTCGCCCATTACAAGGCGTTCAAGCTTAGCTCTGTCGTACTCAGAAAGAGAAACTCTTTTTGGTGAGTATGATGGGTCAGGATTATCAATTTCCACAAGATAACCGCTGAATGTTTCTGCGTAATTTTCTGTGATTGTATCCTCAGTGTTCTGAGTGTTCTCAGATACTTCTGATTTTTCTTTTTCAGCAACATCGTTATGAGTGTCTTTATTTTCAGGTTTTTTCTCAGACTTTGCCACTGTGGTCTGAGGCTTGGTAGCTTCTGTTGCTTTTACAGTAGTCGGCTGAGTTTCAGCAACTACGCAATTTTCAGCTATCTTTTCAGCGAAGACATCGATATTACCGACTGAATAAGCTGCCACCTTACTGTTCTCATACGCATCAACATTTGGTGCGAGAGTTGTTGTCGGAATTATAAGACATGCTGAAGCCAAAGCAAAGGTAAGAACATAAGAAATTCTTTTCACTACTTTGTTTCCTGATTTTTTCTCAACTGATATTGATGTATTTTCGCCGGCTTTCAAATGCCTGCATTTTGTCGCTCTCAAAAATTTATCCTCCCTGTGATTTGAGTGTATATCTGCAGATAATGCCAGATATCGGCAGAGTACACTATCCTTCCTTAGTCGTTAAAATTTTATCAAACACACAATTTCGTAGGCTATTAAAACATATCTTTTCAGAAAATGCAAATACAAACACTCCGTATTTTCTGTAATCTTTGTTATCTTGTTGTAACACTTAGATTTTTAATTATTTTAAGAAATTATAGATTGTAAGTTTTGCACAGTTTTTTCGTTTCCGATTAGTTCATTCTGCAGGGTAAGTAGAAAATGACTTTTTTCAAAATTTCTGCTTAAAACGTGGTTTTTTGCCTCTTTTTACGGGATTTGGCATAGAACAGGAGATGATTATTGTGTCTTCACCAATGAGTTCAATTTTCTCCCACGGAATTATATAATCTTCACATTTACCTAATAAACCCATAAAACCGCTTCTTCCGAATATCACAAGCGAAACTATTTTTGCACATTTTGTGTCTACGATAACATCATCTACAAAGCCGATTCTGCATCCGTCACAAGCACTGATGACTTCCTTATGTCTTATATCTGTTAATCTGCAATTCATTTGATTTTGCTCCTTTATTTAATTGACTTTTACATATATATTTGTTAAAATGTACATGTATGACAATAATATTATTAAACCAAGTTAAAGGAGAATTAATATGAATTATGTTTTTTTGACAGATGCTTCATGTGATATGCCTGTAGATTTAGTTCAGGATATCGGTCTTGATGTTATACCTATGGAATTTACTATGGAAGACAAGTCTTATCTTCATTATATAGATGCAAGAATGATGAGTCTTGAGGAGTTTTATTCGAAGCTTAAGAGTGGTATTCATTCAACAACATCTCAGGTTAATTACAATACCTTCTACACTTATTTTGAACAGTACCTTAAAGCAGGTAAGGATGTTTTTTACACAGGTCTTGCTTCAGGTCTCAGCGGCACATATAATACTTCTCTTATGGCTGTTAATGACCTTAAGGAAAAATATCCTGACAGAAAAATCATTTCTGTTGACTCAACCTGTGATTCACTCGGTTTAGGACTTCTTCTTTATATATGCGGTCAGAAATACAAAGAAGGCTGCACAATTGAAGAGCTTGAAGCTGCAGTAAATGAAGTAAAGACTACTATCTGCCACTGGTTTGTTGTTGATGACCTTGAACATCTTAAGAGAGGCGGCAGAATTTCTGCTGTATCTGCAACATTCGGTAAGGCTTTACAGATTAAGCCGTTGCTCAGTGTTAATGCAACAGGCGGTCTGGTAAGCGTTGCTAAAATCCGTGGTGCAAGTAATGTTATAAACAGCATTATTAATCGTTATGACGAAGAGGCTGTTAATCCGAAAGAAAACACTATCTTTATTGCTCATGCTGATAATAAAGAAGCTGCTCTTGAGATGCAGAAACGTATGAAGGGCAAATGCAAGAAATCTGTTATTTGTGATATTGGTCCTATCATCGGTACTCACGTTGGTGCAGGTTTAATTGCTTTAACATTTACAGGTAACAGAAATTTATCATAATTTATAAATTTAGAGCCGTAGCGTATTATAAAGTACGTTACGGCTTTTTTGTTATTTATATTAATTTAATTACGGTTGACATAAAACAGACACATTACTCCTACTCCGATGAAAGCACCTGTAAACAATCCTATGATTAATCCTGATAACATATAAATTTACCTCCGATACAATTTGTGACAATTATTATTTATTCTTTATGTAATAATACTTCAAGGGGGTCAGGTTATGAAAAATGTTTATATAGATATTCTTGTTACGGTTAATTTTTTTATCGATTATTTTCTTTTGCTTTGCACTAAGAAATTTTTAGGAATACATATCAAGCATTACAGAATAATTATCGGAAGCTTTGCGGGTGGACTGACTTCGTTATCTGCCCTGCTCCCTCCTCTGCCCCTTGGCTTGAATATATTTTTAGATTTGTTGACTGCTATGCTTATAATTATTATCACTTTCGGAAGATGTGATATTAAAACTTACATAAAAAGAGTGCTGGTTTATTTTACGGTTTCTTTTATCTTTTGCGGTATTATGATATTTATTTATCTGAATTTCAAACCATCTGATATGGGGATTTTCAATGATGTCGTTTATTTTGATATTTCACCTGTTGTACTTATTATTCTGACTTTATTATGTTATTATATTATGCTTTTGATTAAAAAGTTTACTGGTAATATTTTGCATAACTGTATCTGTAATGTAGAAATTGAAATTGAAAACAGAACTTTTACTTTCTCTGCAAAAATAGACAGCGGTTGTAATGTTAAAGAGCCTTTTTCAGGTGCCAGTGTAATAATTGCGGAGAGAAATCTGCTTGATGATTTCAAGCCTTGCGAAAACAAATGCAGGATAATACCGTTTGAAACTTTATCAGGAGAAGGATATATTAAGGGTTTTGCAACAGATAAGGTTATTATTGACGGAAAGGTAAGCATATATCCAATATACCTTGGAATTTGCGAAAACGTATTTAAAGGTGATACAAAGGCGTTAGTGCCTTTTGATATAATAAGCAATTAAGGAGTGTGTTCATTTGGTGATTATACAGATATTAAGGAAATTAAGGCTGTTGTTTAATTACGATAATGAAGTTTTTTATATCAACGGAAGTGAAACTTTGCCTGCACCGCTAAACAAAAAAGAAGAAGAAAACATTATGCAAAGGATAATCAATGGTGATGACACTGCAAGAGAGCCGCTGATAACGCATAATCTGCGTCTGGTGGTGTATATAGCAAAGAAATACGAAACACCGAATGCCGGTGCGGAAGATCTGATATCCATAGGTACAATCGGTCTTATAAAGGCTGTGAACACCTTTTCTCCGGAGAAAAACATAAAGCTTGCTACATATGCTTCACGCTGTATTGAAAACGAAATTCTGATGTTTCTGAGAAAATCATCACAGCTAAAAAACGAAGTATCAATTGATGAACCGCTTAACACTGATTGGGACGGGAATGAATTGTTGCTGTGTGATATTCTCGGAAGTGACCCTGATATTATAAACAGAGATATTGAAAATGAGCTTGAAAAAAGGCTTGTTCTGGAAGCTGTTTCGGGACTTAATGAAAGAGAGACATTGATTATGGAATTGCGTTTCGGATTAAACGGAAAAAAAGAGCATACGCAAAAACAGGTGGCGGATAAACTTGGAATTTCTCAGTCGTATATTTCCCGACTGGAAAAAAAGATTATCCGTCAGCTTAAAAGAGAGCTTGAAAAAGCAGTAGCTTCGTAAATTTTTGTTTTACTCAGAATATAAATACCGACTAAAATAATGGACGTTTCCGGTCAGAAACGTCCTTATCTTATATTATTTTACATAAGCACATCGGACGCTGCTGTTGCTAAACGATCGGCACCGTCTTCAATCATATTGCCTGCGGCATCGAAAATATTTTCTGAGTGTGTTGCTGTTTCATCGTTACCGATTATACCGTCGTGGTCAACGATTCTTCCGTTGTCGCCGTTGTTTCCGTGTTCGATGGTATCATCTTCGGTAGGTGTTGTGTTGTTGTCTGAGTCGGAGTTATTCTGAGATGTCTGTGAGTTGTTCTGAGAAGTCTGTGAGCCTGAGTTTGTGTTCTGTCCGTTGTTCTGAGAGTCTTGTGAGCCTGTGTTTGTGTTCTGTGATGACTGTGCTGTCATACCTGAATTCTGGGTGTTGTTCTGGTTACCTGTGCCGCCGCAACCTGCGAGTGCAAGTGCAAAAGCTAAGATTACACAAGCTAATACGATGAGTTTTTTCATAAAATCATTCCTTATATAAATAAAATAGTGCCGCTTAATATCAAACGGCACTATTATTATCTGTTAAATTTTCTGAATTATTAAATTTATTTTACAATCTGAATATGAGGATAAGGGATTGTTATATCATTTTCTTTAAAACGTGTAAGCACATTTTCCTGCATAAAGTAATATACATCATAATAATCATCAGGGTCAACCCAGATCCAAACAACGATTTCTATACCGCTGTCAAGGTGTTTGCCTACGCATACCTTTGGCGGCGGGTCATTTATTACTTTATCATTCTCAGATATAAGCTGATATAGAACATTCTTTACTTTTGCTATATCGTCTTCATAGCTTACGGTGTAAGACAAATCTACTCTGCGTTTATCGACCATTGTGCAGTTGGTTACATTGTTTGAGGTAAGTCTTGAATTTGGTATAGTGACAATTTTATTGTCAAAGGTGTGTATCTGAGAAGAAAAGAGTCTGATATTCTCGACTTTACCTTTTACACCTTCAAATTCAAGTATATCGCCTGCCACAAACGGTTTGCTGATTAAAATAATGACACCGCTTGCTATGTTGCCGAGTGATTCCTGTAAAGCAAGACCTGCAGTAAGTGCGGCAGCCGCAAATGTTGCAAGAATTGATGATACATCTACTCCTACGGTTGCCAATGCTGTTATTACTAATACTAAATAAAGTATGATTTTTAAAGCAGAATAAACAAAGGTGTTTACTGTGTGTTCAATCCTGCTTTTACCAAGTATTTTTTTTATTAGTTTTAAAATAAACTTGATTATTATTGTTCCGACTGCCAGTACAATCAAAGCAACAATGATTTTCGGAAGGTATTCATTAGAAAAAGAAGTGAGTTGTTCTTGTGTTTTATCCAATAATATCACCCTTTCATAATGTAAATACCACACGACTTATATATCAGTGTGTGGTATTTAAAATTATTTTATATCAGTTTAAAATATCATCAAGTAAATATTCGGAAACTTTTTCTCCGTTTTCCCACACTGAAATTACAAAATTTCCGTTTTCGTCAATTGAGATACATTTTCCGTGTTTTACACCGTCGGTATAATTTGCTACATCTATGAAATTACCTGATTTGTCGAATCTTGCACCGATATCTTCAGGCTTGTTATCAGCCCATTTACCGATATGCATAGTGCCGTCGCTGGTTCTGTAGCCTACACCACAGCCGTTACGCTTGTTCTGTGACCATTCACCTACGTAGTTGATATCACCGTTTTTATAATAGAATACACCAAAACCGTCACGTTTATCGTTATTGTATCCTCCGTCGTATGCTGTGAAGCCGTCAGGTGACTCGGTACGACCTCGACCTGTTCTTTTTCCGTTTTCATCGGTTTCACCATAGTAAGAATATACACCCGACTGTGT
Source organism: Ruminococcus sp. (assembly GCA_036309445.1). GTDB lineage: Bacteria > Bacillota > Clostridia > Oscillospirales > Acutalibacteraceae > Ruminococcoides. Next base: position 6,949 of record JAXJTT010000096.1, on the reverse strand, counting down.
TTCAACAAGATATTCCGAAAGCTGTTTCTGCTTGATCTGGTATGCTTCTGCTTTTTCTAATGCTTCCATTTCTTTTTTCTTCAAAATTTCCGCAAAATAAGCTTCTTCATCATCAGCAGACTCTATATTCACTTCGTCTTCATCTTCATCTTCGTAGTCATCTGACTGCGTAGAATTGTCATCAGGAGCAAAATGTCTTGGTTTTGAAGATCTGATTTTCGGAATTTCTGTTTCGGTTGTTTCTTCGTCTGCATCAGCTTCTTCTGTTGTTTTATCCATCTCGGATACTTCTGAAAGAATAAGGTCAATAAGCTCTTCGCTTACCTGTTCGTTTTCGATTTCAGCGTTTTGGTCAATTATATCATCGTTTGTTGTAGCTGCATCTGTAAATTCCAGAACCTCACCGAAGAGATTTTTATTGCTCTTGCTTGCTTCAGCCAGAATTTTCTCGATTCTGTCATACGCCGAATAAGTGGGTTCTTCTGTTGTATCGCAATTTTGCTCACTTACATAAGAATTTTCTGATACAATATCTTGATTTTCTTCTGTTGTATCGGCAATTACTTCTGTTTCTTTGATTTCTTCGTTAATTTCCTGCGGAGTGTCAACGATATTTGCAGGAGTTTCGATGTTTTCATCTGAAACAATCTCTTTAAATTCATTTGCAATATCTTCTGCGGTCATCTCATCAACATTTTCGCCAAGATAAGCAAGCTTTGTGAAATCTAATTTATTTTTTGGCTGGTATGACTGTTCAAAAAGATTTTCGGATATGCCGAATGTGTTAGATATATAAGGAGCTTCGTATAAATCGTCAAAATTTGCAGGTTTAAATGATTTATCGTACCAGATCATACCAAGGCTTGTGTATACAAGTGCATCAGAGACTTTTTGTGGAGGATTTTCTGAAGGAAACAGAAGTTCGATGTTTTTAATTATGTTGTCATCGAAGGTTACTTTCTCCAATACGATTATATTCTGAATGAGCTTAGGTGAAATAGTGCAGACAAGATATCCTGCAATATCTTTATCGTAATATTCGGTCTTAATCCAATAGTGGTTTATGTCAAAATACTGTCTTTTATATACGTTACCGTCTTCATCATAGTATTTTACACAGTATATTCCGCCTGTTTCTCTTTTTACTGCCTGATATGGTCGCTGATTTTTTGTTACTTTCCAGGAAAGGGTGTGGTTTTCAACCATTTTATATGAAAGCTTATAGAATTGATTCTGTATGTTTATTTCTGTTTCATCTGCTTGTGTCTGTTTGTTGGTGCTGAAATAATTAGATCTGACACCTGCAAGTGCATCGCTTCTGAAATCGAGCTTTTCAAATGCGGACAAAGCTGATGAATAAAAAATCATACCATTAGTTAGATTCTTCATGGATAGAAACCCTTTCTGTGTATAAATATAAATTCAGGGCGAACATCGTCCGCCCTGAAATCAATGGATTAAATCAGATAGAAATAGACATTGCAACCTTATAAAGATCCTCGTCAAATACACGCTTCATATTGAGTGCATCGTTGATATCAAGGTCTACAATCTTACCGTGTTCCATTGCAACAACACGGTTACCGATATTCTGATCAAGAAGTTCTACAGCCTTAAAGCCCATCTGGCTTGCAACAACTCTGTCACGAAGAGTTGGTGAGCCACCTCTCTGAACGTGACCAAGGATAGTAGCTCTTGTTTCAATGCCGAGTCTGCCTTCGATGTAAGAAGCAAGTTCTTCTACTTTGCCGACACCTTCAGCAACAACAATGATGAAGTGCTTTTTGCCTGTTTTCTGAGTATTGATAATTCTTTCTATAACATCACGCTCAATGTTATGCTCTACCTCAGGTACGAGGATTGCTGTAGCACCTGTAGCAATACCTGTCTGGAGTGCGATATCACCGCAACGTCTGCCCATAACCTCTACTACTGAGCATCTGTCGTGTGACTGAGCTGTATCACGGATTCTGTCAACCATCTGAATTGCTGTGTTCATTGCTGTATCAAAACCAACTGTGTACTCAGAACAAGCAATATCGTTATCAATAGTACCGGGTACACCGATACAGTTGATACCTGCGTTTGTAAGTGCTCTTGCACCCATAAATGAGCCGTCACCGCCGATTACAACAACACCTGAAATTCCGATGCTTCTGCAATACTCAGCAGCTTTTTTCTGATTTTCTACATTCTTGAATTCTTCGCTTCTTGCAGTATAAAGCATTGTACCGCCGTTACCGATAATATCAGATACACTTCTGAGATTAAGCTCTTCAACATCTTTGTTGAGAAGTCCGTTGTATCCACGGTAAACACCGTAAACCTTCATACCTTTATTTATGCCTGCACGTACTACAGATCTGACAACCGCATTCATACCCGGTGCGTCGCCGCCACTTGTAAGTACCGCTATTGATTTCTGTGCCATAATATTCATTACCTCCATTAGGTTATTGACTATATTATTATAATACAATTACTTTTCTATTACAAGAGTAATTTTACAAATTCAGCAAATTTATTTTTATTTTTTTAAGTCTCTTGTTTATTTTATTACTAAAAAATCAGAAATGAGCATAAAAAAGCGATTACCAAAAGGCTTGGGTGACGTTTTCTTGACATTGTTTGGTGCAGGATATATAATGTATAATAAATAATGGGATTAGTGCGTGAATTATTCAGTGATTGATTTGCGTTTTTATTACATAAACATCGGAGGATAACACAATGACTAAACTATACCTTGCAATTCCTTGCTACAACGAAGAAGAGGTTTTGAGAGATTCGGCTGAAAAGCTTAATAAAAAATATAATGAGATGATGGAAAGCGGAAAAATTACAAGCGACAGTAAGATTGTTTTTATTGATGACGGTTCAAAAGATAAAACATGGAAAATTATCTGCGAACTTCATAATGAAAATCCTGTGTTTCAGGGAATTAAGCTTTCACGCAACAGAGGTCATCAGAATGCTCTTCTCTGTGGTCTTATGACCCTTAAAGATAAGGCTGATGCTGTTATATCAATTGATGCTGACTTGCAGGATGATATCAATACATTCGATGATATGGTTGCAAAGTATGAAGAAGGCTGTGATGTTGTTTACGGTGTGCGTTCAAAAAGAGAGACTGACACTTTCTTCAAGAGATTTACTGCGGAGGCTTTCTATAAAATCCTTAATAAAATGGGTGCAAAGGTTATCTTCAACCACGCTGATTTCAGACTTATGAGCAGAAGAGCACTCAATACTTTTGCTGAATATAAAGAAACAAATATTTTCCTCAGAGGTATGGTGCCTCTTATCGGATATAAATCAGATATTGTTACATATGAAAGGTCGGAAAGACTTCTGGGTGAAAGTAAATATCCGCTTAAGAAGATGCTTGCACTTGCGTGGGAAGGCATTACTTCTATGAGTATTCAGCCAATCAGATTTATCACAGGTCTGGGTGCTACTGTCTTCACAATAAGCATTATTATGATTATTTACTGTCTTGTGAGCTTCTTTATGGGTACTGCTGTTCCCGGTTGGTCAAGCCTTATCTGCTCAATCTGGGCTATCGGTGGTTTACAGATTCTCGCAATCGGAATAATCGGTGAATATATCGGAAAAATCTATCTTGAAACAAAGAGAAGACCAAGATTTACTGTTGAAGAATTTCTTGAAGACTGATTATGTCATTATATGATTATTTTTTATACGGAGAGATTGTATGAATATTGAGAAAGTAACTGCTCGTAACTCCTCTATGGATTTGGTGAGAATCGTTGCTGTATTGAGTGTGTTGTGTGTGCACTTCTTCTTACACAACGAATTTTACTCTGAGACTGTTGTCGGATTCGAGATGTATATAATGATCTTGATGAGAACGCTGTTTTCGGTGTGTGTTCCCTTGTTTATGGTGCTTTCGGGTTACCTTATGTCTAAAAAGACCTTGAGTAAAAAATATTATTCAGGGCTCAGGAAAACTATAGTAATGTATATTCTTGCCAGTATTGCTTGTGTTATTTACAAATATATATCAGGCTTTGAAGTTTTTGACCTTAGTTTCAATACGTTTCTGTTCAAGACTCTAGATTTCACGGGAGCTAACTATTGCTGGTACATAGAAATGTATATAGGATTATTCCTTATTATACCTTTTCTTAATATCCTTTATAATAAAACTGAGACTAAGAAACACAAGCAGATTCTTATTCTTACTTTAGTTGCTCTGACAATTTTGCCGTCATTTTTCAATATATTCAACTTTAATTCTTTTGAATGGTGGACAACTCCTGTTTCATCAGACAGTTTTCAGAAAATAATCCCTTCATGGTGGACAGGTATTTACCCTGTTACATATTATTTTGTCGGCTGCTATCTGCGTGAATATAAGCTTAACTTAAGAATACGTCACCTTGCTCCTATGTTTGTTGCCGCTTTGGTTTTATTCGGCTCATTCAACTATTACAGAAGTTATGGCTCAACTTTCAAATCAGGCTCTTATATTTACTGGAGTGGTTTTGAAACATTTATTCTTACTGTTCTTCTGTTTGTGATGTTATCACGTTTAAGCCTTGATAAACTTCCTGTAAAGGTTAAATACACTATGTGGCAGGTTTCTGACCTTGCGTTAGGTGTTTATCTTTTATCTTTTATTTTCGATGCGTGGTATTATTCAATTCTTAAAACATATGTCCACACATTGTTTGAGAGATTACCGTATTTCTTCCTGATGATTCCTTGTATTTTCATATCCTCACTGGCTTTGTCTGCTGTTCTGAATTTTATAGCAAGACTCATTGAGTTGGCTTGGAAGAAAATATATTTTTTTATAAAAGACCTGAAAAGTAATCCCGATAAAACCAAAATAATGGATAAGGTGTTTTGGGTATTATTTGTATGCGTGCTTGCGTTGTCAATCTGGAAAAGCTTTTTCGGTTTTGGCGGATATGATGAAGCCTTCTATCTTACAGTACCTTACAGACTCACTCTTGGTGATTCATTACTGAGTCAGGAATGGCATTTATCACAGCTTTCAGGTTTTTTACTTATCCCCTTTGTAGCTCTTTACAGATTAATTTTCCAATCAACAGACGGAATTATTATCGCTGCCAGATTTGCTTACATTGCAATGCACTCAGCTTCTGCAATTTTTATATACAGAAGACTGAGAAAGTACGGTCCGATGTCTGTTGCGGCTTCAATTTTATACTATATTTTTACTCCGTTTGATATTATGGCTCTCAGCTATAATACAATGGGTCTTGAAGCTGTTACTGTTGCAGGTGTTGCAATGGCTACATCTGACTTGAATAAAAAACTGCCTCTTATATTATCAGGTATAGTGTTTTCTGCAGGTGTACTTTGTTCACCGTATCTTGCGGTTGCGTACATTTTATTCGGTTTGTGCGTTATAGTGCATCATATACAGGGCAAGGTTATTAAGAAGAAAAATATCTTTGCGATAAATCTGTTTAAGGGTAAAACTTTCCTGTGGTTTACTGTTGGTGTTTGTATATTGGCGTCGGTCTTTATTGCTTTTGTCCTTTCAAGGGCGAGTATTTCGGAGATTTTAGAAAATCTGCCTCTTATGATGACTGACCCTGAGCATCCGCACATACCTTTTGGCACAAGGATGTATTATTATTTCAGTTCAATTTTCACTTTTGTCGAAAACTTTACAATACCTGTTTATGTTTTCTTTGGAATGATTATTGTAATGATTATCGACAAGAAAAGAAGAAATCACCGTTGTATTTATCTTTTTATAAGCGGTGCTTTAGTGATTTTTACATACGTGCTTATCTTGCCTGCTCTTACATACGCATATTTCAATGCACTTATGTTCCCTATGATTTTTGTAGGTATCACTTCATACATACTTTGTAAGAAAAAGCCGAGAAAGTTGTTTGTAACACTTTTCTTATCCGGCATAATATATTCAGTGTGTCTGTGTATGGGTTCAAATCAGTATTTCTATGCAATCTCAATGGCTGCATCAGCTTCAAACATCGCTTCTCTTATTTTCTTGAGTGTTGTTTTGAAAGAGATGAAAGAAACACCTGATACACTGCCTTACAATCAGATGTTAAGAAAATCACTTCTGGTTTTTGTTTCATTTATTCTGTTTTTACAGGGTGCTTTGCAGATTACGGTGAAGTCAACTCACTGTTTCTGGGATAACTATGTAAGTGCATTGAATGCACCGATACAAAATGGTCCTGCAAAGGGCATTATTACCACAGTGAATAATTATAATACTATTGAGAGAGTGTATGAGGATTACTCCGCATACAGAGATGAAGCTGACGGAAATATGCTTTCGCTTACTTTGCATACATTCACTTATCTTGTTGACGATAAGCCGTTCGGTACTTACTCTGCGTGGATTTCAGGTGTAAGAGATACAAGTGTTGCTCGACTCAGAGAATACTATGCTTTACATCCTGACAAAGTGCCTCAGTACATCTACATAACAAAAGATGCTGAAATTGATTTGTCAAACATATATAATGAAGCACAGCTTTACGGTTATAGTGTTACGGAAAATAATTTGAGCTATAAGCTCAAGAAAATCAGCTGATAATAATTATTTTTATTGTTTTTTACAAAATTATTTTTAGCCTGTTTTTTGGTAATAAGTACCTTGTTTTTTGCAAAAAATATGTTATAATTTAAAATAGGTATATTGTTTTTTAATAAAGCGACAAATTGGTTTTGTTGTTATTTTATCTCGGGGGTTTAATTTATGGATTTTATGAAAGCTTACAACGAATGGTTGCAGAACGCAACTGAAGATTCTGATCTCGTTGCTGAACTTGAGAGTATCAAGGATAACGAAGCAGAGATTCACGAACGTTTCTACACTTCACTTGCTTTCGGAACTGCAGGTCTCAGAGGCATTATCGGTGCCGGCACAAACAGAATGAACATTTATGTTGTTCGTCAGGCTACACAGGGT
>JAXJTT010000095.1:0-10420 GCA_036309445.1 Ruminococcus sp. | reverse complement strand
GATGATTTTCCGGCAATACTTCCTCACGTATTTTTAGTGATTTATCATAATACTCAATAGCCGTATCAATATCACCTTTATCATCGTAAGCATTACCTAAATTATTATATGACATAGCCAGATCAGGATGATTTTCCGGCAATACTTCCTCATATATTTTAAGTGCTTTATTATGATACTCAATAGCCTTGTCAAAATCACCTTTATCACTGTAAGCCGTACCTAAATTATTATATGTTGAGGCCAAGTCAGGATGATTTTCCGGCAATACTTCCTCATATATTTTAAGAGCTTTATGATAATGCTCAATAGCCTTGTCATAATCACCTTTTTGGTTATAAGCACCACCTAAATTATTATATGACCCAGCCAGATCAGGATGATTTTCCGGCAATACTTCCTTAAGTGCTTTATTATGATACTCAATAGCCTTATCCAAAGCCCCTTTATCATCGTAAGCAATACCTAAATTATTATACGACATAGCCAGATCAGGATGATTTTCCAGCAATAGTTCCTCACGTATTTTAAGTGCTTTCTCATAATACTCAATAGCCGTATCAATATCACCTTTATCACTGTAAGCATTACCTAAATTATTATATATTGACGCCAAGTCAGAATGATTTTCCGGCAATATTTCCTCAAAAATATCTTTTGATTTTTCATAATATTTTACAGCCAAGCCATAATTACCTTTTGAATAATATATACGGGCAAGTGTAGAAAGCAAGTATGCTGAATATAGCTTATCATCAGGATTACTCTGTAGCCTCTCTATAAACCAATCCTTAACATCATTCAGCCTCCCCTGTAAATCCCAGTCCTCTAAGGTTCGTTCAAGAAAAGTAATAAAATACTCCTTATATTTTTTATTGTGAAAAATTGATACCCAGTCTTTAGCAACACTTTTGGGTATATTGTTTATTCGTGAAATAAAAAAATACTCGCCCACCAAATCAGGGTACATTGGGGTAATTATGCTATCACTTTGTTCTTTTTCACATAAACACCTTATAAATTCTTGTCCTTGGCTTATATCATCTTCACACTCAAAGTCATTTATAAATTTTTCTATATATGTTGATAAAACGGGTACATCAACATCATTATCAACATCAACTCCACCTGTTGCCGTTGCTATTGCGAGTAAATTCAGATGACTTTTTAACTGAGTAGTTTCCGATAGCTTAGAGATGTATTGTGTAATATAACTGCTCAACAATGTTTCAGCATCCCAATCAGAATAGTTCTTTCCTCGTAAACAAGCGTCCGCTGTAAACAAAATAAACAAGCACCTGTCAGCAAAATCCAAATTTTCACTTTTTCTCGGCAATGTTTTTCTTACATAATCTATAATTCGTTGTTTTTCGTTATCTGAAAATGTGTTTTTAGGAATTTTAAGCTCTTTTGCTCTTTCCTCAGCAAACTTATTCAGCAGGATTTTTATTGAGTTATCATCAAGAGGACCCAAATTTAAAGATTCAGAATAATACGCATGGTCTTTATATTTTAAACATTCAGCGTTATTAAAAATCTTGCTGTACCAGTTTTCATTACCATTTCCATCATATTTATCACGCTCAACAAACAGCAAACGAATTTTCTGTTTTTCTGATTTTTTAGAGCCTCGGTGTAATACTTTCTGTATTTTCTTTGTACTGAAGCCTGCATAGTCAAATATAAACAGTGTAGGGTGTATAAACTCTTTTCTGAAAATATTATCATAGTCAGTCGTACTTTCGCACCATATCACTACCCAGCCACGCTTTATATATTCTTTTGCAATATGTAAAGCGAATTTACTTTTACCTGTACCACCCTTTCCTGTTACAGACCAGAAAGTAAATGGGTTTTCAGCCAGCATAAATTCTTCTATTCTTTTTTGTTCAGTTTCTCTTCCTTGGAGCTCAATATTTTCATTCAAGTAACTAAAACTATAGGTTGTACTACGAGTGGGCAGCTCTGACTCTGTAAGGCAACGCTCTTTAATAAGCCCGACTAGCATTGCTTTAATATCATCTATTTTACTGCTGGTATCCTCAAGGAGTTTCTTAATCTTATCATCATCAAGCATTAATTTAACAAGTGCATAATTTTGATTTATAAACAACTCAACATTCTCTGCCTTGCATAATGCTGTAACAGTCATATGGATTATACTCTTATAACAATCTTCAGCTTCTCCGTCTAAACCATTATGTCTTTCACAAATTTGCTCTATCAGTTTTTCGGGAGAATTAATATTGTCTGCAAAAATATTTTTAATATCTTTACCATCGCTTTCAGCATTTTGCTTGAATTTTTCCAAAGAAGATTTAACCGCAGACAAAACAGACCGTCTGGCATCTTCAGAGATTTCGTGTTTCAAAACAGTACCTATCGCCTTAGCAATCTTTTCAGACAGCTCCTTTAATTCATTATCAGGCGAGGAACCTTTTGAAAACACCTGCTGTATTAAAGCAACACATGTACTTACATTTTTGCAAACAGCAGGCAAACCAAATAAAGTTAAAATTATATCTAAAGCTGTTCCCAGATCTTTTGTTACAGTTGGTGTAAACGGCATATCAGTCATCTCCCTTTCATAGATATATAAGCTATCAATATAGTTAAATTATACCTTTTTACAACAGCATCGTCAATATTTTTATTGTTTTCGCAACAGAATATTATTAAAGCAATTCACAAGATTACTTCTGTTTAGAGAATCTATGTGTGCCTGAGTTGACAATTACTGTAGTTTTACTTGTTGCAAAAAACTCCTTGCAAGGAGAAATGTATCTCTTTACAAGGAGTATTAGCAGACGTGCTTAAGTTTAAGCTTACTTTCCAAACAGCACAACCATATTATTTAATTATATAAAAATTTCAATCACGCTTTAGCTGTGAAATATCCCTTTTGTGACGATTTATCAATACGGGCATAGGTTTTGTCTACACAACTTGAGTTGAATTTTGTACCGTTGCCGCCTGTAAGCAAAACACAGCTTGCAAACATATCTCTTGAATCTGATACATTACGTGTATTCCACAAATCTGAAACATATATTGTTTTAAGGTTTGTGGACGAATAAAACATTCTTTCTGTTACGTCAAGACTTGATGTATCAAAATCTGACAAATCAAGGGTTGTCAGATATCGGCAATCAGAAAACATTCTGCTCATATTTTTTACTTTTGAAGTATCAAAGCCCGATAAATTAATTCTTTTCAGACTTATACAAGACGAGAACATCGAGCTCATATCTGTTACATTTGAGGTATCAAAGCTTGATAAATCAATACTTTCAAGAGCCTGACAATCGGAAAACATACTACTCATATTGGTAACATTTGATGTATCAAAATTCGACAAATTGATAGTTTTGAATCCGCTGCAACCGGAGAACATACCTCTCATATCTTTTACATTTGAAGTGTCAAAGTTTGACAAATCAATAGTTCTGAGTCCGCTGCACAAATCAAACATATAGTACATATTCTTAACCTTTGATGTATCAAAAGCAGACACATCAAGAGTTTTCAGACTTTTGCAATTTGAAAACATAAAGCCCATATTTGTTACATTTGAGGTATCAAAACCTGTTACATCAATACTTTCAAGAGCTTCGCAACCTGAAAACAGCTTACTCATATCTATTACTTTTGAAGTATTAAAGCGTGTGACATCTATTTTTTTCAGCAATTTACAGTTATAAAACATTTCTTCAATACGTATAGCGTTTGAAGTATCAAAGCCTGAGAGATTCAGACTTGTCAACGATTCACAACCGTAAAACATACCGTTGAGCTGTTGGGAATAATTAGTTTTAAAACCTGAAAGATTGATACTTGTAAGCGATTTGCAGTTTTTGAACATATTGTAATTAACTGTTGTGTAAGATGTTCCGAACTTTGACAAATCAAGAGTTTTCAGAGATTTACAGTTTTCAAACATACTGAATGTATGGTTTACGTAAGGTGCATAAAAATTTGATAAATCAACTTTTGTCAGAGACTCGCAGTTTTCAAACATACTGCTGGTTGTTGTTACAACGGGAGCCTTAAAGCTTGATAAATCAAGCTCTTCAAGCGACTTACAATCAGAAAAAGCCGCACTCATATCCTTAACCTTAAGGGTATTGAAATTTGATACATCAACGCTTTTTAAATTTTCACATTCTGCGAACATAAAGCTCATTTTTTCAAGAGCAGGTGTATAAAAGTCTGACAAATCAAGTTTTTCAAGAGAGCCACATTCGTTAAACATCTGACTCATATCTTTTACTTGTGAAGTATCAAAGCCTGAAACATCAAGTTTTTTAAGTGATGTGTTTTTGCTGAACATATTGAACATATCCGTTACATCTGAAGTATCAAAACCTGATAAATCAAGAGTTTCAAGAGATTCAGACTCCATGAACATACATTCCATATTTTTTGCCCTTGATGTATTGAAATTATTAAACTCAATTGATTTCGTAAAATTCAGATTGCCAAACATCAGCGAGCAGTCTTCGTTTGCATAAATATTATTCGGAGAAAGAATATATACTGTTGTTTTGCCGTTTTCTTTGCGGGTGTATAATCTTACATATCCTGCTGATGTGCCATCTATAATTTGACCATCACTCCAGTCAAACTTGTCACTGTGCTCAAACCAGAAATCAAAAACAACTTTTTCTGGATTTATGGCTTTCAGCTTTGCGTTAATCTCCTCGCCCTTTGGCAAAGTTGCAAGTTTTCCCTTGCTGAATATCACTTCATCACCGAGTGAATAGCCCTCTGAATTTACAGGATAACTGTCTGCCATTCTGGCAATATAGAACTGAATCCATGTAACATCTGAGATATTCAGACCCTTGAGGTCATCTGTATCAGCAAGTTTTATCTGTTTTGTAGTAAACTTTTTTAATTCTGCAATATTCATCTGCAGGGCCGTGACATCGTCTACTGAAACAACTCCGTCAATATTTACATCACCTAGGTAATATCTCTTACCTGCGTTTGCGTTGGGGTCTGTTTCCAATGCCGCTGACGCACCTATGGTTGAAAGTGCAAACAGAGCAGTTGTTGCAACCAATGCAAACAAAATGCTGAATAATTTTTTCATAAAAAAATCCTTTCTAAAAAAATTAACTGTATTATGCAATTCACATAATTATACAATATATCTGCACTCAATTACAATATTAAAAACCAAATATCAGAAAAAGTAAAAGCCTGTCACAATGAACAGGCTTTTACTTATATGTTTTCTGAACTGTATTTTTAATTTCTGTCTTGAGTCTCTCGAGTGGAGTATCTTTTTTGGCGATAATCTCTTTTGAACTCAGAACTTTCGGGGCAAGATTTGACGCACCGGGCTGAGAATGCATCTGCATAGTTATATTTTCGTGCTGAATAAGGGCAAAAAGCTGGCTTAGAGACACACATTCGTCAATTGCTTTTAAAAGCTGTGCCTTGTTTTTTCTTTTATATCCGCTGATTTCAACCTTCTTCATCTGCCCTCACCCCTTTGAAAATTTTTCCTGATTATTAGCCATTTTATATTATACTTAATTTTCACATAATTTTCAATACAATTTTCGACTTATTTTATTTACATACAATTAAATTTATGTTATTCTTCTTTTGTGAGATTATTCCACGAATTATTTTTTCTCAAACCTACAAATAAAGGAGACAGAAATGAAAAAATTTAAATACATACTTCTTTCTGCAATTATTGCCGCATCAGCCATCGCAACAGGCTGCTCAGGTGATACTCAGGAAAATTCACAGCCAAGCACATATGTCACCTCCCCTACCGACACAACGGTAAAAACAACAGGCGACAAAATCTTGCTCAATGACTCAACTCTTGGCGAAATCTGGATTACTGAGCTTGAGGGCGTTAAAAGAAACTCACTCAACCCGGACAACTTCACTGCTGACACTACATTCAAATATTATTCAGAAAACGGAAAACCTGCTTCTACTGAAGGTGTTGACGTTTCCGAATACAATGGCGACATTGACTGGCAGGCAGTAGCTGAGAGTGGTGTTGACTTTGCTATGATCAGAATAGGCGGCAGAGGCTATGGCGAAGCAGGAACACTTTACGCCGACGAAAAAGCCATTGAAAACCTCAGAGAAGCTCAGGCTAACGGCATAAAAACCGGTGTTTACTTCTTCTCTCAGGCTATCAATGTTGAAGAAGCTATTGAGGAAGCAAACTACACCAAAGAGCTTCTGGGCGACATAAAGCTCGATTATCCGATTGCTTATGACTGGGAGCTTATCAAGGACGATACAGCCCGCACCGACACTGTTTCTGCATATGAGGCAACCGAATGTGCCAGAGCTTTTTGCGACACTGTAAGAGCAAACGGTTATACACCTATTATATACTCCCCAAGCAGAGAATTATACTTCAAATATGATTTGTCAAGACTTGCTGACATTGATATATGGTATTGTGAGTATTCAAACACCCCAAGCTTCTACTATGAGTTTTCTATGTGGCAGTATAGCTACGACTCGGTTGTTGACGGAATTGAGGGTGAAACTGACCTCAATATCTGTTTTACAAATATCGCTGACTATGCATAATAATAAATATATATAATGAAAAGGAAAATTTTGATATGAAAAAGATTGCAAGCTTTCAGATTAATCACAACACACTCACACCCGGTGCTTATGTTTCAAGAATTGACGGTGACATAACAACTTACGATTTAAGATTTGTCAAGCCAAACACTCCGCCGTTTCTCCCTACCCCTGCAATGCACACTATTGAACATCTTTTTGCAACCTATGCCAGAAACAGCTATGCTGCAGACAGAGTTATTTATTTCGGACCTATGGGTTGCCGCACAGGTTTCTACTTCCTTGTAAGAGATATGTCTGAGCAGGAAGCTCTGGAGCTTATCAAAGACACCGTTTTAAAGTGCAGTGAACATAACGACGAAATACCCGGAATAACCGCAGAGGAATGCGGAAATTACAAAGAACATGACTTTGAAACCGCAATTTTCATCTTAAAAGAATATTACAATGTGTTGAAAGATAAGACTGTTGATAACTTACAGTATAATTAAACTTGAGGATTATTGTGCAATTAGTACAATAATCCTCTTTGCATTTTGTTAGTTAGCTATTTAAAGTTACATTTTTTAATTCTTCTGTTGCAATATTGTTACAATTTGATATAATTAACTTATTGAGTTTGTTACAAAAATGTAACAGTTAATGAGATAGGAGAATTTATTTTGGATAAGAAGTTCATAGGCTTGGACGGTTTCAATAGAATTGAAAGCATTAAAACTTCAAAGAAAAGAATAGAAAAACTTAATACTGCTCAGAAGACTGTAAGATTTGTCAGACGTGCTTCTGTTTTTTTTGCAAAAGAGATCAGCAAGAAATTCAGACGCTTTTGTGCAAAAACTGCTGACAGAATCAACAAGCAAAATAAACTAAGAAAAAAGAGAGCATCAGTGATTGACAGATGCTACAACGAAAACAGAAACGGCAACACAGAAACTCAGAGTATTTCTGTTTTGAAACTCATTTCTGATGCTAAACCTGTTAATACAAGAAAATTCGCACACAGTGCACCTGCTAATGCACAGAAATCAGGTCGCAGAAGCATTAAGAGAAAAGCTATGCTTGCTTCTGTTTCCTGCCTTACTGCAATTATGCTTTCCTGCATAACAGTTGTAAGTGCGGTTGAAGCAGAAAAAACTGTTTCTACTCCTGCATTCACTACAGTTACAAAGCAGACCGCAACACAGGGTATTGACACCGCACCTGAATTTATCACAGAAGACACAGGCATTACTTACAATCCTGTTGTAACAGCAACACCTGACGAGGCTTCACTCGTTGCTTTAAGCAAGGCAAAAATCGACAGTGTGCTTGTTTCACAGCCTTGTGCTTTATATGTTGATGGTGAGCTTATCGGTCTTACAACCGAAAGTGAACAGCTCCGTGCTCAGCTTGACAAATATCTTGTTGACTACCGTAAGAATTACGACGAGGCAACAACAACTGTATTTGCAAACGACGTAAAGGTTATCCCTGTTAAAAACAGCAAATTAAAATATATGACAGCTCTTGAGCTTATCAAAGCCGCAAAGGATAAGTTCTCTGTGGCACTTACAACAGACATCTGGTATGATGTTACACTTGAACACGAAACTATCTACGAATATGACGAGTCTAAGGACGAAAATTACAGCGAAGTAAAGACAGAGGGCTGTGACGGCGAAGCTGTTCTGACACTCAGAACAACATTCACTGATGGTATGCAGACCGAATGTGTAGAAACAGAAAGAAAAATCACAAAAGAGCCAGTAAACGAGGTTATCGTTGTAGGCACACTTCCTGTTGAGGAAGAAGTTTACGAAGAAAGCTCTGATGACTACTACGCTAGCGGTTCATTTGCATGGCCTGTTCCCTACACCTCAAGTGTTACAAGCTACTACGGTCCACGTTGGGGTAGCTTCCACTATGGCATTGATATTGCCGACAGCGGAATTTACGGAGAAGCTATCGTTGCTTCTGACTCAGGTACAGTTGTAGAGACAGTCTACGATGACTACGGCTACGGTTACTATATTATTGTTGACCACGGCAACGGCTACTCAACACTTTATGGTCACTGCTCAGAAATTGCTGTGTATGATGGCGAGTCAGTTTATCAGGGACAGACAATCGGTTATGTCGGCTCAACAGGTCGTTCAACAGGTGCTCACCTTCATTTTGAAATCAGATACGGCTCAGACAGACTTGACCCTATGTCATTCCTTTAATCAGATTATTTCTTATTCAATTCATAAAACACAAAACCACCATGACGGGCTTTTGCTCAGTCACGGTGGTTTTTTGTTTATAATTACATATCATATCCTGCAAGAAGCATCTGCAAGGTGGTTACGTCTGTTACATCAACCTTTTCATCTGCGTTGATATCGAGTATATCTTTATTCACATCGGTTTCATAGCCTGCAAGGTGCATTTGTAAAGCTGTTACATCTGTTACATCTGCAAAGCCGTCATTGTTTATGTCGTTTTTCACTTCAAGTTCAGCAAAAGCAATCTCATAATCTTTTGCATAAATCTCCGCTTCGCTTCCTGCACTTCCGTACATAACAAAGCCTTCAACTTTATCTCTGCCGTCATAACCAAATGCGTAATCCTCGATATATGTAACACTATTTGGAATTACCACACTCTTAAGGCTTGTTGCACCATCAAATGCACGGGAGTTAATTCTTTTAAGTGTTTCGGGCAGATTAAGACTTGTAAGGGCTTTACAACCACCAAACGCATTACTTGATACAGTTTTTATCCCAACAGGTATATCCAGTGTTTCAAGGCTTGCAAGTCCGTCAAACACAGCATAGTTAATCACTGTGAGTTTATTTGAAAGTCTGAGATTTTTTACGCTTGTGCAACCCTGAAAGGCTTCCTCTTCAATAGTTGTAACATTATCATAAAGTATTATTTCATTGAGGGCTGTGCAGTTTGCAAATGCATTTCGCTCTATGCTTTCAAGGCTTTTCGGGAAAGTGATATTTTCAAGGTTATCACTAAATTCGAATGCACTGGCGGCAATATGTTTTACGCCTTCGGGGATAGTGTAGCTTTTATCTGCCTTATCACACGGATAGCACAAAAGCGTTGTCATATCTTTATCAAACAGCACACCATCAACAGAGGTGTAATACTTATTATTTTCGTCAACGTTTATAGCTTTGATGGTATCTGTATGTCTGCAAGGAAGTCTGCCGATTTTTTCTACACTTTCGGGAACATTTACTTCTACAATATTATCACTGCTGCCAAAAGCAAGAGTCGCTATGCCTTTAGTACCCTCTTTAATATTTATTACGGTATTTTCGGGCACATCGCCTTTGTAGGTGTAAAAAACCTTGCCTGCATACACTTCGCCATCGGGCAGATTATTATACCACGCAGTTGAATCCAGAGCCATATAACCTATATGATTAAGCGTATCGGGAAAAATGATTTCTTCGGCAAATATTCCGAGAATTGCATAGTCGGCAATTCCAGTAACCGTGAAGCCGTCAATTTGCGACGGTATCTCAACTACCTTTTCTTCGCCCGAATAATACTGAATTTCAATTTCAGTATCACTTATAAAATTATAATCAAAATCATTTGACGCAACCTCTTTTGACTGAACTGTTGCGGCATTGGCAGTTACAAGCGACGCTGAAAAAGCAGAGCCTGCCATAAGTACAGACAACAAAACGGATGCTAATTTATTTATTCTTTTCATAATTGCAAACCTCCTTATGCAAAAGACCATATCTTATATAACAAATATACAATATTATCGTTTTATTGTCAACTTTTTTATTTAAGGTGTCATTTATTTTTTTAACACTTCATATAGCACATTTCCCAAAAGCTCGGCTGTGTATTC
>JAXJTT010000094.1:0-3940 GCA_036309445.1 Ruminococcus sp. | reverse complement strand
GCATAACCCTAGCAAACATCGAGGTTATAATTTTGTAATATTGATTTTTGCTATTTTTATACAAACATATTATGCTTCTATTGGAACCCTTTTCGGCGGGAGCAAGCCCCCGCCCTACGTTATAATAACAACATTCATTGTCGAGCAAGAAATTTTTGTAAAAAAATAAATTATGTAACGAACTAAAACACTTTACTTTGGTAGTGTGATAGTGGTATAATGGTAGTAATTGATTTTTAAGGAGAGACATCATAATGAAAAAAAGTATTGCACTCTTATGCACAGGTGCTATGGCACTTACTGCACTCACAGGATGCTCAGGCGGTTCAGACAAAGCTGATTGGGAGTATATCCAGAATAACGGTAAAATGACAATCGGTATCACATACTTTGAGCCAATGAACTATCTTGATGAAAACGGCACACTCACAGGCTTTGAAACAGAATTTGCAAAGGCTGTCTGCGAGAAGCTTGATGTAGAACCTGTATTCCAGAAGATTGACTGGGAAACTAAGGAAGTTGAGCTTAACGCTAAGACAATCGACTGCATCTGGAACGGTATGACAATCAACGACGAGCGTAAGGCTAATATGGATATTTCAACTCCATATATGGAAAATAAGCAGGTTATGGTTGTTAAGTCTGAAAATGCTTCTGCATATACAACAGCAGAGAGCCTCAAGGACAAGACAGTTGTTGCAGAGAAGAAGTCAGCAGGCGAAAGCGTTGCTACTGAAGACGAGTTCTTCACAAGTGCCTCATACGTTGCAGTTGACTCACAGGCTAAGGCTCTTATGGAAGTTAAGTCAGGCACAGCAGATGTTGCTATCATCGACTACGTAATGTCAATCGGTTCAATCGGTGAGGGTACAGACTACGCTGACCTTACAGTTGTTGAAGACAAGGACTTTGCTCAGGAGCAGTATGGTATTGCATTCCGCAAGAACAGCCCTGAGACTCTCGAAAAGGTAAATGCCGCTATTGATGAGCTTGCAAAGGACGGCACACTTGACACTATTGCAAAGAAATACAAGCTTGACGAGCTTATGCTTGTAAAGCCTGAGTAATTTTACTTGGTGGTACATAAATGGAACAGTTTTTTGTTGTAAGTCAGAAGCTCTTAGAGGGCTTCGGACAAAACTGCATAATATTTGCCGTAACGCTTCTGGCGGCTCTGCCGTTGGGTATGGTTGTTGCTATGGGCTCTATGTCAAAGTTTCTGCCCCTCAAGTGGCTGACAAAAACTTTTGTGTGGATAATCCGAGGCACACCGCTTATGCTCCAGCTTTTCGTGGTTTTCTATATTCCGCCGCTTCTGAGCAACGGTTCATTTGCTTTTCCACGACTTAATGCGGCTATGATTGCGTTTGTAATCAACTATGCGGCTTATTTCTCCGAGATTTACCGTGGCGGTATCGAGTCTATCCCGAAAGGACAGTACGAAGCAGGTCAGGTTCTCGGTATGACAAAAAGTCAGATTTTCTTCAAGGTTGTGCTTTTTCAGGTTATCAAGAGAATCACAGCCCCGATCGGCAACGAGATTATCACACTTGTTAAGGACACTTCACTTGCAAGCGTTATTGCAATCCCCGAAATTCTTATGAATGCCAAGGATTTCTCAATGCAGGGACTTATCTGGCCGTTGTTCTACTCGGCTGTGTTCTTCCTTGCCTTCTGCGGAATCCTCACCCTGCTTTTCTCATACATCGAGAAAAAGTTAGACTACTACAAAGGTTAAGGGGAGGCAGATTATGGAACTTTTAAAGGTAGAAAACATACAAAAGAGCTTCGGCAAAACCGAGGTTCTCAAAAATATCAGCTTTTCGCTGAAAAAAGGCGAAGTTCTTGCTATTATCGGTTCATCCGGCAGTGGTAAGACAACTCTTCTGCGTTGCCTTAACTTCCTCGAAACCCCTGACAAGGGCAAAATTTCGGTTGGCGATAAGGTGCTCTTTGACTCAGACGACGCAAAAACTCAGAACGAAAAAGAAAAACGCAAAAATCGTCTGCATTTCGGACTTGTTTTCCAGTCCTTCAACCTCTTTCCGCAGTACAGCGTGCTTGATAACATCACCCTTGCACCTACAATGATTGCAAAGGAAGAAATCAAGAAAAATAACAGCTACAACGGTTGTTCAACTCTTAAAGAGGCACAGGCACAGATTAAAAAGACTGCACTTGAGCTTCTGAAGAAAGTAGGACTCAGCGAAAAAGCAGGCTCCTACCCCTGTCAGCTCAGTGGCGGACAGCAGCAGCGTGTAGCTATCGCAAGAGCTTTGGCATTAAGCCCTGACGTGTTGTGCTTTGACGAGCCGACTTCGGCACTTGACCCAGAGCTTACAGGAGAGGTACTCAATGTTATAAAGGGACTCAAAAATTCTGACAGCACAATGATTGTTGTAACTCACGAAATCGAGTTTGCAAGAGATGTTGCAGACAGAATTATATTTATGGACGAGGGCGTAATTGCCGAAGACGGCACCCCTCAACAGGTTATTGATAACCCCAAAAATCCACGAACAGAGGCTTTTCTCTCACGCTTCAAACAAAATTTCAGTTAAAAATTGCACCCCCGAACGCTCCGTTTTGGAATGTTCGGGGGTGTTGTTTGTTATTTATCGATTATCAAGCTGCTTGTCTGTGTCCCTTCCGCCATACATTACACGGATAACGGTTACGCTCTGTGTATCATCACTCGGAATATAAAAAACCAAGTAATTATCTACAGGCATTATTCTTAACCCTCTTGTTTTCCAAGGCTCTTTTTCATAAGCCTTAAAGCGGTAGGGCATTTCCTTTAACTTAAGAATATTATCCTCTAATCGGCTTAGTTGTGATTCAGCATTTTCGAAAGATTTAAGCTTATATGCAATATATTCGTAAATCGCTTTAAGGTCATCACTTGCTTGATTTGTAATTTTTACAGAATATGCCATAATCAATAACCCTTACGGATGTCAGCAAAAACTTCTTCGGCAGCTTTTGCTTTATCGGCTATCATATCCTTATAACCTTTTTCCAATTCAGCGTTCATCTGTTGTTCATTAAGAACAGTCACATCAACAGGTTGCTGTGCGGGCAACTTAACATCAAACGGCAATCCACGCTGTAAAACGATTTGTTTATAAAACATTGTAATTGCATTTGATGTAGGTATTCCAAGTGAGTTCAAGATACTTTCTGCCTGTTCTTTTAACTCGGGTTCAATTCTTGCATAAAGATTTGCTGTTTTTGTTGCCATAAAGCCTTCCCCTTTCAAATGTCTTTACAATACTATTATACACATTTGTACGCACAAAAGCAATACAAACAAAAACTATATATCTTAATCACTTCATCGCACGGGAATTGTTGAGCAAAATTGTGCTGTAAAGGAAAAGCACATCGGCATTTTCAAAGTCTACAAACTCGCCCAGAAGCTCTGAGTTGATATAACGCAGGTCAACGAGGACGATTTCGCTGTAGCCCTCGGCAAGCAGAGGGGCGATTGATGAGCCGAAAGAGTCACGGAAGATAACAAGCCTTTTGCCGTCGGGATTTTTCGGGTTTTTTATATTCACCACAGGCTGATTGCCCGACAAGAACATTTCATACGGGTCACGGCTTTCCGCCTTTTTCATATCGTAAACCGCACTTGCACCCTCAACCTGCAAGCTGTCAATCACGTCGTTTGTGAGATATGTGATATGGTCAGGCTCGCAAACGAGTGCAGACTGCCCCACATAAACACCGTAAAACGGGCTTGTGAGCGTAGTTTCTTCGTAATCTTCGGAAATTGATGTCCCCATAGACTCTGCAAGCTTTGCGGCAACGTCCGTAATCTGCTCCTGTCGCCAATGAGTATCTGTATTGTAGTAGTCATCAGGAGTGAGCATATTACTTATGCTGATTGGTGTTGCAAAATCCATACCCTTGTGCATATACTGCTCAAAGGCATCAT
>JAXJTT010000093.1:0-7631 GCA_036309445.1 Ruminococcus sp. | reverse complement strand
CTCCGGGGTTTGCAGAAATAAGAAATTCTGCTTTATCTACACCTTTTTCGTAAAAATCAGTGTCCTCAAAATGAGTTACAATTTCTACATTCGGCATATTTAAGAAACGCATTTCTTCTTTAACACGCTTGGAAAATTCCTCAGCCGAAGCCTTACGCTTTCTGCTGATTTCAAGAGCTGTTTTCATAAGATCGTTTTCTGCGGCTTTATATTCCTGTTCAAGGTTATCTCTGTTTTTGTCAAAATTTAACAGTTGCTCAAGCCTTGTCTGCATTTCATCTGCAAGTGCAGGAAGCTCGTCACATTCGCAATTATATTTTCTTGTGAGTCGGTTGAGCAAATCCAGTCTTTCTTCAATTTCTTCAAGACGCTGCGGGTCACTTTCCACTGAATCAACAGCATCAGACACCGACTCTGCACAATCTCTGAGATTATAATATGCATCGGCAAGGGCTTCTGAAATACTTTCAAGCTCAGGATTAAGAGAAGCTGCTCTTTGCATTTCTGACAAAGCTGAATCTACAGCTTCAAGTCCTCCGTCAGACCTTTCATCACCCTCAAGAAGATTTTTTACACTGATAAGAAGCGATGAAATTTTTTCAGAATTTAGCAAGACCGTACGCTCTGCATCAAGGCTTTCAAGCTCACCTTGCTGAACATCAGCATTGAAAAGCTCAGTTGTCTGATATGTGAGCAAATCAATCTCGTGAAGTCGTGCGGACTCATCAGAATTGGCTTCATTAAGCTGTTTTCTGAGTTTTTTATAGGCTTTGTATTTTTCAAGATAGCCTTCAAGCAAATCAGAATGACCACCGAAGCTGTCAATATAATCAATGTGAGTTTCAGGTGAGAAAAGTTCGTAGCTTTCGTGCTGACCGTGAATATTTATCAGATTTTTAGAAAGATCTTTCAGAACGGTTGCACTCGCAGGTCTGCCGTTTATTTTACAATTACTCTTGCCGCTGCCTGAAATTGTTCTCTGCAAAACAAGAGTTTCATCGTCCTCAAGTTCATAGCCAAGTTCTTCAAGCTTTGCAAGCACGGTAGAATTAAGCTCATCAAACTCTGCACTTACAAAGGCGTTTTTAGCCTCTGTTCGGATAAGCTCCTTTGAGGTACGTTGTCCCATAATTGCATGAATAGCATCAATTATAATACTTTTTCCCGCACCTGTTTCACCGGTAAGAACATTCAGACCGTTATTAAAATCTATTGAGGTTTTCTCTATTACTGCGATATTTTCAATATATAAGGTTTTAAGCATTTTATATCATTCCTTTTTTCAGAGAAGTCGTCTTAACTCCTCTGCAAGGCTTTTAGTTTCTTCGTTTGTTCTGCAGGCTACAAAGATAGTATCATCGCCTGCGATAGTTCCCACGATTGATGGGTGTTCCAAAGAGTCAAGTGCGGCACAGACAGCCTGTGCCATACCAACCATAGTTTTAATTACTGCCAGATTCTGGGTCGGTTCAATATAATTTACTGAAGAAGAAAAGAGAGTATGAAAATTTGAACGTATGTCTGTAACAGGCTTACTTGAAGCGGAATATCTGTACTTACCGTCTGAGCCAAGAGCCTTTACCAGTCGCAAATCTTTTATATCTCGGGAAATAGTAGCCTGTGTTGCCTTGTAGCCCTCGTCTTTAAGACGTGTCAGAAGTTCATCCTGAGTTTCAATCGAAAACTCATTGATAAGCTCAAGTATTCGGGCATGTCGTCCTGACTTCATTTATATTTCCCTCTCTTTCAGTTTTTCGTTGAGAAGTCTGTAAAAATTTCTTTTATTAAGTGTAATAAGCTCTAATACAAGCTCTGATTTTCTGATAGTAACGGTATCTTCAGAAAGAATGTCTACATTTTTCTCACCGTCAATTGTAAGCACACAGCAACATTCAGCAGGAATTTTCACACTTACCGAAAGCTCTGAGCTACCGTCAAAAAGCACTGAACGTGAAAATAATGAATGCGGGCACACGGGTGTGCAAAGAATACAATCCATCTGAGGTGCGAGAATCGGACCGCCTGCTGATAATGAGTAGGCAGTTGAACCGGTCGGAGTAGAAAACAGAAGTCCGTCAGCTCTGTATTTTGCAATCCATTCACCGTTAAGCGAAAGACTTAAGTCTATAACCTTTGAAAGCTGACCACGGGCTACTATTGCGTCATTTACAGCAAGGTAATGTTTTGACACTCCGTTTTTCTGCACCTCAACATCTAAAAGTATACGTTTTTCTGTTTTGAATTTTCCGCTTACAAGCTCTTTTAGTCGGTGTATCTGGTCAGGCTCCAGGTCAGCGGCAAAGCCGAGTCTGCCGACATTTACACCGATAAGAGGAACATTTGCTCTTGCGGCATATTTAGCGGCGTGGATTATTGTGCCGTCACCACCTGTAGTTACTGCTATATCACAGCTCTCAAAAAGCTGCTCTATTGTATCAGTATAAGTTATATGTATACCTTTATAATACTGACTGCACTCGCTGTGCATCAATACATCACAGTTTTCTCCAAGGAGAAGTATCGCTATTTCCTTTGCACAGGATATTGCCGATTCTTTACTAAGGTTTACTATTACTGCTATACGCATTTTACTTCTCCCTTTCTGTAATAAATTTTTGAAAACAACTTATTTATCAAGACTTGAGTGTGAAGCTTGCACAAGCTCCTGCGGTATTACTGTTGTGTAAGATTTCGGGTCATCACTTTTTCTGAGATGAATAAGATACTCAATATTACCCTCAGGTCCCTTTATTGGTGAATAATCGAGATTGAGTACATCAAAGCCGTTTTCAAGGCAAAAATCGTAAATATTCTGCACAACTTCAATATGCACCTGTGGGTCACGTACTACACCTTTTTTACCGACTTTTTCTCTGCCTGCTTCAAACTGAGGCTTGATAAGACACACAGCTTGTGCATTTTCAGCCATAAGCTCTCTTGCAACAGGCAAGATTAGTTTTAAGGAAATAAATGATACGTCCACCGAGAAAAAGTCGATTTCATCAGGCACCTGTTCTCTTGTTACCTTACGCATATTTGTGCGTTCAAGATTTACTACACGCTCGTCTGTTCTGAGTTTCCACGCAAGCTGACCGTAGCCTACATCAATTGAATAAACCTTTTTTGCACCGTTCTGAAGCATACAATCAGTAAATCCGCCTGTTGATGCACCGATATCCATAGTGATTTTGTCGTTTAAATCAAAATCAAAATTATTTATAGCTTTTTCAAGCTTTAGTCCGCCACGGCTTACATATTTCTGAACAGAGCCTCTGACCTCAATTTTACAATTCTCATCATAACTTTGTCCGCATTTATCAGCTTTCTGATTATCTACATAAACCTGACCAGCCATAATTACTGCTTTTGCTTTTTCACGGCTATCGGTAAAACCTTGTTCATATACAAGTATATCAAGTCTTTTTTTCATTGTTGTTCCTTACTCTATTTAAATCTTTTGTGATTGCTTTTACTATTCCCTCATCATCAAGGCAAAGCTGATTAAGTGCCTCAGACACTGACATCTGCTTTACAAACTTATCATTTATAGCTTTGATGTGATATTCACCTTTAAAGTTTCTGAGTATCAGGTCATCAGAGAAGTTTTTTGCAATACTTCCTGTTTTTATGCCCTCCTCAAAAAACCATATATTTTTAAAATCAGCCGCAAAATCAACTGCAGAATTATCTATAGGCTTGATTTTGCAAAGTTTTAAAATACAAACATCAATACCTTGTTTTTCTAAAATCTCTTTTGCTTTGCAAGCATATGAGAAAAGTCTGCCATAGGTTATAATGAGGTTTTCTGCATTTTTATTACCGTAAATATTAAAGGTAATGCTTTCTTCTCCGAAATCGTCAGGCTTATACAGCTCTCCGCCACGTGGATAACGCACAACAGCAAGGCTGTCGCAGACATAAATTGCGGTGTTGAGAGCCTTTTTCATTCCGTCAAAATAAGACGGTGAAAACACTGTAGTATTCGGAATTGAATTAAGCATTGAAACGTCGAAAACACCCTGATGTGTTTCGCCGTCATCTCCGACGATACCTGCTCTGTCAATAGCAAGGACAAGGTGAAGCTTACCCATAGCGGCATCGTGTATGAGCTGGTCGTATGACCTCTGCAAAAACGTGGAATACACCGCAAATACAGGTCTGTAGCCTTTTGCAGCAAGACCGCAACCAAAGGTTACAGCGTGCTCCTCAGCAATTCCGACATCAAAAAATCTTTCTTTATACTTCTTTGAAAAATCACTAAGCCCTGTTCCGCTTGTCATCGCCGCAGTAATTGCACAGATTTTTTTATCCTTTTCTGCAATTTCGCAAAGTGTGTTTCCGAAAACAGCAGAAAAGCCCTTATGTGAAGAAATCGGTTCACCTGAGTCAATATCAAACTTACCGATTCCGTGGAAGTTATGGGGATTTTCTTCAGCTGGCAGATAACCTCTGCCTTTCTTGGTTACCACGTGAAGCAATACAGGTGCATTTATTTTCTTAGCTACTGCTAGTGCATTTTCAATCTCAGATATATCATGGCCGTCAATCGGTCCGATATAAGTAAAACCGAAACAATCAAAAAGCGTATTTTTATACACCATATTTTTAATTCCGGACTTACTGCTACGCAATAACGCTTTAACAGGCTTACCCAATAGCGGAATTTTTGAAAGTCCTTTTTCGATGACTTTTTTAACTCTTATATACCACGGCTGGATTCGTACTGTTGTAAGATAACGAGGAAATGCTCCGACATTCTTTGAAATCGACATTTTGTTATCATTTAATACAACAATAAAATTCTTATTAAAGCGTCCTGCATTATTCATAGCTTCAAATGCCAGTCCGCCCGTAAAAGAACCGTCACCAATTACAGCTATTGTGTGGCTTGGGTCATTACTTAATACCTTTGCTCTTGCAATACCATATGCCGCAGAAATTGATGTACTGCTGTGGCCTGTATTAAAATCGTCGTACTTACTTTCATCACGCTTAGGGAAACCTGAGATACCATCCTTTTGCCTGATAGTATCAAAATCATTATATCTTCCGGTAAGAAGCTTATGAGTGTAACTCTGATGACCTACATCCCATACAATGCTGTCTTTAGGGAAATTAAAGCTTCGGTGTAAGGCAACCGTAAGCTCTACTACTCCGAGGTTAGGAGAAAGGTGACCACCATTGAGCGATACTGTTTCTATAAGTTTTTCTCTTATTTCACTGCACAACTCAGAAAGATGCTCTTCATCAATCTTCTTTACATCTGCAGGAGATTTGATATTCGGAAGCAGTTTATATTCACCCATCTGACTTCCCCCTTTCCGTATCGTAAACTTTAATTTTTTCTGTCTGCAAGATAATTTGCAAAAGCTACCAGTGCTGATGTATCAGCATCAAACACCTCAAGTGACTTAACTGCCTTATCTGTAAGCTCTCCTACAAGCTCTCTGCAACGCTCTATACCAAGCAGTGACACGTATGTAGATTTATTGTTACCACTGTCACTTCCAACAGGCTTGCCGAGTTCTTCATCGGTTGAAACAACATCCAGAATATCATCCTGAATCTGAAAAGCAAGTCCGATACACTCGCCGTACTGTGAAGCAGCATTCACTAAGGTTTCGTCAGCATTTGCACTGATACAGCCAAGCTCGCAAGCCGCTTTTATAAGGCAGGAAGTTTTCTTGTAATGCATTTCCTGCAAAACTTCTATCGGAGCATTCTGGTTTTCGCTTATGAGGTCGATTACCTGACCGCCAACCATACCTTTAGCTCCGCAATATTTTGAAAGAGCGTTTACTGCCTTGCAACAAGCCTTGGCACCTGCAAGTGAAAGTGACTTCTCATTTGTCATTATTTCAAAAGCAAGTGACTGCAACGCATCACCTGCAAGTAAAGCCATATCTTCACCATAGACTACGTGATTGGAGGGCTTGCCTCGACGCATATCGTCATCATCCATACAAGGCAAATCGTCGTGAATGAGTGAATATGTATGGATAAGCTCTACCGCACAGGCAAAAGCTGTTGCCGCCTCAATGTTGCCGCAGCAAAGCTCATTGAACTGAAAAACAAGGCTTGGTCTTACTCTTTTACCGCCTGCTTTCAAGCTGTATTTCATTGAATCTATGAGAACTTTTTCCCGACAGTTATTTTCCGGCAAAAAATCTAACAACGCTTGTTGTGTAAGCTCTGCATAATCTTTCATAATAATTCTCCGTTATCTGACTTGATTTTATCCAGTCTTTCGTTTATATCTTCTATCTGCCCTTTGCAGGTTTCAAGCTCCTGCATACAATAAGCAAGAAGCTCGCATGCCTCAGCGTAACACTTCATACTTTCTGCTAAGGGCAAAGATGTATTTTCAAGTTTTTTTACGGCTTGTTCAAGCTTTTGGTTAGCCTGTTCAAAAGTCATTTGTTTATCCATTTGTCAAAGCCTCCTGACTTTGTGCTATCTCAAGAATTTTCTGCATTCTGTGGTTTGCTCCGCTTCGGCTGATTTTTACCGTTAGATTTTGTCCCAGATCACGCAGAGACATCTCGGGATTTTCAAGCCTTAATTTTGCAATCTCACGCAAGTCTTCGGGCAGGCTTTCAAATCCGCCGTTACGCTTGATTTTTTCGATAGCTTCAAGCTGTTTTGCAGATGCAGAAGCAATTTTCCCGATGTTTGCAACCTCGCTGTTTATTCTGCGGTTTATGTTGTTGCGAACCATTTTGACAGCTTTTGTACCCATAATCTCCATAGCACTGTTAGTGGCACCTATATATGTAAGCAAATCACAAATCTGTTCACTTTCTTTGAGATAAACAACATAACTTCCGCTACGCATTACTGTTTTTGGAGTGAAGCTACATTCGCTGACTTCTTCCATTATCTTACACAAATCAAGAGAGAGGTTTTTGTGCGGAATACAAAATTCAGTATGATAACTTTTCATAGGGTCAGAAATTGAACCGCAACCGATGAATGCACCTCTCAAAAACGCCGCAACAAGCTCATCGTTATGAATATTTGCACGGTTTACTCTGAGGGTTATATCCTTACCAAGATGTCCGAAATCGTCTGATATTCTTTGGCAATCATCAGCATTTATCAGAGTTATTCTTGATAATTTATGTTCTGCATTACGTGGACGTAAAGCTGTTTCTTTCTCAATTATCGGCATATAAAGTTCTTCAAGCAAGGATGATACACAGGCTGAGACCATTGAATTTTCACTTGTAAAAACCATTTTATCCTTTTTGAATGTTTTTCCGAATATCAACATTCCGTAAAGCATAGCCTTTTTCTGTTCGGCATCATTTAACTTTACGGAACATAGCTCCTTTTTCACTTCGGAGGAAAACGACACCTTGTTCACCTCATTATTTCATTACATCTCTGTGCTGAATTACGCACTTATAGCCTTTTTCCATAAAATGCTTATCAAGTAAGCCTGCAATTGTAACACTACGGTGCTTGCCGCCTGTGCAACCGATACCTACTACAAGTCCTGTTTTGCCTTCTTTAAGATAAAGCGGAACAGAAAAGTCAAGTAAACTGAGTATCCTTTTCACAAGCTCCTGAGTTTCATCGCTTGCAAGCACGAAATCCTGTATCTCTTTATCGAGACCGGTTTTAGGTCT
>JAXJTT010000092.1:0-5024 GCA_036309445.1 Ruminococcus sp. | reverse complement strand
GAATAAACATAGTCAAGCTGTTTTGTATCAAGCACCGGCATAGGAGGATTCTGCACCAGAATATAATTTCCGTGTCGCTGAATAAGAGTTTTACCCCTCACTGCATCAGCTTCTTCAAGCTCTTTTCTTGCGGCTACAGCATAATCCTTTTTGCTTTCACAAACTCTTTCGTAGCTTGGGAGTTCAGTTACTGTCTTCGGAACATAATCGTCAGTTTTTACAGCATAGCAAATTCCTCTGATATCGTGTAAGGCTTCAACAGGATATCCCTCGGAAAGTCTTTTTGCTATTTCGATAGTCTGCAACTCACCCATTCCGTAAGAAATTATATCTGCCTTACTGTCAAAAAGAACTGACGGCATTACCTTATCTTTCCAGTAATCGTAATGGGCAAATCTGCGTAGTGATGCTTCAAGTCCTCCGATAATTACAGGGCTGTCGGGATAAAGTCTTTTGATTATATTTGAATAGACAATTACGGCTCTGTCAGGTCTTTTGCCAGTTTTACCGCCTGCTGTGTAGGCATCATCGTGCCTTTTTCGTTTTGCGACAGTATAGTGTGCAACCATACTGTCGATATTTCCTGCTGATACGAAAAATCCGTAATTCGGCTTACCAAACTGCAGAAAATCAGCGTCATTTTTCCAGTTAGGCTGAGCAAGAAATGCGACTTTATAGCCACAATCCTCAAGCACTCGGGTAATTATGGCTGCACCAAATGACGGGTGGTCTACATAACTGTCACCGCTGACGTATACAAAATCCACGCTGTCCCAACCACGTGCTTTTACTTCTTCTTTGTTCATAGGCAAAAAAGCCATAGTTACCCTCCTCTTTATATTTTAATATTATTCTGTTTCATTGCTTCCGAGAATGTTTCTTCTCTCCAGCCATTCGTTGTAGGTCATAAGAACATCTCTTGGTTTTGAACCCTGATGAGGGCCAACAATACCCATCTGCTCCATATCGTCAATCATTCTACCTGCTCTTGCATAACCTACCTTGAGTCTTCTTTGCAAAAGTGAGGTTGAAGCCTGTCCTGCTTCAATTACGCATTTGATTGCTTCTTCCATTTTTGCATCAATGTCAATACCCTCAGCATCAGCACCGCCGTCATCACCTTTTTTACCGGTAGCAATTTCTTCAGCGGCAATTCTCTTGATTTTTTCTTCAATCTCTGCATTGTACTGAGCTGAATAGGATTTTTTGATAAAGCCTGTTACGTTCTCGATTTCTTCATCGGAAGCATAACAGCCCTGAACTCTGACAGGCTTAGGAGCACCGACAGGTGAAAAGAGCATATCACCTCGGCCGATAAGCTTTTCGGCACCGCCAAGGTCAAGAATTGTTCTTGAGTCCATATTAGAACTTACCTTTAGGGCTATACGGCTTGGGATATTCGCTTTGATAAGACCTGTGATTACATTTACGGTTGGTCGCTGTGTTGCAATAAGCAAGTGCATACCTGCGGCTCTCGCCATCTGTGCAAGTCGGCAGATAGACTCCTCAACTTCGCTCGGAGCCGCCATCATAAGGTCGGCAAGCTCGTCGATTGCAATAACAATCTGCGGCATTTTTTCTTTTGCAACAGGAAGTCCGTTTTTCTCGAGTACAGGCTGAATAAGCTCTCCCTCTTCGTTTTCCTCGGGAGGATTCTCAGCTATATATCTGAGGTTATCTTCGATAAGCTCGTTGTACGAATCAATATTCTTACAATCGTATTCAGAGAAAATCTTATATCTCTGGAGCATTTCAGATACTGCCCAGCTCAAAGCACCTGCCGCTTTTTTAGCGTCAGACACTACAGGAATGAGCAGATGCGGTACACCTTTATATTTTGAAAATTCAACCATTTTAGGGTCGACAAGCAAAAGCTTTACTTCGTCAGGATTTGCTTTATAAAGTATACTCATAAGAATTGAGTTTACGCAAACTGATTTACCTGAACCTGTTGTACCTGCAATAAGCAAGTGCGGCATTTTTGCAAGGTCAGTTACTACGATTGAACCCGAAATATCCTTACCCAGCACACAGGTAAGACGGCTTTTACCGTTTCGAAATTCATCGGAGTCGATAAGCTCACGCATTGAAACCATACTTACAACCTTGTTAGGCACCTCAATACCCACAGCCGCTTTACCTGGGATTGGTGCTTCTATTCTGACACCGTTTGCGGCAAGATTTAAGGCTATATCATCGGAAAGATTTGTAATCTTACTGATTTTGACACCGGGAGCAGGTGCAAGCTCGTATCTTGTTACTGACGGGCCACGGCAGATATTAACGATAGAAGCTTTTACATTGAAGCTGTCGAGAGTTTCGATAAGCTTCTTTGCGTTGTTCTGCATTTCTTCCATAGCGTTGCGGTCGTTTGAATTGTCAGCAAGAGAAAGGAGCTGAATAGGCGGATAATGATACTTGGTTTCTGCCTTTTCGGTTTTTCCGTTCTCGGTTTCACCTTGAGAAGCTGAGTAGCCTGCTTGTGCAAGCTCCTGTTCAATCTCGTTGATAGCATCATCTTCGTATTGCTTCATTGAGGCTTTTTCCGCCTTTGCAACTTCTGAAAGTCTGCTTTTTTCAGTATTTTTGTTGTCATTATTTTCAGAGAAAATCTCAGGAGTTTCCTTTGGCTTTCTCACAAAAGGCTTGTTTGCACGATTGATTATATTCAGCAAGTCTTCTGACAGAGCATTGTTTTCATCTGTGGTTTTGCTTTTATCAGGTGCTTTCGGAATATCAGAAAGCACCTGCTTTTCTGTTTTTTCAACACTCTGCGGTTTTTCCTGAACCAAAGTCTGGTCGTTATCCAGCGGAATATCAATACTTGCACCCTTATTTCTGCGTTCTGTTAAACTTACAGGTGCTTTGTCAGAAAACGTATCTGCACTTTGTTTCGGAACATCTCTGGGGATATTCTGAGCAGTTGTTTCTACCCTTCTCTGTCGTCTTTGTCTTACTTTTTCTTCACTGATAGTTCTTACGTGATTGACACCCCTGCCAACCTTTGTAGCTGCTCTGGCAATATCCTTTAAAGAAAGATTCGCTATGACAAATATCATCACAAGCAAAACAACAATGCAGGTAAGCAACGCAGGCAGCGGACTGAAAAGCACAGATAACGGATAACCAAGCAAGCCACCGATAAAACCCGCACCTATAGGCATATATGAAGTTGAGGATGCCGCATCGTAGTACAGCTTTCCTATACAAGCGAAAAAGTTATGCTCAGAATGTGCTGAGCCTAAGGCAACATAGAGCAACGCACCCGTGAACAGGACTATTGATGTGCATAATATAGCCTTACCTTTAAGATGAGCAATCTGCTGTTCTTTGGCTGTTATTACAGCTATGTATCCCAGAAGTACAGGAATAAGGAATATTGAAAACCCGAACATTCCGAAGAAAAATGAACGCAGTGCCATCCATACATTCTGACCCGGAATAAAAATCAGAAAAGTAAATAAAATAGCGGCACCGAAGAATATCAGAGATTTAATTCTCGTGCTGAGATGAGATTTGTTTTCCGCAACCTCTGCTCTGGGAGCAGATTTTTTCTTGCCTGAGGTGTTTTTACCAAAGGCTTTATTTTCTGTTTTCTTTTTTGTTGACTGTTTCTGATTAGCCAAGCATTACACCTCTGCTTTTAAACTTCTTTTACTTAAAATTCGTTTTAATGTAATTCTACACCGGTGAAGAGATTTACGCCTGTGTTAAGCTCAATGCAGGAAATAACAAGGAAAATCACACCGACAATTGCTGTGTAAATTACAAAAATGAACATTTTATCTGTCTTTAAGAACCATTTGAAAATTACAATTGCAAGATAACCTACAACTGCAGAAACTACCATACCTGTAATTACTACAAGCGGATTGATTGAAATACCCTCGGGACTTGTTAAAGCATCGATACCTTCGAGAAGTGCCGCCGCAATAATCGCAGGAGTACCGAGAACAAAGGTATAGTCAAGAGCCTTCTGTTTATTGATACCTCTCATTTCACCTACGGAAAGAGTTGAGCCTGAACGTGAGATACCGGGGAAAATTGCAGCTACAAACTGCATACAACCTACTGCAACAGCATCAAGCACGGTAAAGCTTTCTTTTCCATTCTTATCTTTTGAATGCTTTTGCTTTTTGCCGTTTTCAATGTTTCTCTTATTACAGAAAATACCGATTGAAAGAAGAACACTTGTAACGATAAGACAAATTGCAGTTACTATAAGATAGCTGTCTGCTGTGAAAACATCTGCGAGATCCTTGATTTTCATATCTGTTCCGGGGATTGGTACAAACAGGAAAAACAACGGAACAAGACCGATTATGAGCATCATAATGAGATTTCTCTCATAATTCATTTCGCTCCACTTAAACTTTCTTGTAAAAACATCTTTAACAAGAACAAAAAATTCTTTGATAAGACTCAGGAAAAGCTTGTGGTAAAACGCTACTACAGCTACAAGTGTACCCACGTGAAGCATTACATTAAAAAACAGATTATTCTCTGTTGTACCGAGAATATGCTGGGTAATGGACAGATGTCCACTGCTTGATACAGGGAGAAATTCAGTAAGTCCCTGAACAATACCTTGGATAATCGCATCGAAAAATGTCATGATATGTACTCCTTTGTTTAAAAATTTTATTATAGATATGTATAGGGCGGAAATCCGCCCTTTATTGCTTTTTTGCTTTCTTCTTGTTTTTCTTTATCATAGAATACAAAGCTTCAATTGCATCTGATACTGTACCTACTTCGTCAATAAGGCCCTCACTTACTGCCTCTTCTCCCTCTAAAATTGTACCGATGTCCATTACAAGCTCACCTGTATTTAAAACAAGCTCGTTATATCTTGCTTTGGAAATATCCGAATTTTCTGAAACAAAGGTAGTAATTCTGTCCTGCATTCTTCTGAAATATTCAAAAGTCTGCGGTACACCGAGCGTAAGCCCTGTTGTACGGACAGGGTGAACAGTCATTGATGCACTGGGAGCAATAAAACTTTTGTCAGCGGC
Organism: Ruminococcus sp.; assembly: GCA_036309445.1. Taxonomy (GTDB): domain Bacteria; phylum Bacillota; class Clostridia; order Oscillospirales; family Acutalibacteraceae; genus Ruminococcoides. The sequence goes on along the minus strand of JAXJTT010000092.1, from coordinate 9 downwards.
TACTGCAAG
>JAXJTT010000091.1:0-20786 GCA_036309445.1 Ruminococcus sp. | reverse complement strand
GCAAAGAACAGTGAGTGGTAGTAGGAACCAAACATTTCGTAGTTAAGACCAGCACTAGCGTCAGCAAATGTGAAATTATTGAGATAAAATGAACTGAATGCTGGGTTTGCAATAGCGTAAAGAACTGTATGAATAAGAGCAGCACCACCGCAGAATACAACACCTGAAAGTAAAAGATTTACAAACTGAGTTTTACGTGATACGCTGTTCTGAATCTGCATATTAAAGTTAGATTTAAAATTACCGCAAGCCATTGCAAATATAAAAACTGCAATCAGAAGGTCAATACCACTGATTGTTATAGTGATTGAGTCAGGATTTTGAATTACCATATCTTTGTTTGCAAAATATGTAATCGCAAGAATAATTACCTGAAAAAGTAACAGACCAGCCAGCACACATCCCATCATAATACCTGTGCCTCTGTAATTTCTTAAACTGAGCTTAAAAGAACTCATTTGTTTTCCTCCTTTGCATTTGTAAGCTTGACAAAGAGCTTTTGTAAATCAAGTTTTGTGATTTCGACACTGTCCGGTATATTTTTATCAGGAGTGCCGAAGATGTATGCTGTCTTTAATCCGCCAAGATTGTCCTCGCCAATTACTTCTTTGTCAGCTATATATGCATTGACATCATCTGTTTTGCCTGATACAGCATAGCCCATTGAAAGAAGCTCGTCACGAGATTTATCAATGAGAATCTCACCATTGTCTATTACGATTGCGTGTTCAATGATTGAGGAAATTTCTTCAATCAGGTGAGTTGAGATAATAATGGTGAATGGCTCTTCTGCGTATTTTTCAATTAAAAGACTGTAAAATAATTCACGGTTATTTGCGTCCAGACCAAGAACAGGCTCGTCAAGTAAAAGATACGGAGTATTTACACTAAGAGCAATAACCAGCTTGTATATTGAAGCAAAACCTGTTGAGAGTGATTTTATTTTTTTGTTTGTATCAAGACCGAGCTTTTTAGCGTATTTTTCGGCAAGCTCTAAATCGAAATCTTTGTAAAATTCTTTAGTCCACTTAAAGATTTCTTTTATTTTGAAATCTTTCGGATAAAGTGGTGCGTCGCTCATTATGTAAACTTTAGACATTGCGTTGTCGTTGTCCTCGGCATTTTCACCATCAATAAGAACTTCACCTGAGCTTGCAAAAATTCTGTTTGTGATTATATTGAGCAGTGTGGATTTACCTGCACCGTTTCTGCCGAGTAAGCCGTATATCATACCGTCCTCAAAGGTAAGAGTAACATCTTTGAGTGCCTGTATTTTGTTAAAAGATTTTGATACATTTTTTATTTCAATACTCATTTTTCAAACCCTCTTTCTATCATTGCTGTAATATCCTGAGCAGTAAGCTTGAGCCGTTTTGCTTCGCTTACAAGAGATTCAACGTATTTTTCAAAAAATTCATTCTTTCTGTTTTCGGTAAGTTTTTCTGTTGCACCATCGCACACAAACATACCTACACCCCTCTTTTTATAAACTATTTTTTCGTCAACCAGCAGATTGATTCCCTTTAGTGCCGTAGCAGGATTTATCTTGTAGGTCACGGAAAATTCCGTGATTGAGGGTATTTGAGAGCCTTCGGGAAATGCTCCTGATAATATGGCATCTTCAATCCCTTCTTTTATCTGCTGGAAGATAGGTTTCTCGCTTTCGGTATTTATATTCAAATATATACCCCCTGTTCATAAAAATGAAATCGACTTCGTTATTTGGTTAGTTAGTTGAGTAACTAACCACAACACTATTATAGCGTGTGTTTTTGATTTGTCAACACTAAATTTTAAAAAAATTTTAAAAATGTATCTTCATTGATTTGTATGTTAGCTAAAAAAACAGCTTTATATATGTGTAAACTTACAAATTTTGTATGGTTGTTCATACTTATATTGATTTTTTGGGAAATAAATGTGATACTTAATATATAGATGTAAAAAAGGAGTTTAAAAATGGAAAAATTCTTTAAATTGAAAGAAAACAAAACAAATTTCAAAACTGAAATTATTGCAGGTCTGACAACATTTTTTACAATGGCGTATATAATTTTCCTTGCACCGACTATGGTAGGTGAGGGAACACCTGCAAATATGCAGAACACAGCAGTAATGACTGCTACCTGTATTTCTGCAGCTATCGGTACATGGCTTATTGGCTGGCTGACAAATTATCCGCTTGCACAGGCACCCGGAATCGGACTTACTGCCGCATTTTCATATACCTTGTGTGGAATGTTCGGTTTGTCGGCTTCTGCGTCTCTTGCCGCTGTTTTCCTTGCAGGTATATTTTTTATTCTTCTCACTGTTACAGGTGCAAGAGAGGCTATAATCAAGGCAATTCCTCTGAATCTTAAAAAAGCTATTTCTGCAGGTATCGGTTTGTTTATTGCTCTTGTTGGTTTTGATAATGCAGGTTTTTCATCAGGAGAAACAGATTCACTTATTGCTATGGGCTCATTTGCAAACCCTACTACCTTGCTTGCTGTTTTCGGACTTTTACTGACAATAGTTTTAGTAATTGCAAAAGTACCCGGCTCGTTGTTTATCTCAATTATAGGTACTTCTGTTGTTGGTTGTATCTGTCAGTTTGGATTTAATATTGAAATGGGCATAAGTATGCCTCAGTCTTGGTTGCCTACACTTGATTTTTCAGCGTTTGGTATTGCTTTCAGTGGTTTTGGCGAACTTTTTGCCGCTCCGATTGCTTCAATAATTGCAATTATGATTACACTTGTACTTGTAAATATGTTTGATACAATCGGTACACTTATAGGTGCGGCTAATAAAGCAGGTTATCTCGACGAAAATGGTAATTTACCGAAAATGGAGCGTGCAATGCTTGCTGATGCTATTGCAACTTCTGCAGGTGCTGTTATAGGTTCACCTACAGTTACTACTTATGTTGAGTCAACTTCCGGTATCGCTGTAGGAGGCAGAACAGGTCTTGCTTCAATGGTTACGGGTATTTGCTTTGCTCTGTCACTTTTCTTGTCTCCTGTTATCGGCTTTATCCCTGCAGCGGCTACAGCTCCGGTGTTGATTATGGTGGGCGTTATGATGGCAGGAGCACTTAAGGAAATCGAATGGAACGATATGAAAATTGCAGTTCCGTGTTTCCTGACAGTTGTGGGTATGCCTTTCTTTTACTCAATCACAGACGGCCTTGCACTCGGTTTTATTTCATATGTAGTTGTAAATATCGCTTCAAAAGAAGCTAAGAAAATTCATCCTATTATATATGTAATAGTATTACTGTTTGTTGTTAAATACGTAATAAGTGCACTTACTGATTTAGGAATGATATAAATTTTTTTATCATACAGGGAATGGTTTTGCCATTCCCTTTTGCGTTTTACCGTTAAACACGAGGATTAAATTTCCTTGACAAACTATACGAACAAATGTACTATATTATTATATGATTTTTATATGAAATGAGGCGTTAGAATGAGGACTCCGCTTGCAGACAGGATAAGACCAAGGTCGCTTGATGATGTTGTAGGGCAGAAGCACCTTATTGACAAGTCAAAACCTTTGAGGAAAATTATCGAAAGTGGCGAAATTCCTAACCTGATATTTTACGGTCCGTCAGGAGTAGGCAAGACCACACTTGCAACCTACATAGCCAGAAAGACAAACCGTACACTGAAAAAGCTCAACGGCACAACCGCCTCAACTGCTGATATCAAGGAGGTTGTTTCTCAGGTAAACACCTTTTCTGGTATGAACGGAATACTGCTTTATCTTGATGAGATTCAGTATTTTAATAAGAAACAACAGCAGACTCTGCTTGAATATATTGAAAACGGAACCATTACTCTGATTGCTTCCACAACCGAAAATCCTTACTTCTATATATATAACGCAATTCTTAGCCGTTGTACGGTGTTTGAATTTAAATCCGTCACTGCCGATGAGATAGAAAAGGCGGTTATAAGAGCTACTGAATTTCTGGAAGAAGAACAGTGTGTTAAAATAGATTTCCCAGAGGCTTGCAGAAAAAAGATAGCTGTTGGTTGCGGTGGAGATGTCCGAAAAGCGATGAACGCAGTCGAGCTTGCGGTGCTTGTGGCAGATGAAGTTGACGGAGTGAAAATTGTTACAGAGGAAAGTATATCCCAGCTTGTCCAGAAAAGTGCCGTACGTTACGACAAAGACGGTGACGAGCATTATGATATAGTTTCTGCTTATCAGAAAAGTATGCGAGGCAGTGATGCAAATGCCGCACTGCACTATCTGGCAAGACTTCTTGAAGCAGGTGATTTGCCGAGTGCCTGCCGCAGACTTATGGTGTGTGCGTGTGAAGATGTCGGGCTTGCATATCCGCAGATACTTCCGATAGTAAAATCATGTGTCGATATGGCTCAGGCAGTAGGATTACCCGAAGCAAGAATACCTCTAGCCGATGCTGTAATTATGGTGTGTAATGCACCAAAATCAAATTCAGCGTATATGGGTATAAACCGTGCTATGCAGGATTTGCAGAAAGGTAATTACGGACCTGTACCACGACAGTTGCAGAATATGCATTATGACGGAGAAGACAATAATAATAAAGGCCAGTTCTATAATTACCCACACGATTATCAGAACCACTATGTGCCTCAGCAGTATTTGCCTGATGTTATTAAGGACAGAGTTTATTATGAATATGGCGATAACAAAAATGAGCAGGCTTTTAAGGCATATTGGGATAAAATCAAGGGCTAAATTATGGTTATAGGACAGTATTTTTTAAGAAAACTGCCGTTTTTATCTATTATGCACAAAACAGAGAGTATAAATTTGGAAGCGAAAAAAATAAATAATTCTAAATTAGAAAAAACTTCCGAGAGCTGAATTGTATAATATATATGTTAGATTGTGGAGTAATATCTGGCTCCACGGAGAAAACCATTATAATGAATATGGAGGAAAATCATTATGGTAACAACAAAGCACAAGATACTCAGCGTAATCCTTTGTGTTATGCTTGCAGTATCGGCAATTTTTGTGGGTACTATGGCTGTTTCTGCTGCATCAGGCGACACAGTATATGTACGTGCAAACAACGGCTGGAGTAATCTCCACTGTTATATGTGGACCGATGGTTCAGGTAATAACTCAGCTTGGCCGGGCGTTAAAATGACACAGGTTGAGGGTGACGTTTATTCTTACACTCTTACAGGTGACTTCAAAAGCATTATTTTCAACAACGGTAACAGTGGCTCAGGCAACCAGACAGGCGATATGAGCTATGCTGGTAACGGCAAAATCTATGACCTCAGTGCAGGTACATGGTCAGATTACAATGTTGATCCAACAGCACCAACAACACCAACAACACCAACAACACCTACAACACCTACAACACCTACAACACCTTCAGGTGATGGTATCACAGTATACTGCAACAACGAAGCTAATTGGTCAAAGGTTTACTGCTATATGTGGAACAGCTCTACAGACCAGAACGCAACATGGCCTGGCGTTGCTATGACAGACCTTGGCGATGGCATTTTCTCATACACATCTGATAAGCAGTATACAGGCGTTATCTTCACAATTGGTAACGACAGCGGTAAGACAGCTGACCTTACAACTGCCGGTCATGATGGTTACGTTTATAACAACGTTAAGAACACTTGGGAAGTTTATGACACAAGTGCAATCAGAGTTTCATCTTTCACAGCTGATCCTGCTACTGATATCTATGTAGGTACAGACGTAGCTATCTCAACAGTTGCAAGCAGCAACTCAGGTGCAGCATTAAGCTACAAGATTACAGTAATAGGTAACGGTGTTACAACTGTTGTTTCAGATTACAGCCCTGCAAGTGCTGGTATCTGGAGTCCAACAGCTACAGGTACATACACAGTTAAGTGCGAATATAAGGATTCAGAAGGTAACACAAACGAGCGTACACTCACACTCACAGTTGCAGATGATTCTTCACTTGTTAAGCCTGTAATCAAGAGCGTATTCCCATACAACCTCAACACAATTAAGACAGGCACACCTTTAACATTAAGTGTTAAAGCTGGTGGCGGTAAGACAGGTACAAACCTTCTCTTCTATAAGTATGTAGTAACAGACCCAAGCAACGGTAAGAACACAGCTTACTATACACTTAATGATACTTACAACTTTACTCCTAGCAGTGATGGTACATATACTGTAGAAGTATTTGTTGAGGGTTCTGATAACTCAAGAGCTAACAAAGTATACACATACACAGCTTCTAAGAACGGTCCAATCCAGCCTACATCAACTCAGCCTATTACTGAGACAACAACTCCTTCATCATCAACAATAGTTGTTGGTAAAAAGGGTGATACAAACGGTGACGGCACTATCAACGTAAACGACGTAACATATCTCCAGATGGCTCTTGCAAGATACACAGGTGTTAACGTAACACTTGAGACAGGTGACATCTGCGAAGACGGTGTTCTTGACGTAGTTGATGCAACATACTTACAGTACATGCTCGTAGGTATTGAAGTTTAATCGAGGTAATTTATGACAAAGATTAAAAAGTTTTGTGCTTTTGTCCTAGTATTGATGCTTGTAATATCCGCAGGAATAATGACAGTAAACGCAGCTGAGCAGACCGCCGAGGAAGTGGCTGCTTCAGCCGATGAAAGCGGAATTACAATCCATTATCAGAATGAGGATCTTGCACAGCCATACGTTTATTTATGGAATTCACTTCCTACAAACAGTGCAATGTCAGACTCATATCCCGGCGAAAAAATGACTACTACCGGTAACGGTTGGTATGATTATACCTGTAAAGATATTACTAAGGTAAATATGATCTTTACAGACGCTGAGGGTAAACAATATTCAAAAGAATTGACCCGTACAACCGGTGAATGGTGGTACAGAAACAACAGATGGACTGCTTTCAATCCTGATGAGGTTATCCCTACATCTTCAAACGATATGCGTGAGGAAACCCTCTACTTTGTAATGACAACTCGTTTCTATGATGGCGAAACAGGTAACAATGTTCACTGCTGGGATGATACACAAGCAAATAACCCTGACTCCGACCCTGCATGGCGTGGCGATTTTCAGGGACTTATTGATAAGCTCGATTATATCAAAGCTCTCGGCTTCTCTGCAATCTGGATAACTCCTGTTGTAACAAATGCTTCGGGCTATGACTATCACGGCTATCATGCTATGGACTTTGGTTCAGTTGACTCACGTTACGAAAGTGATGGTGCAACTTTCAAAGATCTTATTGACGCAGCTCACCAGAAGGATATGAAGATTATTCAGGACGTAGTATTCCAGCATACAGGAAACTTCGGTGAATCATTCTTCTGTCCTATCTTTGAAAGAGATTATTCTCAGGATCTTGCAGACATTGAGGCTTCAATGGTGCCTACTGACTATTTGCTTGATGCATTCGGTCTTTCATCACCTGAAGAATATTACGCTCAGAAGGGCGCGGTTCAGTATCAGCAGAGACTTTTGATGATGAAAAACACAGCATACACATCTGAACAGGGCAACTCAACAGGTAACTTGCCTGGTGAAACAGATTATGATATGCTCAAGATTTCACAGCATGACCTTTACAATGAGCATAACTACTATCATTCAGGTTATTTCCAGAGTCTTAACTGGGATGACTGGACCTGTAAATTCTGTCAGATTGCAGGTGACTGCGTTGACCTCAACACAGAGAACCCTGCTGTAGCTGAATATGTAGTAGATAAGTATTCAGATTACATCGAAATGGGTGTTGACGGTTTCCGTGTAGATACTGTACGTCACATCCCAAGAGTTGTTCTCAACCTGATGTTCAATGAGCAGCTTATGTCAAATGCGGCTGCTTCCGGCAAACCAAACTTCCTTATGTTCGGCGAAATCTGCACACGTTATACAAGAGTTTGGTATCGTGACCACGCTGAGGAGTCTTCACCATACTATACATGGAAAGAGTCAAACAGCAAGTGGGCAGACCAGTGGAACTGGGGTACATCTGCAGAAGAAATCAACGAGAATATGAACATTGTATTTGAGCATTATCTCGAAGAGGATAGCCCTGCTGATGAGCCAACTTCAACAAACGCATTCCTTAACGGTATTACATACCACGCACCTGACAGATCTAAGGCTTCAGGTATGGAGGCAATCGACTTCCAGATGCACAGACTCTTTGGTAACGCAAGCAGTGCGTTTGGTGTTGCTAAGGGTGGCGATAAATACTACAACGATGCGACATACAACGTAATGTATGTTGATTCACACGACTACGCTCCTGAAAGCCCTGATGAGAAAAACCGTTTTGCAGGTGGTACTCAGACTTGGGCTGAAAACCTTAACCTTATGTTTACATTCCGTGGTATTCCTTGTGTTTACTATGGTTCAGAGGTTGAATTTATGAAGGGTGCAGTTATCGACGTTGGTCCTAATGCTCCTCTTTCAACAACCGGTCGTGCATACTTTGGTGATTATCTTGAAGGTAATGTCAATGCAACAGATTTCAGTGAGTTTACTGCAAGCGGTAAGGTAGCTGAAACACTTGCAAGCCCACTTTCAAAGCACATTTCAAAGCTTAATGCAATCAGAAGAGCAGTTCCTGCACTTCAGAAGGGTCAGTACACAACAGAGAGCAACTATGTAAGCGGCAATATGGCTTATATCCGTCGTTATACAGATGCTGCTGAAGGTGTTGACAGCCTTGCACTTGTAACAATTTCAGGTGGAGCAACATTTAAGAATATCCCTAACGGTAAGTATGTTGATGCTGTAACAGGTGATGTTCAGAATGTTACTAACGGTACACTTTCTGTATCAAATGTTGGTAAGGCAAATATGAGAGTTTATGTAGCTTGCGGTTCAGGCTTCACAGGCATTGACGGAGCAATTGGCGAAACAGGCTTAACATATCTCAAATAATTAAGTTTATAATGTTAAATCAGGAGGTACTCGAAAAGAGTACCTCCTTTTTATAAGATGAAGTGATATGCAAAGAACCTCGACCTATTGGTCGAGGTTCTTTTTCATAGTTTTGAATTGATATTAAATATTAAAGGTCGTAGCCTGCAAGATACATCTGTGTTTCTGTAACGTCTGAAACGTCAACTACACCATCATAGTTCACATCAGCATATGATTCAAAATCATCAGGTAAATCAAAATATCCTGCGAGAGCCATCTGGAGATAAGTTACGTCATTAACATCTTCAACACCATCAAGGTTAATGTCATATTTTAAGTAATTGTCTTCGTAGAGGTTCCATACCTGTGTTCCGTAGAATGGATTAGCAGTACCGATAGAAAGACCATTGTTTGTTACAGCAAATACACGGCAACCGTGGTTGTATGGATCGCCAAAACCATCAATAGTGATTGTTTCAACATTGAGTTCTGAGTCGAGTGTATAAAGGTCAAAGCCTCTTTCAGCTCTTGCAAGGTAGCCTGCACACTTAAGGATTGTACCCATATTATAAAGATTTTCTGATGATACTAAACACTGGAATGAAACAAGCATTTCAGGTGGAAGTTCAGCTTTCAGTTCTTCAAGTGCTGCAAGAATTTCGCTGTAATCAGCTACGAAATCTTCACTCATATCACCATTAAGCTGTGAAGCGAGTTCCTTAAGAGCTTCAGCAATTTTTTCTGCTTCTTCTAAAGTTGCATCATCAACAGATTCGATTACGTCATCATTATTTACAACTGAAATCATTTCAACTTTCTGTTCAGTTGTGAGTCTGCTGTCAAGGTCAGCAAGAGCTGTTGGTTCAGCCGGTGTTTCCTGCTTGCTCTTGATGATTGCGATAAGTTCTTTGAGGTAGTTAATCTGGCTCTTCCACTCTTCTTTGCTCATCTTAAGTAAATCACCGTTTGTGAACTGTCCGATAGGCTGGAGTAAGCTACTTGTATCAAAAGTACCGATATAAAGCTTGCCGTTAAATTCCTGCATTCTCCAGATGTACTGGTTTTCGTGTCTGTCGAAGCCGGAACCTATACCTGTGAGACTTCCCTCAGGGAACATTTCGTCAGCATCACCAACAACAAGTTCAACATCTTCGTTTTTATCCATACGATAGAGGTTTACAGACTGCTCAAGGTTTGCGTTAACGAAATCACAGTTTCTGCTGAAAAGAATATCCTCAAGAGCAATCTGCTCATCGTTATATTCACCGATGTAGAGATAATCGTCGAATACATAAAGGTTTGCAGCACCACTTCTTGTACGGTTAGGGTTGATACCATAAGTGTATTTTGAGCCGTGTGTTTCAGTGTCACCTACAACAGATGTCCACACCCATTCACCGTTTTCGTCGACGTCAGCTCTAACGAGAGCAAAAGATTGCATAGAATTGTCGTCCGGCTTATTGTCAGGGGTACCTGTGCAGAGTGAAACGTAGAGAGCGTCGTTATATTCAACCATATCCCATACTGAGCCACCATAGATACTGTCATAGTAGCGGTATGCCGGATAGTTGAAAAGATCTTCCATATCAGCTACAACCTTAAAGGAGTCCTTGTCCCAAGGTGTTGATGTTGCACAGATATAAGCACCTTCAAGACCAACCATGCTTACAACAAGCTGGTCATTAAATACGCACATACCACGCACGCCTACGCTAATGCCTTCTTTGTGAGCTAATGCGAAATCGCCAAGGCTGAGGCTCTGATAAACACATTCAAATTCGTCTGTGTTAGGGTCAATCTTATAAACGCTTGGAATACCATTTACTGAACCACAGAAGTAGAGGTATCCATTAAACTCAACAGCATTTCTAAGGTTACAGTTTGTTGCTGTGGTAGCTTTTGACATAATAAGCTTAACTTCGCCGGTCTTTGTGTTAAGCTTAAGAAGTACGCCCTTAGGGTCGCCGCCGTCTTCTTCCCTGCTGTAGAAAGAACCGTTGAACATAGCGTCTAAAGTAGCAGTCATAGTTTCCTGATCGAAATTGTGACCGAGAACAGAACCCATAAATGAAAGAGTCTGAGTCATAGCACCTGCACAGGTACCTATGTACATATAATCACCGTAGCCTATAGCAGACCATGAGTAGCTCTGTGCACGGTCGCCCTTAGAATCTTCGGTTGGGGTGTCAGTTAATACACCATTACCGAGATAGTCAACGATACCGTCGTTTGTCATAGTTCCTGCTTCAGGGTGAGTGATCTTATCAGCATGATACATAGAGTATGGCGAATAGAATGTGTTAATTCCGTTGCCTGTTTGCTCAGTTGCAAATGCAGATACTACTGTAGTAGAAGCAAGCAAAGCACATAAAATAATAGATGTCAGCTTTTTAAACATAATTTTCCTCCGTTTTGACAAAAAATTCAGCTATTACAGCCATTTGCATTAATAATAACATTATAAAAATTATATGTCAATATTAAAAAACAAAAAAATGCTATAAGATTGTTTGAAAAGATTATAAATGTAGATAATCAAGTAGACTGTGTTTTTTGTAACAATCCAGATTATACGATTAAAATTATTAAGAAATCCTTAAACAGCATTTAAATTTATTGACGGAAAAAGTTGTAAATACAATTGACAAAAGCTGAAAATGTGATATAATCTATATGTTATGCGAAAGTATAACAATCCTTGCGGCAGAAAGCCGCCATAATGTCCAGAAGGAGGTGCAATATAATGGCAGTTACAGCAAATTACGAGACAGTAATGGTTGTTTCTCTCAAGAACGGTGAAGAGAACGTTCAGAAGATTGTTGAGAAGTTCAAGACTCTCATCGAGAAGAATGCCACTTTGAAGAATGTTGACGAATGGGGCAAGAGAAAGCTTGCTTACCTCATCAACAAGGAGAGCGAAGGCTATTACGTTCTTTTTGATTTTGAAAGCACAGCTGAGTTCCCAGCAGAGCTCGACCGTATCTTCAAGATTACAGAAGGCGTTATCCGTTCACTCATCATTAAGAAAGACGAAGAATAATCGAATGAATTAATTGTAGGGATTTATTCCTGAACACGAAAGGGTTAAAAATGCTTAACAGAGTAATTTTAATGGGTAGACTTGTTTCTGACCCTGAGTTAAAGACAACTCCGGCAGGCGTAAGTGTTACAAGCTTTAGTATCGCAGTTGACCGTTCTTACGTTAAAAGCGGAGAGGAACGCAAGGCAGATTTCTTTAACATTGTATGCTGGAGAAGTACTGCAGAGTTTGTTTGCCGTTATTTTGGCAAAGGTTCTCTCATAGCTGTTGACGGACAGCTCCAGAGCCGTACTTATCAGGCTAAGGATGGTACTAATCGTTCTGTTGTTGAGGTTGTTGCAGATAATGTTTCTTTCACAGGTGAACGCCGTGAAAACAACTCAGGTTCATATAACCAGCCCTATGGAGGCCAGTCATACGGAGCAGCTCCGTCATATAAGGCTCCATCATATCAGCAGGCACCGGCTCCTGTTGAGTCATATCAGAGTGGTTCAAATTCTGATTTCCAGGATATGCCACTTGATGATGATTTACCATTTTAAATTTAACTGAATTATTCATATAATTCCACGAAAGGAGAGTTCACCATGGCAGAAAGACCAATGAACCGTGGCAGAAAGGCTCGCAAGAAAGTTTGCGGCTTCTGCGTTGACAAGGTTGAGCATATCGATTACAAGGATATCGCTCGTCTCCGTCGTTATATGTCAGAGAGAGGCAAGATCCTTCCTCGTCGTGTAACAGGCACTTGTGCTAGACATCAGCGTGAAATCACAGTAGCAATCAAGCGTGCTCGTCACCTTGCATTACTTCCTTATTCAGCTGACTAATCAAAAGCGTTTAGACACCGCATTTTATATGCGGTGTTTTTATTTTCAATAAATCAAGGTGTTATCCTGAATTTTTTGTTGTAAATATTCAAAAAATTCAAAAATGCCAAAAAATGATACACAAAAGCAAGTTGAAGTTTTTGTTTAAAACAACTATTCGATTTACACATATGACAAAAAGCCGCATTATACCTTGAATTTAGCCTTAAAATCAGTATAATAAACTAAGAGATAAAGCTGTGCGATTTATCAGTAAAATAGTTGAAATGTGTCCGACGGCGGACTTCATTTTCATAAAACACACAATACAGAACAGACCGTTTGCCAGCGGTCTGTTTTGTTTTGTCTGTATTTTTTTGCATTGGAATATTTTTTTGAAAATTGATTAAAAGGCATTATTCGTAACTAAATTATGTTGATATTCATAGAAATATGGGTTATAATAAAACAATAATAGTTACAAATGTAGTTGTAGCTGAGAATCGTAATTATCTTGTAAGAAGGAATGGTTTTATGTTTCGCTTAATCAAAAAAATTTCGGCAGTGCTTGCGGCTGTATTGTGTATGTTATCTTTTGTAACTGTTAATGCAGCAGGGGGAACGAAAATCAACGGAGAATTAGATGCAAATGTAGGTGACAAATTTACATATTCTATGTATATGTCAGACTGCACAGAGGGTGTACTCGGTATTCAGATGTATGTATTCTACGATCAGGAGTATCTTGAAATTGACCCGCAATCAGTTTCATTTGACCAGTTCAACGGAGCAATCTATAATGCAAATCTTGAAGGATATATGACATTCAACTGGACAAATATTTCCGAGCTTGCAGATTTTTCTTCAAGAAGCAAAATTATTTCAATGGATTTTACGGTGTTAAAAGATGGTAACACTGATATTACATACTTTATAAGAGAGATGTATGGTAACAACACAGAAACCCTTAAATCTTACAAGCTTACATATGATTTAGTTAAGGATGAGCAGGTGGTTGTAAGCGAGAAAACACCGATTGTAAACGGCAGTGATGAGGTAATCGCTGAACATCAGGGTGATTTTATAAATTACATTGATGGTATGGGCGAGGAAAACTCTCCTAATAAAGACGACCATCAGGCACATAAGGGTGAAAAAGCTACAATGCTTCCAGCCGGAGCCAGTGTCTCAACACCAAATGACGAATCACAAGCTACTCCGACAACATATATTATTATTGCAGGTGTAGTTCTTCTGGTTATGCTTATTGGTGTTGTTTTAGTACTCAAGGGCAGAAGTTCTAATAATTAAACTGATTAAAAATCAATGTAAAAAAACATTGAAAAAAATACTGAATATAAAAAAGACTGAAAAAACAAATGATATTTGTATAATATAACGGTTGAAATCGACTTGTTTTTTTAAAAAACACCTTGATTTTTTTACCCTTTTATACTATAATTGTTATACCGATAATTTCGGAAAAAATTTTATAGGAGGAAATTTCTAATGTCCAAGAAAATCATTAGTCTTTGTTTAGCGGCTATGCTTTCTGTATCAATGGTTGGCGTTGCTTCAGTAAGCGTTTCTGCTGACATCGACGACAACGGCAGATACGTACCTTCTGCTGGCACAGAAACATATAGATACTATTTCTATATGCCTGATAACTGGTACAATGAGTTCACTACAACTGCTGGTGCTTATTGGTGGGAAGGCACAGATGCTTGTCCATCATGGCAGGAGATGTACAAGGCTCAGGTTTCTGAGTTCGAGAACATCTACTACATCGATTGTCCTACAGACGTTGTTAAGGTTATCTTCAACAACTTCGTAGATGGCGGCGAAGATTCTTCAGCTCCAATCTACACAAAGGCTGCTCAGACAACTGATATCACAGCTGGCCCACAGGAAGACGAAGAAGTAGGCACATGGGCTTACTTCCCAGAGTACGATGGTATTCCTGGTGATAGCGACCTTTATCCAGAAGGCGTTGCTAACTTCGATAACATGATCTACGTTATCGACTCTAACAAGATCGACATCAACCCTCTCAACCAGAAGCAGACATGTAAGGGTGAGTGGTACTACTACTATGGTAACGGCGAGTACGGCTACGCTCCAACAAAGGGCGAGGGTGCTGTATACTCAGGCTGCTACAAGACAATTGATGAAGCTATTGCTGACAAGCAGAATGGCGTAACAGGCGGCGAGACAACAGAGCCTACAACAGAGGCTACAACAGCTGCTACTGAGCCAACAACAGAAGCTACAACTGCTGCTCCTGTAGTTGCTCCTCTCACAGTTAACGCAACATCTAACTTCTTCCCAGAAGCTACTGCTGAGTACAACGAAGAGACAAAGGAAGTTACAGTTACTTACACACTCGGTCTTGCTAAGAAGATGGTAAACACAGAGTGGTACCTCACATATGATCCAGCTGTATTAAGCTTCAACAGAGAAAAGAACTCAACAGATGCTGGCTGGTCAATTATGCCACAGGTTACAACAGGTGCTGTATTCAACACAAAGATTCCTGGTGAAATCAACTGCAACGCTTCTAGCCTTGCTATGTATAAGGTTACAGATGAGAAGCCATTCGTTCAGGTTACATTTGATGTAATCGGCGAGGGCGAGACAACAATCGACCTTCAGGTAAGAGTTCTTTCAATCGGTGATGCTGATCCTGATACATTCCAGGTAGCTCAGGAATCAATCAAGTACTATGCTTCACAGTACGAAGTTCAGGAAGTTGAAGGCGTTGCTGAGCCTACAAAGAAGACAGAGCTCACAGCTTCAACATTCGTAGCTCCAACAGAGCCAGCTCCAACAGAGCCAACTACAACAGAAGCTACAAAGGCTACTGAGGCTACAAAGGCTACTGAGGCTACAAAGGCTCCTGCTACAGATGCTACATCTGCTACAGGTGCTACAGTTAACGGCGGTTCAACTGCTGACACACCAAACGGCGGCAACAGCGGCACAAACAATGGTGCAGTTGCTACAGGTGATGCTTCACTCGCAGTTGTAATCCTCACACTTCTCGTTGCTTCAACAGGCGTTATGTTTGTTGTTCGCAAGAGAGAGATGTTCTAATTATTGCTTATAATAATTGAATAATCGCTTAGGGCTGACTCTTTGAGTCAGCCCTTTATTTTGTTTTCTGTGATTTTTATGCGATTACATTCATAGAAAATAACCTCCCTCAGAAATTCCGAGGGAGGCTTGTTGTTGATATTATTATATTATTTAAGTGAGAGTATGTTTTTATCAAGCTGAGTTTTTTCTATTATTCTTGTAAAAGGTAATCCGAGAATAAGCAAAACCCCTAATTCTCCAAGTGCGACACAACCGCCGAATGTAAGAAAACTCAGAAGTTCAAATCCACCATCTAAAATGTCAATTTCAAGCCCGACAAGTATACCGTTTGCCAGAGCAGGCATTAAGGCTGCAAGAACGGGTAGTGAGAAAAATCGGACATTTCTTAGCAGATAGATTAGCACAGCTGCTAAAAGTGATGCAAGTGACCCGAAAATCATATCCCATGGTCCGAGTACTGACAATGAGCTGATGTTTGCGATAACACATCCGAGTGTCAGTCCGGGGATTGCCGCAGGTGTGTAGAGTGCGAGAATTGTCAGAACCTCTGCAACACGAAACTGCACAGCTGCCGAAGTTGATCCCGGCAGAAGTGTATTCTGCAATAAAGTGAGAGCAGCATAAAGAGCTGCAATGAGTCCGGCTTGCACGATAAAGTGCGTTGATTTTTTTGCCATATTAAATTCCTCCGTAGTGTTTTTTTATTGTCTGGATTTTGCGAACAGACAGGCAACATATGAGTTTTGTTGCTAACAGATATAATATCACAAAGTTGTATAAATTGCAATTGACTTAAATAAGAAAATAAAGTAAAATTATTGTATACTTATTAACAGGATGATGACTTTGAATTTTAAATATATAAAAAAGAATATGGTATCCGTGGTCAGCATTACGATGGTTACGGCTGTTTTATGTGTGCCACTCAGTGGTTGTTCTTTTTTGGAAGATTTGTTTTTTAAGACATATACAGAAAATAACGAAACCCAGCCTGCAACAAATCCGATTAGTGCGGAAGCGGTTGAAACGTCTTTCAGTTATGAAAATATTGAAGATGAAGCAGTAAAAAATCTTTACTTACAGATAGATGGTATGGCTTCTCAGAATAAGCCTGTGGAAATACAATGTATTAGGAAACTTACTGAAAAAGAGATGCATCAGGCACTTATAGCCTACAAAAATGATCATCCGGAGGTTTTCTGGCTTAAAAATACATTTTCTTATTATGATTATGATGGTACTACATATCTGACCTATGAATTTACTACTAAAGAAAAAGCTCTCATTGAAGAAAAAAAGAAATTTAACACTGCGTTAGATGAAATTTTGAAAGATGCTCCGATGTATTCATCTGAATACGAAAGAGAGCTTTATGCAAATAATTATCTTGTAGATAACTGTGTTTATGATGAAGAGGCGGCAGGCGACCATACTGTTATAGCACACGAAAATGATG
Source organism: Ruminococcus sp. (assembly GCA_036309445.1). GTDB lineage: Bacteria > Bacillota > Clostridia > Oscillospirales > Acutalibacteraceae > Ruminococcoides. Next base: position 3,499 of record JAXJTT010000091.1, on the reverse strand, counting down.
CATACGGTGCAATTGTTGACGGCAAAGCTGTGTGTGAAGGTTATTCCAGAGCTTTTCAGATTTTGTGTAACAGAATGGGGCTTGACTGTGTTAGTATTGCAGGTGTTGCAGATGAAGTCGGTCACGAGTGGAATTGTGTTAAGCTGGACGGAGAGTGGTATCAGGTTGATGTAACCTGGAACGATAATGACACTCCTGCTTGTGTCAACGACTATCTTAATCTTACTGACAGTCAGATGTATGCTGACCATAAAGCAGATGTAACATTTGATGAAATAACAGATGAAGTATATCTTACTGATTCATATATTCGAGGTAATCTTTTTTTGCCTGAATGTACCGCCACTGAGTATAATTATTATGTTAAAAGTTGTCCTGTGCTGACAGATTTTGACTATGACAACGACATTATTATTGCCCAGAATCTTGTTGATGATGCAATGTCTGAGCGTAAAGAAATTTTCAGTATAGTTATTGACGAAAGTCTTGATTATGATGAAACTTGCTATAAGCTGATTGACGAGGGATATGTTGTTGAATATTTTGATTATGCAAACGATATGAATGATTATGGTCTTGAAATTGACACAACAGAATGTAAAGTTTACCAAAAAGAAGTTCTGAGGGTTGTAACTTTAAACCTCAGTTATGTATAAGGAGAGACAAAGCTATGAAGTATGATGTAAAACAGTTTGAGCTTTTATCAAACGAAGAAATCGCAGACGGCATTTTTGACTTGCGTGTTAAGAATGACGAGCTTGCACCGCTTGCTAAATGTGGTCAGTTTGCACACGTTTATGTACCCGGAAAGACCCTTCGCAGACCAATTTCCGTGTGCGACAGCGAAAACGGTGTTTTAAGACTTGTGTATCAGGTTAAGGGTGAGGGTACACAGATTATCTCAAAAATGAAAAAGGGCGAGAGCGTAGACATTCTTGCACCTTTGGGTAATGGATTTAATATTGAAAAAGGCAAGCGTTATTGTCTTATCGGTGGCGGTATCGGTGTTCCACCAATGCTTTACACAGCAAAACAGACTGAAAATCCGCTTGTTATCACAGGTTTCAGAAATAAAGACCTTATTATTCTTCAGGATGATTTCAAAAAAGCAGGTGCGGAGCTTGTTCTCACAACAGATGACGGCAGTGCAGGTGTGCACGGATTTGTAACTGATGTTTTAAAGGAGAGAATCGCAGAGGTAGACGAGGTTTGTGCTTGCGGTCCTACTCCTATGCTCAAGGCGATTGCTCAGGTTTGTGCCGAGGCAGGAAAGCCTTGTCAGGTGTCACTTGAAGAAAGAATGGCTTGCGGTGTAGGTGCTTGCCTTGTGTGTGCCGTTAAGGTGAGAAAAAACGGCGAAGAAATTATGCAGCACGTTTGCAAAAACGGTCCTGTATTCAATGCTGAGGAGGTTGTATTTTAATGGCTGATTTATCTGTAAAAATTGCTGGTGTGAAGTTTAGCAATCCACTTATAGCCGCTTCAGGCACATTTGGTTTTGGCAGAGAGTACGGCGAGTTTTATCCGCTTGAAAAGCTTGGCGGAATTTCCTGCAAGGGTATCACCCTTAAAAGACGTGATGGCAACCCTGCTCCTAGAATTGCAGAGACACCATCAGGTATTCTCAATGCAGTAGGCTTGCAGAATCCGGGCGTTGACGTATTCATTGAGGAAGATTTGCCGTGGCTTAAACAGCAGAATACAGTTGTAATTGCAAATATCGCAGGTAACACTCCTGAGGAGTATTGCAGTATGGCTGAAAAGCTTTCTGCAACTGATGTTGATATGATAGAGATGAATATTTCCTGCCCTAACGTAAAAAGCGGTGGTGTGCAGTTTGGTACAAGCTGTGAGTCTGTAGGTGCAATCACAGCCGCAGTAAGAAAATATTGCACAAAGCCTCTTATCGTAAAGCTCAGCCCTAATGTTACAGACATTGCGGAGATTGCAAAGTCAGCTGAGGCAAACGGTGCAGATGTTATTTCGATGATAAACACACTCACAGGTATGAGGATTGACATCAACAGCAAAAGACCTATTATCCGCAACAACACAGGCGGTATGAGTGGTCCTGCAGTTTTCCCTGTAGCTGTCAGAATGGTATGGCAGGTTGCAAATGCGGTTAAAATTCCTATTATCGGTATGGGCGGTATTTCAAGCTGGCAGGATGCCGTGGAAATGATGATTGCAGGTGCTTCTGCATTACAGATTGGCACAGTCTTTTTCTCAGACCCTTATGCTCCGATTAAGATTGCAGAGGGAATGAATGAATATCTTGATAAAAACGGCTATAAGAGTGTTACTGAGCTTACCGGTACTATAAAGCCATGGTGAGTGGTGTGACACCGCCCGCAATTCGAGAATATAACTTTGTTTTATGAGAAGTGTTTTATTCCCGATAATTATTTTTATGAATTTTGGGAACTTGGGTAGTTGTACTACGAATTTGTATTATTTCTAAAATTCAAGAAAGGAACCCAACCTATGATAATTGCATCCGTTGACCTTGGAAAGGCACGCACAGGAATTGCTGTGTGCGACAAAATGGAATTTCTTGCATCGCCTTATACCGTGATATTTGAAAAATCTCCCGAAAAGCTTTTGCAGAAAATATGCGACACTCTTAAAGAAACAAAAGCAGAGCTTGTTGTTGTGGGACTTCCTAAAAATATGGACGGTTCAGAGGGCGAGAGTGCGAAAAACGCAAGAGAAATTGCCGCAAAAATTTCCGAGCGTACAGGTCTTGCAGTTGAAATGCAGGACGAACGAGGTACAACCATAACCGCACATAATTTTCTCAATGACACAAATACCAGAGGAAAAAAGCGTAAAAACGTGGTTGATGAGGTTGCGGCTACAATAATCCTGCAAAATTATCTTGATAAACGTAAGAACAGCATAAAATAAAAAGCAAGGACGGATACCGGTTTTGTCGGTATCCGTCTTTTTTATGTTGTTGAAAAAATGCATATTTTTTAGTTTTGATTTGTTGCAAATTGGTTGATTTTGCTATACAATATATTTAAGTGAAAGTTTATGTCAAATAACTATTTAAAGGGGGAAGTATAATGTCAATTGAAATTCCTGAAAGATTATCAAAAAAATTAAAAGAAGAAAAAACTTGGGATTCTAATGTTGTGAATGTGATAGATAACGTAAAAGATATTTTTTCAAAAGGACCTTACTTTTTTGAAGAATACACTGACCATGGTGTAAAGCATATTAATCATGTATTAAAGATTTCAGATAAACTTATACCCGATGTTACTTTAAATACAATAACACCAAAGGCATTAGGAATGTATTTGATATCTGCAATTCTTCATGACATTGGAATGTATATTACGTATGATAATTTATCAGCTATCATAAAAGATAAAAACCTTAAAATCTCGTTATTGGATAAATATTCAATGAAAGAATTGTGGGATAAATATCTGGTAGAATTGAAGCGTTATACAGGAACAGAATTGAACCGTAAATTTGGTACAACTGAAAT
>JAXJTT010000090.1:0-6373 GCA_036309445.1 Ruminococcus sp. | reverse complement strand
GCTGCTTTGTAAAATAATATAATAAAAATTGTGTAATTAACGCTTCCATATCAATGTGGGAGCGTTTTTTGCTTTATGGTGAATTAATACTTACGGTCTTATATATAAGTTAAGATTTATATACGAATATCCGTTCATATTGTATGCAACCATACGTTGCTTCAGGGCATAATATATAAGATATAATTTTGTGTTTTTCTTTGAGGTGAGGAAATGCGTATCTTATTTATTTTAATTTTTATTGCTGTTATTATTTATATTATTATATCCTTCGTTGTCGCAGAATACTTTTTCAGAGCTGTAATAGCAAGAAGAAAGGTTTCGTCTGATAAAGACAGTCTTTATGCAGATATAAATTCTTTTATGCATCGTAAAGTTATAATAAATAACAAAGTATGGTTGAGCGAACAGGATATTGAATCGGTGAATATTAAATCATTTGACGGCTTGACTCTTCACGGAACATATCTGAAAAGTAAAGGTGAAAGCAACAAATCAGTGATATGTTTTCATGGCTATACAGGAAACGCTGTAGATGACTTTGCATCTCTTGCTGTATTTTATCATAAGAACAACTTCAATGTTCTTATGGTTGATATGAGAGCTCACGGCAAAAGTGAAGGAAAATATATAGGCTTCGGTGTTCTTGACAGATTTGATGCAATCAATTGGATAAAGTACATCATAAAAAGAACAGGGGAGAACAGTAAGATTCTTCTTCACGGGATTTCAATGGGTGCCGCAACCGTGCTTATGTCAGGAGGATTCGGTTTTCCTTTAAATGTAAAGGGAATAGTTGCAGATTGTGGTTTTACAAGTGTGTATGAAATTTTTTCTCATATTTTAAAGAGAGATTATCATATTCCAAAATTTCCATTAATGCTGATAACGGAAACGATGACCCGAAAGCGTGCAGGGTACGGATTTGGTGATATAAATACGGTTGATGTATTGAAAAATATAAAAATACCTGCTCTGTTTATTCACGGAGAACTTGATGATTTTGTACCGATGTGGATGACTGAAAAAAATTATAAAGCCTGTGCAGGCGAAAAGAAATTTTTGCTTATCAGGGGAGCAGACCACGCTGAGTCTTATTATATAGATACGGAAGAATATAAGAGTGCATTAAGGGATTTTACCGGAAAATATTTCTGAAATATGCTGGGATTTTTTAATATTTGACAATCAGATAATAAATTGACAAAATTGAGCCATTTTACGTTAAAAAAGTTGCTATAAGTGCATTATCTCCCTTTACTTTTCTAAAGTTTTATTGTATAATGATGGATAAGCGAAGTTTTAGCTTCGACTAAAATAAAAAGGACAGGAGTGCAAAAGCAATGATTAACGGTGCCGATATAATGGTAAAATGTCTTGAAGCCGAGGGTGTTTCGGTTGTCTTCGGTTATCCGGGTGCAGCTATTTGCCCTTTTTACGATTCACTTTACGATTCATCAATTAAGCATATTCTTGTTCGTCAGGAGCAGAATGCTGCTCATGCGGCAAGCGGATATGCAAGATGTAGTGATATTCCGGGTGTATGTGTAGCAACCTCAGGTCCGGGAGCAACAAACCTTATCACAGGTATTGCAACCGCCTATACTGATTCAATCCCTATGATTGCAATTACAGGACAGGTAAGAAGTGATTTGCTCGGACGTGACGTTTTTCAGGAGGCAGATATCACAGGTGCGTGTGAGCCTTTTGTAAAGCACAGCTATCTTGTTAGCAAAACTGAGGATTTACCACGAATTTTTAAAGAAGCTTTTCATATAGCAAAGACCGGCAGACCCGGTCCTGTGCTTATTGATATTCCTATTGATATTCAGCAGAATGAAATTGAAAGCTTTGAATATCCTGACAGTGTTAATATTATGGGCTACAAGCCAAACACTAAGGGTCATTCAGTTCAGGTTAAGCGTGCAATTGAGGCTATCAAAGAATGTAAGCGTCCTGTAATCGTATCGGGCGGTGGTGTGTTGACATCAGGTATCAAGCCAAAATTCCAGAGCTTTGCTGAAAAAACAGGTATCCCTGTAATTTCAACAATGATGGGTATTGGTGTAATGCCATCTGAACACGAGTTGTATCTTGGTATGCTCGGTACACACGGTAAGGCTGTTGCTAACCGTGCGTTGAATGAAGCAGACCTTGTGATTGTATGCGGTGCAAGACTTGGTGACAGAGCTGTAGCAAGACCCGGTCAGATGACAAAGAAAACTACAGTTATCCACATTGATATTGACCCTGCAGAAATCGGAAAGAACGTAAAAACATCAATTCCGATTGTAGGCGATATGAAAAATGTTATTAAAATGCTCAACGAAGAAATCGGAGATTATCAGGTTTCACAGGAGTGGAGCGATACCGTTAAGAATTGGAGACAGGAGCTTTTCAGAGTTCCTCCTAAGTTTGAAGGCTTTGTTGAGCCTCGTACACTTATCGGAAAACTCAGCTCAATGTTCCGTTCAAAGGCAATCCTTGTTGCAGACGTAGGACAGAATCAGATCTGGTGTGCAAACAATTTCCGTATCCGTGAGGGCAGATTCCTTACAACAGGCGGTATGGGTACAATGGGTTACTCAATCCCTGCGGCTGTCGGTGCAAAGTTTGCAAGACCATCACGTGATGTAATTGTAGTATGCGGTGACGGTAGCTTCCAGATGGGTCTCAATGAGCTTGCAACTATTGCAGGAAATAATCTTAACATCAAGATTATTATTATGAGAAATCAGCGTCTTGGTATGGTGCGTGAGCTTCAGGATAATTATTACGGAAGCAGACACAGTGCTACTATCCTCAATGGTGACCCTGATTTTATTAAGCTTGCAGAAGCATACGGCATTGACCACGCTATGGTAAGCTCAAACGAGGAAGCAGAAGAAATTATAAACAAGATTGTTGACTCAGATAAGCCGTTTATCTTGGTTTGCAATGTTCATCCCGACACTCCGTCGATTTAAAGAGGTGTTGTTATGCTATATACTTTATCAATACTTGTTGAAAACCAGGCGGGCGTACTTTCTAAGATTTCAGGTCTTTTCTCAAGAAGAGGCTTCAATATTGACTCTCTCGCAGTTGGCGTTACAAACGACCCTAACATTTCAAGAATTACAATAGTTGCAAATGGCGACGAATATGTAGTTGAACAGCTTGAAAAACAGCTCAATAAGCTTATTCCTGTTATCAAGGTTAAGAGATTTACAGGAAATGATTTCATCAGCCGAGAGCTTCTCCTCATCAAGGTTCATTGTCCTGCCGCAAAGCGTGCAGAGGTAATCACAACAGTTGAGGTTATGCAGGCAAAGATTGTTGACGTTTCAGCATCAAGCGTAACAGTTGAATATTGTGAGAGTGCAAACAGAGTCGATACTCTTATTGATTTACTCAAGCCTTATGGTATCCGTGAGATTGTAAGAACAGGTACAGTTGCTATCGACAGAGGAGCAACCGGAGTGTCCGTGTAATCTTACAGATTTACATATAATATTTTTTATATAATATGCCGCTTTGCGGCAAGGAGGATTTTTAAAATGGAAAATATGACAGCAAAAATCTACTATCAGTCAGATTGTAACCTTTCACTTCTCGATGGCAAGACAGTTGCAATCATCGGTTACGGCAGCCAGGGTCATGCTCACGCTCTTAACCTTAAAGAGTCAGGCTGCAACGTAGTTATCGGTCTTTACGAAGGCTCAAAGTCATGGGCAAAGGCAGAGGCTCAGGGCTTCAAGGTATATACAGCTGCTGAGGCTGCTAAGCTTGCTGATATCATTATGATTCTTATCAACGACGAGAAGCAGGCTTCAATGTATAAGAAGGACATCGAGCCAAACCTCGAGGCAGGCAATATGCTTATGTTTGCTCACGGTTTTGCTATCCACTTCGGTCAGATCGTTCCTCCTGCAGACGTTGACGTTACAATGATCGCTCCTAAGGGCCCTGGTCACACAGTAAGAAGTGAGTATCAGGCTGGTAAGGGTGTACCATGTCTCGTTGCTGTTCATCAGGATGCTACAGGTCAGGCTAAGGAGAAGGCTCTCGCTTATGCACTCGGTATCGGTGGTGCAAGAGCTGGTGTTCTTGAGACAACATTCAGAACAGAGACAGAAACAGACCTCTTCGGTGAGCAGGCTGTTCTTTGCGGTGGTGTTTGTGCTCTTATGCAGGCTGGTTTCGAGACACTTTGCGAAGCTGGTTACGACCCAAGAAATGCTTACTTTGAGTGTATCCACGAGATGAAGCTCATCGTTGACCTCATCTATCAGTCAGGCTTCGAGGGTATGAGATACTCAATTTCTAACACAGCTGAGTATGGTGATTACATCACAGGTCCAAAGATTATCACTGAGGATACAAAGAAGGCTATGAAGAAGGTTCTCACAGATATTCAGGATGGTACATTTGCTAAGGACTTCCTTCTCGATATGTCACCAGCAGGTGGTCAGGCTCACTTCCGTGCTATGAGAAGACTTGCTGCTGAGCATTCTTCAGAAGTAGTTGGTAAGGAAGTTAGAAAGCTCTACAGCTGGTCTAACGAGGATAAGCTCATCAACAACTAATCCTTATTAAATACATATTTTCAGGGCAATACCTATTGGTATTGCCCTTTTGTATTCCCTTAAAGCATAATCTATTGACAAACTGATAAGTTGTTTTTATAATATAGATAAGCTAAGATTTTGGAGGAAATTATGAAAAAATTTGATGCAGAAGCCTATGAAAAAAGAAAAAAAGAATGTCTTGAACGCTGCTTCCAAGCATTTATGGATAACGGTCTTGAAAACACAGGCTTACAGCTTCTTTGCAAATATTGCGGTTTTAAAACCAATCAGGCACTGTATCATTATTTTGAAAGTAAGGATAAAATCATCGCTGAAAGCATCGAACATACTCTTATGAATTTTGAACGTGAGTTTGTAAAAAAAGCCCCTCGTTCAAGAGAAGAGCTTAAAGTTTTTCTGGTAAGATTTCCGCACAGAGCTCAGAAAAAATACGGTGAGCATTTTCGTTTTATATATCAGGTTTACACTTCTCCTAAATATAAAAAAGAAGGTTATGAGTATTTTGATGGTATCCCAAAGAGGTATGACAGATTTATAAGACATATCGCTAAAAATTTAGATGTATCGTTCGAAAGAATACAGCCTATATGTTATATCTATATCAATGCCTTTTTACAATATGTGTTGTTTGCAAATGAGGAGTATCTTTCAGTATCTGTCGATGCTGTGCATAAAATGCTATTAGATGCATTCGAAAAAGAAGATAGGGAAAAGACCTTAAAATGAATTTAATATTAAAATATAATCAGAGCCACCCTGTGTTTTAAACAGAGTGGCTTTTTGATTTTACAAAGAATATAAATATATTTTTCTTATTCTTCCATTTGTTTACCTAAGAAGGCTGCGGCTGACTGAGCAAGCTTTGTTTCAGAGTCAGTAGGAATTTTGTTACCCTCGCTGTTCAACATAATGACAGCACCCGTTACATCGCCTGCGGCTATGATAGGATAAATAACACAAGCACTTTGTTCAATACCCTCGACAGGTTGAATATCGTTTATTGTAGCCTGAGTTGCAGTATAACTTTTTCTGTTCTCCATATAATTTTCAAGAACAGACGAAACACGTCTTTCAAGAAATTCCCTTTTTGATACACCTGCAGCCGCAACAACGTGGTCTTTGTCGCATATCAGAGTAGCTAAACCGCTGACTCTTGATAAAACCTCCGCATACTGAGACGCAAAAGCAGATAATTCACCGACAGGAGAGTATTTTTTGAATATTACTTCTCCGTCTGTAGCAGTATAAATCTCAAGCGGGTCTCCCTCACGAATACGAAGTGTTCTTCTTATCTCTTTCGGGATTACCACTCTACCCAAATCATCAATTCTTCTCACAATTCCTGTTGCTTTCATATCTTAAACTCCTTTTTCGCAATTATATAAAATTTTCGACTATATCATCACTCATACACATATTTCTAAGTTGTGATGTTAGTATTTGTGATTTAAGGGAATATATACTGTTGCATTTACTTTTTTATTTTTTTATGCTACAATAACAGTGATAAAAAAATTTAGTTATAAAAAAGGAGATAATATTATGATAGATTTTCAGAATGCAACTTTTTTAAAGTTAAGACCTGTAAAAGACGATGATTACGCAAAGGCAATCAATCAGATGCTTATACCCGGTGAGCACGTTGTTCAGTCCTTTAAAAGTGTGCGTGATGGTGTTGTTTTCACAAACAAGAGAATTATTGCGGTAAATGTTCAGGGTGTTACAGGCAAAAAGAAGGATTTTACTATTTTGCCGTATAATAAGATACAGGCGTTTTCTGTTGAAACATCAGGATTGTTTGATAT
>JAXJTT010000089.1:0-19373 GCA_036309445.1 Ruminococcus sp. | reverse complement strand
GGCTGGAACCAATGTGTATAGTGAGTACAGCCCTTTTCAATAGCCCAGTCTCGCATAAAGCTTGCTACTACATTTGCAACGCTTTCATCAAGTGGCTCACCGTTCTGAATTGTCTTTTTGAGTGCCTTGTAAGTAGATCTTGGGAGTCTTTCCTGCATTGTCTGGTCATTAAAAACCATACTTCCGAATAATTCAGGTACCTTTGCCATCTAAATCTCTCCTGTTCAATACGATTTGATACTATTTTATGATTGATTTCAATTTCTTATTAAAACTCACAGCATTAAGTATCAGTATTTTTATAATCAAATGTAAATTTATGTATAAACTGCTAAAAATAAATCAGGTGCTGTGAGCATACACTCACAGCACCTTTGCTGTTTTACCAATGTAGTATAATACTTTCTGACTTATTTGTCAATAAGAAGATTATCTTCTGTTATTATTTCTGCGATCACCATTGAAAGGCTTACGTGGACGTGGCTTTCTTTCTGTATCCACATCGTTTTCAGGAACAAGACCATCAACATCGATGAGAACCTGACGACGGGAGAGGTTAAGTCTGCCCTTATCGTCAATCTCCATAACCTTTACTCTGATAACATCGCCTACGTTTACAACGTCTGTTACCTGCTCAACACGTTTAACATCAAGCTGTGACACGTGAACAAGACCCTCTTTACCCGGAGCGATTTCAACAAAAGCACCGAAGTCCATAAGTCTTGTTACCTTACCAAGGTACATTGCACCCGGCTCCGGATCCATAGCGATTGTCTTGACAATCTCAACGGCACGCTTACACTTATCTGTATCGAGACCTGATACAAATACCTGTCCGAACTCGCCATCTTCTTCAATGTCAATCTTAACTTCGCACTCAGACTGAATTTCCTTGATAACCTTACCACTCTTACCGATAACCTCACTGATCTTATCAGCAGGAATTGTTGTTGTAAACATCTTTGGAGCATATGGTGAAAGGTCTTCTCTTGGCTCAGCAATAGCCTTGAGCATTACTTCGTCAAGGATGAAGTTACGAGCCTTGTGTGTCTTCTCAAGTGCTTCCTTAACCATCTCAGGTGTAAGACCGCTGATCTTGAGGTCCATCTGAATAGCTGTGATACCATCGTGTGTACCTGCTACCTTAAAGTCCATATCGCCGAAGAAGTCTTCGAGACCCTGAATATCAACCATTGTCATCCAACGGTCGCCTTCTGTGATAAGACCGCAAGAGATACCTGCAACAGGAGCCTTAATAGGAACACCGGCATCCATAAGAGCAAGTGTTGAACCACAGATTGAGCCCTGTGAAGTTGAACCGTTAGAAGAAAGAACTTCTGAAACGAGTCTTAATGCATATGGGAACTCCTCAACAGGAGGAATTACAGGCACTAAAGCACGCTCTGCAAGAGCACCGTGACCAATTTCACGTCTACCAGGACCACGGCTTGGCTTTGTCTCGCCTACTGAATAGCTTGGGAAGTTGTAGTGGTGCATATAACGCTTCTCTGTCTCGCCATCGATACCATCAAGAAGCTGCTTGTCTGATACAGGGCCAAGTGTAGCAATTGTAAGAACCTGTGTCTGACCTCTTGTAAACATACCTGAACCATGCACCTTAGGAATAAGAGCAACCTCAGAAGCAAGCGGACGGATATCGTCCATACCTCTGCCGTCTACACGCTTCTGCTCATCGAGAAGCCAGCGACGAACGATATATTTCTGTGTCTTGTAAAGACACTCTTCAATGAGAGCCTCGCTCTCAGGATAAATCTCATCAAACTTAGCGTGAACAGCCTCATAGATAGGCTTGAGTCTTTCGTCACGAACAGTCTTGTCGTCTGTATCAAGAGCAATCTTGATGTCTTCCTCAGCAAATGCCTTGATTGCCTCAAACATCTCGTGGTCAGGCTCAAGATTTGCAAACTCAAACTTTGGCTTACCGATTTCAGCCTTGATACCCTCAATAAACTGAATAATCTGCTGGTTAGCCTCGTGACCTGCCATAATTGCATCGTACATATCCTCGTCAGATACGCAATCTGCACCAGCTTCGATCATAGCGATTCTTGAGCTTGTTGATGCAACTGTTGTTGACATCTTAGATACCTTTCTCTGCTCCTCTGTCGGGTTGATGATAAACTTGCCATCAATCATACCTACAGAACAGCCCGAGATAGGACCATTCCAAGGAACATCTGAAATTGAGATAGCAATTGACGCACCGATCATAGCAACGATTTCAGGCTGACAATCGAGGTCAACGCTCATTACTGTACATACGATTGAAACGTCGTTTCTCATACTCTTATCAAAAAGAGGACGGATTGGACGGTCAATTACACGGCTTGTGAGGATAGCCTTCTCAGAAGGTCTGCCCTCTCTCTTGAGGTATGCACCGGGAATCTTGCCGATTGAATACATCTTCTCTTCATAGTCAACTGAGAGTGGGAAGAAATCAACGCCCTCTCTTGGCTTTGGAGAAGCTGTTACTGCAACGTGAACTGTTGTATCACCATAGTGAACAAGGCAGGCACCGTTTGCAAGCTGAGTCATCTTGCCTGTTTCAACTTTTAAAGGTCTACCGGCGAACTCAGTTTCAAATACTCTGTACTTATCAAAAGTCATTAATTTGTTCATTGTAAAATCCTTTCCGAAGCGTAGCTTCTTAAAATATTATTATTTTTTTGCGGGATTTTACGCCGATTTAGCAATAAAACCGAAAAACAATTATTGTCTTTAATGGGTAGTTTTTAATAATTATTTGCCCGTTTTACCGCTAAAATGCAGCTATAAAAAATCCCACAAAAACGGAATTTAGGGCAAGCTTACGCTTGCCCTTGAACGCCATAAATTACTTACGGATACCAAGTCTTGCAATGATAGAACGGTATCTTTCAATATCTACCTTTGTGAGGTAAGCGAGAAGGCTTCTTCTCTGACCAACCATCTTAAGGAGACCACGTCTGCTGTGATGGTCCTTCTTGTGAACCTTGAGGTGCTCAGTAAGGTCGTTGATTCTCTTTGTGAGAAGAGCGATCTGAACCTCAGGAGAACCTGTGTCGCCTTCGTGTGTAGCGTACTCGGCCATTATAGCCTGCTTTTCTTCTTTAAGCATTTGTTTTTCCACCTTTACATATATTTATAACCCTTAAAGCTTTTACTCAATCCCAGCATAAGGCTGTGAAAATCCGCCTTGCGGCTGTGTCCTCATTCCGAGATAGGGGTCAACTGCTATATTTTAACACAAGAACTGAAAAAAGTAAAGAGCTTTGCAAGAAAAAATTTAAAGCAACAAAATTAAACACTTACAATAATTTACTCTTCAGTTTTCCTTTTGCCTGATGTCATTTGTTTTGCAATTTTCATAAGTTCCTGTTGATTTTCCGCAGACATAACTCTGAACATTCGAACAAGGTCGTTCTCACTGTCAGTAAGTCGGAACATAGGCAATGAACTATCACAAAAATTTGCTCCTATTACATCTTCCTTACCAAGAAGTGCATTATAATCAATGCCGAATAATGCTACAATCTTTTTCAAAATTGCCTGACTCGGCTCTGAAACACCTGTTTCGTACTTCGTGTAGGTTGTTCTGTTTATGTTCAAAACATCTGCTACCTGCCACTGTTTGTAACCACAAAGTTCACGATGCATTTTTAGTCTCTCTGCAAAAGTCGATTCGCGATTTTTTTTATTTTCCACAAGCAACACTTCCCTATATCTAGTAAAACACTGTATCATATCAGGTGTTTTTCAAATAACAGAACACATTTTTATTATCATTATTATAATACAACCTAAAACAGTATTCCACAAAAGTGAGGATTATTCACCTGTTTTGAATTATCATAAAAAGCAAACTCAGATAAAACCTAATCAATAATCATAAATTATGCATTGCTTTTTACATCCGCAAAATCAAAGAATCAACTATTAAAAATCTGCTTGCAATATTATTAACCGTGATGTATAATTTTAAGCATAGAGATGCTGGTGTAGCTCAGTTGGTAGAGCATCTCACTCGTAATGAGAAGGTCACGTGTTCAAGTCACGCCACCAGCTCCAGAATCACGTTTGTCTGTTGACAAGCGTGATTTTTTGTTACAACCAATTCAAGCATATAATATTAAACTTTTGTTTCCAATCAAAATATATTAATTTTCTATGCAATAAAAAGCGAGTGACAATGCACTCGCTTTTGCTTTTATTTTATTCAAAACAAGATTTAACTATTTCGATAACAGCGTCCTGTTCTTCCTCAGTCATTTTTATATCACTAGGCAAGCACAGACCTCTGTTGAACAAATCTTCACATACATTACATTCTGATGAAACAGATACAAACGGCGATTTCTCAAAAATCGGCTGTAAATGCATAGGCTTCCACAAAGGTCTGCTTTCTGCATTATAAGCTTCAAGTTTTTCAAGAATTTCTGTCGGGCAGGTTTTGCCTTCAGATTTTACATATGTTGCAGTTGTATCGGTACGTGTCTGCTCACACATAGCTTCTTCATCAATCAGAATGCAAGACAACCAGTAACTTGGCTCAGTTACATCTTCGATATACGGATTCATAGAAACAGGCAACCCCTTGAAACCTTCCTTATATCGTTCGTAAATAGCTTTCTTTTTATCAATATGTTCATTGAGATATGGCAACTGACCTCTTACAACACCAGCTACAACATTACTCATTCTGTAATTATAGCCAAGTTCTGTATGCTGATACCAGCTTGCATTGTCACGGCTCTGAGTAGACCACTTACGTGCTTTTTCAGCTGACTCTTCATCACAAGTAAGCAACATTCCGCCTGTAGAACCGGTGATTATCTTATTTCCGTTAAATGAAATTATATTGTATTTGCCAAATAAACCTGTCGGATACCCCTTATATGTAGCACCATAAGCTTCAGCCGCATCTTCTATCAAAACTGCACCGTGCTTATTGCAAATATCACGAATTTCATCAAGCTTTGCAGGCACACCATACAAATCAACAGAAACAACAACTTTTGTGTCAGGATACATCTCAAAAGCCTTTTCAAGAGCTTTCGGATCCATATTCCATGTATCGCGTTCACTGTCAATAAAAACAGGTGTTGCACCCTCATAAACCACAGGATTTACTGTAGCAACAAAAGTAAGGTCTGAACAAAAAACCTTATCCCCCGCTTTTACTCCTGCAAGTTTCATAGCCAGATGAAGTGCTGCTGTGCCTGATGAAAGTGCAACAGCATGCATTCCTGCTTCTTTATCGCTTACAATTTCTTCTATCTTATTTATATTTTCTCCTAATGTGGACATCCAGTTAGACTCATATGCCGCAGTCATATATGTGAGCTCGTCACCATGCATTGTAGGAGATGACAAATATATTCTTTTTTCAAAAGGCTTAATCTCCACCTCAAGACCTCATTTCAAAAGAAATTTTTTAGCAATCTATTCTAGCTTTATATTAAGTTAAGATCAAAAGACTGCTCATACACTCGTACTTATTTTCAATTTTAATACAACAAACTACAAAAGTCAATTATTTTCAAGAAAAAGCCAAAATTTTTACAATTAATTTTGTATATCCTTACGTAACACAATCCGAAAAAGCAATATATTCAAAAGACTCTCCGACATATATCGGAGAGTCTGAAAAAAATTATACTATTACTTAACAACCTCAAACTTAAGGTTGTTAGCAGCACCGTTCTTCTTAACATATGACTCAGCATATGAACCTGCCGGAGCCTTAACTGTAACAGCGTTTTTGTTTTCTGAAATTGTGTTATCCTGCATATTTGTTACACAAGAAGGTAATATAACCTCAGTGAGTGCAGGGCACTGATAAAATACATAGTCTCTGATTTCTGTGAGTTTGCCTTCAGGAATTGTAATGCTCTTGACAGCTGATCCCTGGAATGTATATGTACCAAGATCTTCAACGGAAACAGGAATCTCAACTGACTCAAGTGCTGTACAAAGGAAAAATACGTTGTTACCAAAAGTTTTAAGATTATTTGAAAGCTTTACATTCTTAAGCTTTGTGCAAGACTGGAAAGCGTAACTTTGAATTTCTGTAACAGTATCAGGCATAGTAACACTTTCAATGTCAAGATCGCTGAAAGCATTCGGACCAATTGTTGTTACTACGTAGTTATTGTAACTTTCAGGAATTACAACATCTTTAGATGAACCTGTGTACTCAGTAATCATAAGCTCGTTACTGTTTACAATATAATAACCGAATCCTTCATTAGTAAGGTCAGGCTCTGTAGCCTCAATCTTATAGCCCGGCTCTTTCTTTGAAGAAGAACCACAGCCTGTAAAACTTAAAACCATAGCAGAACACATTGTAACAGCCAAAAGTGAGCATAATATCTTTTTCATATTTAACATCCTTTCAAATCATAAATAAAAGAAGCCTGTAGCAAAGCTTCTAAATTGCCACAATAATGACATTTTACCATTACTTAAAAGCAAATGTCAATGCTTTATTTTTATTTATAGTAAAATAAGCTTATTAATCATTTGACAATTAATTATGTTCGCCATTAAACAGACTCTGAAACAATAATCAACATAATTTTACAACACACAAGTATTCATTTTGTTTATTATCAAAAAAATCACAAAGTCATCACATTAATGATTGAATTTTTCAATTTTAGTGCTAAAATAGACAACGAGCATTCATATATATAATAGGTATAGCAGACAAGTTTTCAAATGTCTGCAAACCAAATAAAAAAGCAAGGTGATTTCTGTGGATGTAATGCTTATTTTAAAGAACCTCGCCATAATCCTGATAGCTGCAAAGCTTTGCGGATTGCTCGCAAGAAAGCTTAAGGCACCTCAGGTAGTAGGCGAAATCATCGCAGGTCTGCTCATAGGACCTGCAGTTTTAGGTCTGGTAATAAGAGATGATTTTATCACCGGTATGGCTGAAATCGGCGTAATTTTGCTTATGTTTTCTGCAGGTCTGGGCACCAACCTCAAAGAGCTTGTAAAAACAGGACCTGTCGCTCTGCTGATAGCCATAGCAGGTGTTTTTGTCCCTCTTGCCGGTGGTGCTGCGGTTTATTATCTTTTTGGTTACGGTACGCCAGACACAAGATTTTTTGAAGCAATTTTTATGGGAACAATACTTTCTGCAACTTCGGTAAGTATTACTGTTCAGGCTCTAAAGGAAATGGGCAAGCTGAAAAGCAAGGTGGGTACTACAATTCTTTCGGCTGCAATTCTTGATGACATCATCGGTATCATTTTATTGACTGTTGTTATCGGTTTCAAAAATCCTGAAGTATCACCTACAACTATATGCATCAAAACAATTCTGTTCTTTGTATTCTCAATCGTTTTGGGCTTTGGTCTTTACTTTGTATTCAAGTGGATTGACAAACGCTGGCCTCATTCAAGACGAGTTCCTATTTTCGGACTTGCACTCTGCTTTGCAGCTGCTTTCTGTGCAGAACATTTCTTTGGCATAGCTGACATTACAGGTGCATACGTAGCCGGTATTATTCTTTGCAATATCAAAGACTCTGACTACATTGAAAGAAAAATGGACGTAAGCTCATATATGATTTTCGGTCCTGTTTTCTTTGCCAGTATAGGTTTGCAGACAAGCTTCGATAACTTCCAGTTACAGCTTTTATGGTTCTCACTCGCCATCGTAGCTGTCGGACTCCTTACAAAAATTATCGGTTGCGGTGCTGTTGCCAGACTTTGCAAATTCAACACAACTGATTCAATAAAAATAGGTCTGGGTATGATGACCAGAGGCGAAGTAGCTCTTATCGTCGCACAGAAGGGTCTTAATTCAGGACTTATGGACTCTCAGTTTTTCACAAGTATAATTATTCTTATTATTGTTTCATCAATCGTCACCCCAATACTTCTGAAAGTTATGTATTCAAAGTTTGATGATAAACACACTGATGATTCAGAGAATGAACATAAAACTCTTGCTCAGGAAAGCGTAGGTGCAACCTATAACATTTCTGAAAAAGATTTCGCAGAAAAAAGTAAATAATCAGTATCTCAAGGCACGGAAGTTTATACACTCCGTGCCTTTCACTATCCAACAATTACAAAAAGTTACAATATTTTCACCTTTTGTATCTAGTTTTCATTCTTTTTTCGAATTATAATCTGATTTTTACACTTAATCTTTGTTAATTATGCCACAAAATCCAATAGAGGGGTTGATTTTCGAGGGTTCCTCTGTTATAATTGTTACAAGTTTGTTAATAAGTGTAACTTTAACGTAATCGTTACACGATAAATAACGGAGGTTTATTACAATGCAGCGAATAAAGAAAACCACTGCAATACTTCTGAGTGTAGTTACTCTCTCAAGTACATGTGTATTTTCAACAAGCATTTCTGCACAGGCATCTTCAACAGGTGCAGGTCTTGCTGAATGGGCACTCAATGCATATTACAGTGGTTGGGATTATGTATACGGAGGTTGCACCCCCGGCACAGTTGACTGTTCAGGTCTCATCTACTCTTACTGTGGCGGTGCAAGAGGCGGTGACCCTCAGCTTTATACAGCAACAGAAAGCGGTTATGTGAGCAATGGTATCCCCCGTGTTCACGGTTTAGGTCTTCATATGACAGACCACGTTGGTGTTTACATCGGCGAAGGTATGGCTGTAGACGCAAGAAACTCCAGAGCTGATATGTGCTACGACACAATCGACTATATGGACTGGACACAGTGGTTCAAGCTTGCGGCTGTTGACTATATCGAAGAAGGCTGGGAATACTTCAACGGAAATTATTATTTCTATGAAAATGGTGAGTATATTGTAGACACATCCAGAACAATTGACGGTGTTACATATTACTTTGCATCAGACGGTATAGCAGACAAATCTCCTTCTGATCTTTCTTACTCAACATCATCCGGTTCTTCTGACTCTTCTTCTGAATCTTCAGACAGCGAAGAAAATTCTTCATCAGAGGATTATACAGAAGAAGAAACAACAGTTGAATATCCTCTCTACAAAAATGGTTCTGAGGGTGACGAGGTAACAAAAATTCAGGAAAGACTTTCAGAGCTTGGCTACTATGACGGTGAAATCACAGGCACCTTTGACGGTGCAACCGAAGCCGCTTACATGGCTTTCCAGACTCAGGCAGGACTTATGGTTGACGGTATTTCAGGCACAGACAGAGATGTTCTTTATTCAGAAGACGCTCCTGCAGCTCCTGAGGAAACCGAAGAAACAACACCTGCTGTTGACGAATTTACATATCAGGTTGGTGACGAGGACGATACAGTTGCTTCAATTCAGCAGCAGCTCGCTTGTCTCGGATATCTTGATTATGAAGTTACAGGCTACTATGGCGATTTAACCGCAGAGGCTGTTACAAGCTTCCAGCTTGCAAACTCACTTGAGGCAACAGGTATTGTCAACGAAGCAACTTATAAAGCGATTTTCGATGAAAATGCTGTTGCAAACCTTGCTAATGTAACAATTATTCCTGCTAAGGCTAACACAATCCCTGCACAGAAGATTGTGGAGAAAATCCAGAATCAGACATATGCAGACACAGCAGTTGAAGTTGTTTCAAAAACAAACAAGGTAACAAAGAAAGCTCTTTCAAACTCTGCATCTGTTCTTCCAAGAGCAATCAGTGCTGACGCAGGCCGCAAACTCAATGTAGGTATCTGGTTTACAGTTGTTACAATAATTCTTGCAGTAACAGGCGGTGTATTCCTCCTCAGAGACAGAAAGACTGACAAACGTCGTCACGCAAAAACAACAAAATCAAGAACTTATGTAAAAACTGAATCAGGCATAAGATACTGGTAAACAATATTTAGTTGTATCCTGTCAAAACAGAAAATTTTTAAAATAATTTTCCGTTCCAGACATATACATAAAGCACACAATTTCAAAAAAGCCGTTCTGAAAAATCAGGACGGCTTTTGCTTATACATTTCAGTTCGTATTCTCCCTGCTTTTTCATAAAATATTTTAGGTGTATTCACAAAAAATAATATTGCAAATACAATAAAACAAAAACTATTTTAAATACTCATCAAGGGAGAAACTATGAACAAACAAAACAATATCAAAAACAGAGATACAAATAAGGAAAATGATATTTTTGAGTTGAATACATTTTCATCATTCGATTGCACGGGGCTTATCCCCTACGCTTTACAAAGTGATGAAGAAATCGAAGCATACAACGAAATGTATCATTTTATGCCACCTGTGCTTAAGGAGTCTGAAAAATAAACAAAAAACAGTGCTGAGATTTTTTAAAAACACAGCACTGTCTTTTTATTGTGCCACATATATGTAGCACAGTTTTACACATTGAGTCCAAATGAAATTGAGATTGCGTCGTTAATTTCATTCATACAATTCTGGTCTACACAACCCATTTTTTCTTTAAGGCGTTTTTTATCAATTGTTCTTACCTGTTCTAAAAGCACCACACTATCCTTTGCAAGCCCTGACGAATCCGCCTGCAACGGAATATGAGTGGGCAAATTCGCCTTTGACTGCTGGCTTGTAATCGCCGCCGCAATAACTGTCGGGCTGAAACGATTTCCCACATCATTCTGGACTATAAGCACAGGTCTGATTCCACCCTGCTCCGAGCCGACAACAGGACTTAAATCGGCATAATAAATATCTCCTCGTTTAATATTCAAGGCTTTCACGCTCCAAATAATTAGTTTACTGATATTTTTGCCTTTCCCCTAGCCATTTATACAGCTATTACATAATATTTCGAGCGTATTTTTTGGTTCGTTAGAAATCTTAGATTTATTTCAAAAATTATTTCCCGACAATGCATTCATATAATTTTTAGTTTTTTAAGTTCGTTAGAAACTTAGTTTTATCCAAAATTTTAATTCTCGACAATGCATTCATACAATTTTTTGTTTTTTAAAGTTCGTTAGAAATCTTAGTTTTACTTCAAAAATTAATTCCCGACAATGCATTCATATAATTTTTAGTTTTTTAAGTTCGATAGAAACTTAGTTTTATTCAAAATTTTAATTCTCGACAATGCATTTATATGATTATAATTTTTTAGTTCGTAAGAAACACAGTTTTGTTTCAAATTTAATGCTCGACAATAATTTTTTCATCAAGTCGCCATATGATTAAAAAACTTTAAAACAACATCCTGATCCTCTATTTCAGCCAAAGTTAAAAAACCGTATTCATCAAATTTCATCACGCAACTTCCCTGCGGAAGTTGTGTAGTATATGTAGTAAAACCTTCCTCGCTCTCATTACTTTCTGCTGTAATCTCAGAAAGCGAAATAACCACACTATGCAAAACAGAAGGAAAACTTTCCTGCGGCAAATAAGCTTCATCAGCGGTACTCAGCAAGCTTTTCATACCAATCTCCATCTCTCCTTTTTTATATGCTACATTCAGACCCTCCACCGTCTCCGGATAAGTAATATTAATTTTTGTGTATCCGTGAACACTTGTAAGAATATCACCTCTGACTGTCATATCCTTATATTCTGCCTCAAAATCAGCCGTAAACTGATTTATCACTGACTTCTTCTCCCGTTCTTCACTACAACCCACAACAAAAACAGCAATTACAGCTACAACCACAACACAGAACATTTTTTTAAATTTCATACACATCACCAATTAAATATATGTTGTAAATTCAATAAAAATCATAGCATATTTATTTTTCTATTTAAGAATAAATGTATTTTTTGTTCATAAAAATATAGCAGTAATATTTAGAGGGTGAAATTATGTCAGGCGTACACAGAATTAATTTAAAAAGACTTGCAAGCTGTCTGGGCATAAGTCTTGGTATTGGCTTTTTATCAGGTGTAATAAGTATGATGGGTATGGAAAGCTTCAAACAGGCAAAAACTCCTGCACTAACCCCACCTGATTTCGTCTTTCCTATCGTGTGGACGATTTTATTTATACTTATGGGAATATCATCATATATAATAAGCACTTCTGACTCCCCCGACAAAACAACCGCACTTGCCGTTTACGGGTTACAACTTGGTGTAAATTTTTTTTGGCCGTTGCTTTTCTTCAACCTCAGTGCCTACCTGTTTTCGTTCATATGGATAATACTGCTGTGGTTGCTGATAATCGTCATGATAAAACTGTTTCGGAACATCAGTAAGCCTGCCGCACTGCTCCAGATTCCGTATTTACTGTGGTTAACTTTTGCAGCATATTTAAACTTCGGTGTGTATCTCTTAAACTCATAACATTACAAAAAATCAGGTAACTTCGGTTGCCTGATTTTTTATTATTGACAAAATAAAAATCACGTGCTATTCTATACACATAGATAATCTATGTATAGTTATTCTATGTATAAGGAGGTATGATTATGGATAACAAATATATTCAAAAACTATCAAAGCAAATCAAAAACAAAAATGCAAAAAACGCTATCGAAGAAGAGCTTTATTCCCATATCCTCGACAAAGCAGACTATTACTATGAGCTTGGTTACAGTCACGAAGAAGCTATGGAGAAAGCCACTGAGGATATGGGCAATGCCGACGACTCAGCCGTACCGCTGAATACTTTGTATAATAATCATTTTAATATAGTTTTTAATATTCTTTCCTTTATCTTACTTATATCAATAATAATATTCTACAACAAAAACAATTATCATTTTTCGTACATCGGCGATAACCTTTACCTTGTACCGCACTATATTTCATTTGACTTTATTTCCACACTTATTTTTGCCTGTTACTCGCTGCTCTTATGGTTATCGCATAAACAAAAGAATAAAGAGGTACCGATAATGATTATTCTATCTTTTACTGTTATGACATTTTTCAGTTTCCAATATACTCATCATGGAATATTTCACAATTCACCAACCAATATATTTCATCTTTTTCAGCCTATGTCATACAGTATAGTTAACATTTTTACAAAAGGTATTTCGGATTATATTAACAGCATTTTCGGATATAGTTATGTTACTTTAAATAACTTAAATTTCATACTTTATAATACTTTCTCTATTACTTGTTTGCTCGTAATAATACTTCTTACCGTAATAATTTTAGTAAACATCTACAAAATGGAACGTATGTTGAAATCCATAACAACACTTCGTATATCCCAACATACACTGAAAATACTTTCTCTCTTTGTCGCAGTTAATATTGGTATTATGTCGATCTGTACTGTGGTCGCTTACAACAGTATTGAAAACAAAATCGAAGAAAGTAAAATTAATCGAGCACAAATGATCAGGTATGTAGTTAATGCAGATACAACTATCGACCTTGAAAACCAATTAAATGAAATTGAAAATGCTGGATTTTGTGCTTCACAAAAAACAGCAACAGAAACAAAGCTTATACACATTTCATATGCATATCAACAGGATAATAATCTAATCAAGATTTCACCTTTAGAGTCAGATTCATATGATAAATACAAAATTATATTTGATGCAACAAACGAAGAAAATTCCTTACTTGATAAAAAAATGTTTTGCAATGAAACTGATAAAAAAATCATCAAAAGCTTCAAATCAGGTGATACGCTTCAAAATTTTTTACAGAATAATGTTTATACAAAAGCCTGCGAAACAACCAAATATAACATTTCTAACAATAAAGAAGAAATTTCTTTTTGCTTTGCATTTTACGAGCCTCATTATGATGAGCACCTTGAAGAATGGTATGAGATTACATATTACTATATATATTTTGAGAACGGTATTTTAGTCAAATATTAAAGCTAAAGAAAGGAGACCACGATGAAAAACAAATTCGTTTCAACAGTACTGAAACAAATCAAAAACAAAAATTCTAGAACTGCCATTGAAGAAGAACTTTATTCCCATATCCTCGACAAGGCAGACTATTACTATGAGCTTGGTTACAGTCACGAAGAAGCTATGGAAAAAGCGACTGAGGATATGGGTAATGCCGACGACTCAGCCGTACCGCTGAACATTTTACATTCACAAAAATGGTACAAGCTACCGCAAAACTGGCTGGTAATCGGACTTATGCTTATACAGTGTTATGTACTGCTGTATATTTACCAAAATATGCAATATAAAGATAGCATCAACTTCGGACTTCATCTTATTCCGTTTGATTTTATATCACTTCTGTTCTTGGGATTAAATTTCTTTGTTATTCACATCGGAAGAAAACAAAAGAACAAAGCCATTCTGTTCTCTGTAGCGGCAGAGCTGGGTTATCAGGTAATTTTCAACCCATATCAACCTTTATTTTACGGGCTTGAAAGAACTGTTTCATCGGGCTATAATAACTATGTTGACAGTATATTTGAACATGGTGCATTTCCTCTTGAGTCAGCAAAAAATTTATATATCTGCTCATTAGTTTTAATCTCTATTCTGCTAATCTACTGCGGGTTCTCTCTACTCGGAATTTTTTCACAAGAGCGTGCGTATACACAAAAGAATTTCTGGAGACCCTACAAGATTTTTGAAGCTGTTGTGTCCGTGTTTATAGTTTTAAATCTTGCTTTTATGTCAATTTCAACTCACTACGCTTACTCAGACATCGAAGCAAAAAAACAGAAATTAAGAAATATACAACAATTTCAGATTGAAACAATACTCAACCTTGAATTTAACGAAATCTCTAATCTTAAAAGCATTACAACTGAACTTGAAAATATTTACACACAACAAAACTATACTTATTCAAAACGCAAAGACGAATACACGGAAGATGCATTTTACGAACGTTTATCTATAAAAAACACAAATATGGATGTTAACTTTATCAACTCGGAGAATTTTGAAAACTACGCTATTGTTTCATATTCTTTGAACACCCACTATAACAACGTTTTTCTTATCGGTGATGATATATACTGCGATATGACTGAATTTTCTTTTCTCCGTGAAGGTATGAGTCTTGATGATTTTCTTAAAAACGGTCTTCACAAAAAATCCGTTTACATATTAAAAGATAATGAAGGACAACTAACATTCGGATTTATAATCGAAGACGGTAACAAGAAAAAACTTGTAAATATAAATTTCTATGACAATATTTACACAATGGATGAAGGTATGTTTTCGTCAGACGATACCGAGCTTATTAACTATATAAACAATCTTGTATAAGGAGTGACCACAATGAAAGTAAGCAAAGAACTGATTAAAGGCAGTACACCTATGCTGATTATGGGAGTTTTAAAGCAGGAGGATATGTATGGTTACAGAATAATTAAAGAACTTGAAAAACAGAGCGAATTTGTATTCACAATGAAAGAGGGCACCCTCTACCCTATTCTGCACGCTTTGGAAATTGAAAACTTCCTTGAAAGCTATTGGGAACAATGCGACGGCAGAAAAAGGAAATATTACCACCTTACGCAAAAAGGCAAGGCACAGCTTAAAGAGAAGCAAGAAGAATGGAAAACATTTTCAACTTCTGTCAATAAAGTATTGCAAATTTCTACCTGATAAAATTACACAGAAGCCTTATCCCCGATATTTTAAAATAAAAATTATACAATTACAGAATTTCCAACAAAAAATTCATTGACAACACCGAAAAATAGGCGTATAATGATTATCTTAAAGAAAACTAAATATCTGGGGATGTAAAGGCTTCGACGGGGAGTGTGACCCTTGGTAAGCGGGCAGCGGTGCGGAACCGCTATAAAATCCGTAACTTAAAAATAACTGACAACAATAAAGTTGCATTAGCAGCCTAAGGCTGCTCGTTCCTGCACAGAGTACCACGGCTGTGTAAGGAGCGTCGATTAGTGGTAAAGGTGAACAAGGCTTAGCTTCGGGCTTTGTCACAGTTCAGAAGCTACTGAACCGTCTAACCCGTTGTCGGGTGATTCGGTGAGGGAATGTAAAACGACAACTACGCTCGTAGAAAGCCCTGGCAATCATTCTTCGGACACGGGTTCAATTCCCGTCATCTCCACCACAAAAGCACCGTAAAAACGGTGCTTTTTCTTTTTTGTGTAGCATTTTGTGTTGTATAAAAACACATCAGTCCATTTTACAAATTTTCTCCTATACCCTCGCATACTTAAAAATTTAATTTTCTAGGACAATTATTATCAGTGCATTCATCACAATCAAGTTTTTCTGATACACAACAAATCAAATAGTCACACTCATCACAGCAACACTCTATGCGATTCCCCTGTTCATCAAAGTAGTTTCCATTACCTTTACAATTTTCTCCACCATTTCCCGGAGTTAGTTCGATTCCATAAACATCAATAACCACACCATCACCTCTGAAACAATTATACCATATATGGTCCACAAAGTCCATATATGGTCGCTTTTGCGATTTCAAAATGTTTACACTATTTATATAACATTTTGAGGTGACTAATTATGGACACACGCACTGCTGTTGCAAACAGATTATTGGAATTATGCGAAGAAAAGAATTTAACAGTTAATGCTTTGGCAAGAATCTCTGCTATTCCGCCTTCAACTTTAAAAAACATTATAAATGGCGGAAGCAAAAATGCAGGAATTGTGACTTTAAAAAAACTCTGTGATGGATTAGAAATATCATTATACGATTTCTTTGACACAGAAATATTCAAAACTTTGGAGCAAGAAATAAAATAAATATTGAAACATCATTTTCAACCCCAGTACTCTTCCAATATAAATTCGGAAGAGTTTTTTCTTTATAAATACGGTATATTACGCAACATCTAAATAAAACAATCTGCATATTGAATCTTTTTCTGCACCGATATATAATAATAGTATATATGCCTTTTTAACTTTAATTGCGATTGGATGGCTTAATTTATGACTGATTCTTTTTCAAAGTATCACCCTTTTGTCAATTTAATATATTTTGCGTTAGTAATTGGATTTTCAATGGTAGTTAATCATCCGCTGGCACAGCTTATTTCACTCTTGTGTGCTGTCGTTTATGTTATCAGCACACAGGGAAAGAAAAGTGTAGGCTTTTTGCTGAAATTCTGCTTACCACTTGTCTTACTCACAGCGTTCATTAACCCTGCTTTTAATCACGAGGGCAAAACTATTTTGCTATATTTTTCAAACGGTAATCCGCTGACACTTGAAAGCATACTCTACGGTTTTTCGTCAGGCGGTATGATTATAACTTTGCTGTTGTGGTTTTCGGCTTTCAACTGCGTTATGACATCAGATAAGTTTATTTATCTTTTCGGCAAGGTTATACCCGCATTATCGTTAGTGCTCAGTATGACCTTACGT
Source organism: Ruminococcus sp. (assembly GCA_036309445.1). Lineage (GTDB taxonomy): Bacteria > Bacillota > Clostridia > Oscillospirales > Acutalibacteraceae > Ruminococcoides. The sequence goes on along the minus strand of JAXJTT010000089.1, from coordinate 2,152 downwards.
TTTGTACCGAAATTCAAAACTCAGATGAAAAATGTAGCAGATGCACAAAGATGTATCGGCAGAGATGTATCAAGCGGAAGTCTTATCAGTCGCACAAAAACTGCAATAACAATTATGTCGATTATGATAACGTGGTCGCTTGAGAATGCAATCGAAACTGCTGACAGTATGAAAAGCCGAGGTTACGGCTTAAAGGGCAGAACAGCGTTTTCTATTTATCGTTTTGAGGATAGGGATAAATACGTACTTGTATGGTTTGTGTTCTGTTTTCTGTATCTTCTGGCTGGAGTTATAGTATCTGCCTTTGGTTTCAGGTATTTTCCGGATATACGATACTCAGCTTTCAATATTACAACCATACCTTTTTATGTTATATATTTTGGACTATGCATAACACCTGTTGTGCTCAACACTGTGGAGGATAGAAAATGGAAAACTATATATTCAAAAATGTGAGCTTTTCGTATCCTGAGCAGGAGCAAAGAGCACTCAAAAGCATTTCTTTTGAGGTAACACAAGGTGAATTTTTAGTGCTTTGTGGTCCGTCAGGTTGTGGTAAATCAACTCTTTTAAGGCATTTGAAAACCTGCCTTAAACCACACGGAACCTTAACAGGTGACATTCTTTTTGATGGGTATAAACTTGATGACGTTGACGCACGCACTCAATCTCAGAAAATCGGCTTTGTTATGCAGTCACCCGAAAATCAGGTTGTAACCGATAAGGTGTGGCATGAGCTTGCGTTCGGTCTTGAAAGTTTAGGCTATGATACGCCGACAATCCGCAGACGAGTTGCAGAAGTAGCGGCTTTTTTCGGAATTGAAAAATGGTTTTATAAAAACGTCAGCGAACTGTCAGGCGGACAGAAACAGCTGTTAAGTTTAGCTTCTGTTATGGCTATGCAGCCAAGCGTTCTGGTGCTTGATGAACCTACAGCACAGCTTGACCCGATTGCGGCAACCGACTTTTTGGCACTTCTCGGCAGAATCAACCGAGAACTCGGCACAACTGTTATACTCACAGAGCACCGCCTCGAAGAAGCTTTTGTCTATGCAACAAGGGTTGTTGTAATGGAAAAAGGCGAAATAATCTGTGATGATGTTCCTCAGAAAGTCGGACTGACTCTCAAAGAAAAAGAAAACTCAATGTTTCTTGCTATGCCAACTGCTATGCGTGTGTGGGCAGGAGTTGAAACAGATTTAAGTTGTCCGCTTACTGTGCGTGACGGCAGTGATTTTTTAAACAGCAGAAATAAAGAAAATCCCCTCAGGGAGCTTTATAAAAAAGACGATTTAATTCAAAGTGAAGATGTAGCTTTGAGAGTTGATAACATCTGGTTTCGATACGATAAAGACTCACCTGATGTTGCAAAAGGCTTTTCGCTTGAACTTAAAAAAGGCGATTTTTATGCACTCTTAGGCGGCAATGGGACAGGAAAAACTACTGCACTAAAAGTGCTTTCAGGAATACTCCCATCATACAGAGGAGATGTGAAAATAAACGGAAAACTCTCTCATCTTCCGCAAAACCCTCAGACACTTTTTGTGAAACGCACTGTTCGAGAAGACTTGTACGAGGTGTTCAAAGGTGTTAAAATGTCAAAAGAAGAAAAAGATGAGCAGATTTCTCGTGTTGTGAAATTATGCGAGCTTTCAGCTTTTCTTGACCGTCATCCTTATGACATCTCAGGCGGTGAACAACAGCGTACAGCTCTTGCAAAGGTATTACTTACCTCTCCTGATGTGTTACTTTTAGATGAACCGACAAAAGGCTTTGATGCGGAATTTAAAGTCAGCTTTGCAAATATTCTGAAAAAGCTGTTAAAGCAAGGTATGACAATTCTTATGGTCAGCCACGATGTAAGCTTTTGTGCTGAATATGCTCACCGTTGCGGTATGTTTTTTGACGGTAATATTGTTGCAGAAGGCACACCACGAGAGTTTTTCTCAGGCAACAGCTTTTACACTACTCCTGCAAATCGTATGGCTCGCCACCTTATACCAGATGCTGTAACAGTTGAAGATATTACATATTGCTGTGGTGCAGAAATCAAAGAAGAAGCAGAAGAAGATGAAACGATAACACCACTACCGCAAGTCTCAAAAAGAAGTGTAAGCTTCAAACCAAAGCCACTTCCATTGTGGCGAAAGCT
>JAXJTT010000088.1:0-22554 GCA_036309445.1 Ruminococcus sp. | reverse complement strand
TTATTATCGTGTTGCGGTCGGTATTCATAAGAAGCTCGCTGTCAAAAATCAGTGCGGGAATTGTGTTGAAAACAAGGTCATAACCTTTAATATTTCTCAGTTTTTCGGTGTTTGTGCATTTACAGCCAAACGCAGAGATATATGCAAAGTCCTTTGTGTTTCTTGCAGATACAGTTACATCAGCATTCAAAGCCCTGAGCATTTGCGACAGTATTTTTCCTATCCTGCCATAGCCGCACACAAGACATCTGCTTCCTGAAATGGTACCTTCAAAATTTTTCATAGCAACTTCAACAGCACCCTCGGCTGTGAGAAGTGCGTTTGATACGGCAAAATCTTCTTTTTCAACATAGTCGTAAACCTGAGCATTTTTAAGCTGAGGATATGCTTTGAAAAATTTGTTATGCATCGCTACAAAAACAGGTTTTGTTTTAAGTGCATCAATCATTTCACCATCAAGATAAGTTTTAATATCCGAAAAAGGAGTATTCACCGTGCCGTCAGTGCAAATTGAGGGTACTGGAAAAATAACCACATCACTGTTCAAAATTGCTGTTCTGATATCGGCAAGGTGAAGAGTACCGTCGCTTGTAAGCTTGTCAAAACCGCCGAGAATAACATCATAACAGCTGTCTGAAACAGATTTTGCAAGAAATAACTGTCGTTTGTCGCCGCCTATTATACCAAATGTTCTGAAATCACTTGTATTCATATTAAACCCCGCACAATAAAGATTCTCTACACTGCTATATTATGCGATTATTTCTGTTTTGTGTGAATACATATTCACTACTATTTTTTTAAAAAAGTCAAGCAATACGTAAAAGTATACAAATTAGCAGGTAACAGCTTGAAAATGGTAAATTATTGTGATATAATCATCTGCAAAAATGTGGTAATAAAAAATTATACGAAGGAGATATTAAGATGAAGACAAAAAGAATTTTCACAAAGCTGACTGCAACAGCTATGGCTGCTCTTATGCTCACTTCAAGTATGTCACTTGCAGTAAATGCGGCAGAGATTGATAATGTCAGCGTAAGCAGTAACGTACTTTACAGTGGTGCTTGTGGCGAAACTGTAAACTGGGCATTATATGATGACGGTTCACTTCACGTAAGCGGTACAGGTAAAACACCGGATTATCGTTCTTTTGGTTATACACCTTGGTATTTATTGCGTGACTACATAACTTCAATCGTAGTTGAGCCTGGCATTGAGGTTATCGGTAAATCTACATTTGAGGGTTGTACATTTGCAACATCTGCAACAATTCCTGATACAGTTACAGAAATCGGCGAAGATGCGTTCAACTATTGTAATCAGATTAAATCAATCGTTATCCCTTCAAGCGTGAAAACAATCGGCAAATATGCTTTTGAAGAATGTTTAAGACTTGAAACATTGGTTATCAGTGAAGGTGTAACTACTATTGATAACCTGGCTTTTGCAGGCTGTAAAAAGCTGACAACCGTAACTATTCCGGACAGCGTAACTACACTTAACGGTACTGCGTTCTATAAGTGTACAGCTCTTACTGAAATCAATGTAGGTAAGGGTGTTACAGAAGACAGTTCTTCATTCCGTGCAGAGAAATGTTCTGCTCTTGAAAAAATAAATATCAGCAGTGCAAATCCAAGCTTCTGCAGTGTAAACGGTGTCGTTTATTCAAAGGATATGAAAACAATTATTGAAGTTCCTGAGAATTACGGAAGCGAGTCTTTTGACATCCCGACAAGTGTGACAACTATATATGATTATGCTTTTGAAAATACAGGCTTCAAGAGTGTAAATATTCCTGAAAGCGTTACTACTCTCGGCACAGGAGCATTTATGTGGTCCAAGATTGAGAGCGTAGAAATCCCTGACAGCGTTACAACGATCGGAGAGTCAGCATTTGTTTGTTGCATAAACCTCAGCAAAGCTAACATTCCAAACAGTATCCAGACAATTCCTCGTTCAATGTATAACTGCTGTACATCTTTAAAATCAATCACAATTCCTGAAAATATTACAAAGATTGATTTTTATGCATTCCAAAGCTCAGGTCTTGAAAGTATTGTAATTCCTGCAAGCGTTGAGATAATCGAAAGCCGTGCTTTTTCAGACTGCAATAATCTTACTTATGCAGAAACAAAGAGTACAAAGACAATATACAGCTCAGCATTTCTTGGTTGTACAAACCTAGAAACAGCAATAATCGGTGATGGTATAGAGTCGCTTGGTAGCAGTGTATTTGATTCTTGCACAAGCCTCAAAACTGTAACAATCGGTGAAGGTGTTTCACAGATTTATGGTTGGACTTTTTATAACTGTACATCTCTTGAAGATTTCACTGTTCCATATTCAGTTACAAGATTAAGCGGTGATATTTTCTACGGTTGTTCTTCTCTTAAAAATGTAACTGTACTTAATCCGAATTCAAAAATGGATTATGGTTTCTTAAGTAACACACAAAACATCAAGACTGTTACAGGATATGTTGGTTCAACAGCAGATGTATATGCTAATCAGCATAATATCGGATTCGTTAAGCTTGCAGAGCCTTTAATGGCTGATGTTGACTGCGACGGCGTAGTAACTGTAAACGATGCTACATTACTTCAGCTCCACCTCGGAGGATATATCCCATTCTACAATCCTCTTACCCCAAGACAGCTTGAGCTATGCGATGCAAACGGTGATGGTCAATTTGACATCAATGACGTTACATTGATTCAGATGTATGTTGCAAAACTCGTTGACAGCATTTGATTTATAAATAATAACACTAAAGACGGCTTTATTATTATAATAAAGCCGTCTTTTTCGTACCTAAAAAAAGAAAAACAGATTATATTTATATATTTATTAAATAAATATTAATATGTTAGATTGATTTTTGTATATCTTGTTTTATATGTTTAAAAAGCTATAAAAATATAATAATATATTGTAAAATAGAATTATTTGTGATATAATTCTAAATGCATACTATACTATTGTATGTATTATTATTTTATTTAAGGAGTAATTTATGGAGAGAAAAACATTATTCAGAAGATTGATTGCAACAGCAATGGCGGCTCTTATGCTTACTTCAAGTATGTCAGTTGCAACAAATGCAGCACAGCTTGATTCAGCAGTAAGTGTAAGCAGTACAGTAAGTTATAGCGGTACATGTAACGAAAATGTAAACTGGGCTTTATATGACGACGGTACACTTGTTATCAGCGGCACAGGTGAAATGTTTACCGGATACGGTAATGCACCTTGGTACGAACAAAGAGAATTGATTAAATCTGTTGTCATTGAAAATGGTGTTACAACAATAGGTAACTCAGCATTTATTGATTGTGTTAATGCTACAAATTTTGAAATCGCACCAAGTGTTACTTATGTTGCAAGCTCAGCTTTTTCAAACTGTACAGCTTTGGAGACAATTGTAATTCCTGATAGTGTTACAGAAATGTCCATCAGAGTTTTTGCAGGATGTACAAATCTTAAGAATGTAACTCTTTCAGAGGGCTTAACTACTATTCCTCAAATGACATTTCAGAGTTGTGCAAGTCTTAAAACCTTAGATTTACCAAAGGATATTACTAAAATTAGTGATTCAGCATTTTATGAATCAGGTCTTGAAAGCATCATTATTCCTGAAAATGTAAAAGTTATTGAGTATGGTGCGTTTATTCGTAATAATAGCCTTAAGTATGTTGAGATTCAGGGGGCTGAAGAAATTTTTGGTTCAGCTTTTGAGCAATGCGAAAATCTTGAAACAGTTATCATCGCTGATGGAATCAAAGATATTTACCACAACGTATTTAAGAACTGTAAAAGCCTTAAAAATGTTTTACTTGGCGAAGGTCTGAATGATATTAATAGCACTATGTTCAACTATTGTTCAAGTCTTGAGACTATAACTATTCCTGCTTCTTGCACTTATATTGAGTTTAATACCTTTAATTATTGCACAAGCATAAAGAATATTACTATGCTTGGCAAGAATACAAAAACATTTGGTGGCGTTTCAGGGCTTTCAACCATCACAGGTTATGTAGGTTCTACAGCAGAAGTATATTCTGAAAATTCAGGTTGCACATTTATACCATTGAACACAGTTTCTGTTGGTGATGTTGATTGTGATGAAGATATCACAGTAGCTGATGCTACAGAACTTCAGTTTTTCCTCAGCAAATCTGTTTCTTTCACAAAGAGCCAGATTGCACTCAGTGATGTAAATGGTGACGGTGAGGTTGATATCGATGACGTTACCCAGATTCAGATGTATTTAGCTAAGCTTATTGATGGATTTGGTGTTTAAGTATAATTTATTAATAACAAAATACAGCCTTAACGGTAATCTCCCATAAGGAGCTGTAAATTAATTCACTATTTTTAAGAGAAAACCACCCGAAGAATGAGAAATTTCTTCGGGTGGTTGTTTTTGTGAAGCTTCAAACCTTCGGTTTGAATTAAAGTTGTAATTAATTACAGTGAAGTATTTGCCTTATTAGGAAAAAGTGAAATTAAGTTTGCCAAAACATTTGCGTAGCAAACTTAACTACGAAGTAACTTAACTGCCGCAAGGCAACTTCAGTTCACCATAAAGGCAAACGTAGTTTCGGCACTGCGTGGTACAAAATATATTAAAACTGACTTACGTGTTTGTGCCGAACAGAGCTTTCTTTTTCGTTATAACAAATTGACATTGAATTTCGGGGAATAGGGGAGAAGTATTTTCTTTTTTATGTTTTACGTATAAAATGCAAAAATAAACCGCCTCATTTCTGAGACGGTTTGTTTTGTATAAAGCTTTTGCTTTAAGAATTAATCCTTATCAACATTTTGTCTGTTAGTTGAACGAATGCGTATTAATACTTTGGAACCTGGGGTAGCATCATCTACATTATCATCCGTTTTAACACTAACATGGCTAAACGGAGAAATAGATTCTCCATCTTTAGTGTTGTTGAGAACCACACCACCAGTTATTTCATAATTATAAACAGTTATGATTTTATATTTGAGTACATATTTTCTTTTGGTGTGAGTGGGATTGGTGTAATCGTCAAAGTAATTTAAAGGTACTACGTCGAATATAATCTCATCAACACCCTCGATGGTTGTAATTTTATTCAACCCATATCCTCCCGGCATAGTAGTATCGAAGCGAGAGAATTCAATGGTTGAATTCTGAGTTTGAGAAGGTCTGATAAAGTAATCGCAGTAATCACCAAAATTACCGGAAGGATTCTGAGCATCCATAAATCCCGAGTCTGTCGATGGATCATAACCCTTAAGGGCAGGAAGTGCAACATAACTTTCTAATTCGCAAGCAGTGTTTCCGTAAAGTGAGAACTGCTGACCAAGCAAAGCACAAATTCGCTGAGCCTCAGAAACTTGTTGACCTCTTTTTGATACATCAACCATAGAAAACATAGCACTTAAACAAGAAGATGATGTAATAGCCAAAATAATAACTACTGCAATAAGCTCTATGAGAGTTGAACCAGACTTTGACTTAAGATATCGGCGAGAGTAATGTCTGATATTTTTCTTTGTAAGTTTTTTCATAAGACATTCCTCCTTAAGGTTGATATTTAGGTCTTGTTACAGAACCGGTACAATACGTAGTGTATTTTCCATTACCGTAATCTACATAAGTTGTAATCTGATATGATACAAACTTGATGCCGTTGTGCTCAAAAGTACCATTCTTTTCAACTATAAAGTAAGGTTTATCATCATTCTTTACACGAGCTTCAACTGCAGCTTTATCGTTAAGCTGTTCAATAGCAGTATCTTTTGTAGGATCCGGAAGTGTGCCCGTAGCAGCTATAACTTGCTCCATTACATCAGTAGTGAATTTGCACTTACTACCCTTGGTTAAGTCAAAAAGTAAATTTTTACTAGGGTCAGATTCCGTTCCTGCTATGTAAGAGGTAGAAGTTGGATCGTGTGAAGGAGTGTTTTGTACATAAGTCATGATGATATCACAATACTCTTGTGCCTTAGCAGAAGCCTTGTCTTGTGTGCTTCCAATCATAATTGATTTGTAGCTGACCGCAAGGCCTGTGGCTGTTGCAGATACGACTATTGCCATAATTACAACAGCACACAATAATTCAATAAGCGAAAAGCCTTTTTTACTTTTAAAATAAGATGCTTTTTTGCTCATTAATAATAACCACCTTGATTGAATGTAATTTTTGTTTCAGGAAGATCTTTACCAAATTCAATTCCGTGTGGTGTTACAGCGCCTTTATTTTCAGCATAGTAAATAGGCATTGAGCCTGAAGTCCATAAGTTTTTATCAAGGATATTTACTGATTCGTTAGAAGTATCGAAGAAGTAGAAACCTTTTTTCATAGTTCTCCAAACGAGTCCTGTGTTGTCAACAAGATCCAAATCGTTCTTAAGTTCAAGAAGATGACCAGAGTTGCGACTAGTTACAGCACCTGTTTCGGTGTTTGTAATTTCACAATAGCTCTTTTTGCTGTCTGTACCTGAACCTGCTTTTGTGTTGATGTAAAGTGCGTTACCTTTGATCTTGCTTGCTTTAATAGAAACAAGGTCAGCTTTTAATGTAGCACCATTTGTTTCTAATGAGTGAGAGAACTGACAATCAATAGCTTTTGCTGAATATATTGCAGAAGTTGAAAGATCACCGGATGATGCAACAAAGTTAACATATTTATCAGTCTGTGTAAGACGTGGATCACCTGAACTTAAATTAGCGATTTTACCGTCTGAAACCCATGCGATTGATGTATCATCTGAAGGCTGTATATAAACATCGTCATCATCATCGGCTTTATTTGTAAAATAAAGTTCAGCATCTTTAGTGAAGAGGTTGATACCATCTTTAAAGAGAAGAGTATTGTCATCTTTTTTCAGTTTGTAGATATCATCGTAAACACCGGCTTTAATAAGGTAACCCTTGTCGTCGGCATTTTTCTTAACATAACCCGGATAATCTACATAGAAGTCATTCATTACAGTAAGAGTAAATGTTGATTTACCAACATAAGGTTTAATTATGAATTCTGCAGAACCTGTACCTTTAACAACTCGGCTTGCTTTAAGAGGACCTTTATTTATTGTTTCATCAGCAGGCGGATTCTCACCAGGCATATAAGTTCTCATTATATTGCCACAAGGTAATGATGTTCTGTATACTCGTTCATCAAATGTTGGGTCGCCACCTATTGTAAGTACAGTGTTATTACTGCTGATAGCCATTTTAACGCCATCTTTTACATTCATATCATATACATTGTACCAAAGGTAATTGAATGTATCACCGCAATACATATCATAATAACCGGTAGCTTCCGGTGTAGTGAAAGGTCCGCAGTAAATAGAGTAGTTGCCCCACGCATCATAATATTTGTCTGAAGCACGCTTATTTCCACCGTAAGTTTTGGAATCTTTAGCATTGAATTTACCATCGCTGTTAAGGATGTTAACCGGAGCTATTGTTGTATTATCTGATACAGATTCCCAAGCTGAGTGTAACTCTCTGAAAGAATTGCTGTCTTTAATTTTAAGAGTATTATATATAGATTTTTCTTTGAATTCAGTTAATCTGTTGTCTGTTGAATCGTCGAATTCTTCTAAAGTGCAGATTAACTGCATACCGTTGTTAGGAGCAAGAAGGTCAACTTCTTCTGATTTCTGATCACATGGTAACCAGTAATAACCTTTTGCATATGTTGTACAGTCAATTTGGTTACCGTTAGTATCGTATCTAGCAAATTTTGAACCATTTGGAAGAAAAACAACGATACCATCTAAGTCACCTGTTCCGTAAGGACGAACCTCAACAGCACAGTCCTGGTTAGCATCGTTAAGATTAACCTTAGCAAGCATATTGTGTTCGATTACTATAAACTTACAGTGCATAGCTGAACCATATGCATTGTTGTTAGAGAAGTAACTTGCATCAACATTATTTGGTGCTGAGTATTGGTTACCTGTACCAATTTCGGTACCGTTATAACAACCAAGGAAGTAAATACCATCATCATATACTTTAAACTGAGATCTGTAGTTGCTGGTATTATTTTTTACTACCTCAGTGTAAACGAGTGGGAACTGTGAAGCCATTGGAGCATTACCGTTGTCTGTTTCTACTGATGGAGTAAATACTACCTGACCATCTGAAATATGATACTGTGCCAATAACTGAAGAAGATTTTTATCATCATTATTAAGTAGTTTGTAACCACTCTTAAGAAGTGAGAAGTTTGTCTGACCACCTATAAGGAGGAATCGATCTGAACTTGGTGCAGATCCTGGAGGATTATCAGTGTCTACGGAACCTTCGTTTACTTTAAGAGTAATTGGAGTACCTTTTGCCGGAATTGTTTCGGTAGCATCAAATTTCATTGAAAGGTCACCGCTACTAGCATCGTTAGGATCGGCTGTGTATTTGCTTTCGCTACTGAAAGCAGAAACAGTACAGTTTGTGCCATCCTTTGTGATTTTGATGTAAGAATTACCTATAATAGTATAGCCGGATTCTTTGATGAATTGTTTTGCGGAATCAGCATCTACACATTTCTGTACTCCAATGCCTGTTCCGCTGTGATACAATACATAATAAAACGGACCTGTACCTACAAGGTCGATTTTACCTTCTTGTATCATTTCTTTTGCCATGTCAAGAGCACTTTTCGCTGAGACATACGCCTGTCTGGTGTTAAGTTCTGTTCCTGTTTCTTTCTGCTGAAGAAGTGCAAGGGATATGAAAGTAGTTGTTGTCAGAACAAGAACTGCAGAAAGTGCAATTGCCACTACTAGGGATATACCCTTTTTCGTGTTGAATTTTCTTTTTTTGTGAGAATTCATGTGCTTGTCGCTCCTTTTCAATTAGTTGATTACTGCATACATACCGAACATAGCCTGAACAATTGAGATTACAACAAAGCCTACGATAACAGCAATAATAACGGTCATTGCCGGGGTCATTGCATCTGTCATACGCTGTGTAGCCTCAGAAGCCTGCTCATCGTACATATCTGCCATTTTTTTGAGGGAATCGCTTAACATACCACTTTCTTCACCAACTCGTACCATTGATACGAAGAGAGCGTCGAAAGCTTTGGGGTATCTTGAAAGAGAGATGTTGATTGGAGTACCAATCTTAACATCTTCAATTACCTGAGATAAACAGTCGGAAACGTATTTGTTACCAACAACGTCACGTGAAAGTTCAAGTGAATACAGAATGTTTACACCTGAATCAGTAAGTGTAGCCATCATATTAGCGAAACGTGTTACCTGATTAAGTCGGATAACCTCACCTATCAGCGGAATCTTCAACTGGAAAGTTGACCACCACATACAGAAAGAGTAATTATACTTATATAACATTGACAATCCTACGCTGATTGCTATGATTACACCTAAGATTATAAAACCGTAATCTACCAAGATATCCGACATACCCATCGTTATCTTGGTCATTACCGGAAGGTCGGAACCAAAACTCACAAACAATTCTTTAAATGCAGGGAGTACAACGATACTCATTACAATAATAAGAGCAATTGTAAGAATTATGAGGAACACAGGGTATATCATTGCACCGACAATCTTGTTTTTAAGGGCTATTTCCTTTTTCATAAGGTTTACGCATTTATCAAATGCTTCGTCAAGACGACCGTTAGCCTCACCGGTCTGAATGATGTTTACATAAACCTTAGGGAAAGTTTTAAAACTGGAGATTGACTGTGAAAGTGTAATACCATTATAGAGGTTAGATGTGATTTCCTGAAGAATACGAAGAGTGTTCTTGTCTTTTTCAGTATCACACATAACTGCCATAGCTACAGAAAGAGAAATACCTGATCTTATCATAAGAGCCATCTGATGCATAAAGGTGAGCAAACGCTTGCTGTTCATTTTTAAAGTATGAACATCTTTGTCTCCACCGATATCTCTTTGCCAAATTGGTATATTATCCATTTCGTGGCCGGAAGCCTCGGTGATTGATGTTGCTATCATACCTCTGGCTTCAAGGTTCTTTTTAACCTCCTCCTTGGAGTTGGCAACCATTTCTGATTTATATTTTCTGTTGCGTTCATTGACCGCAGTATAGTAATATTTCATTTACGTCTTACCTCCTGTTGTTTGTGTTGTTGAGGTAAGCACTTGTGCCGCCCTGCGGTTGTCTGTAGTTAGGATACTGAGACTGTCCCGGCATACCCGGTCTTTGAGCAACGCTGTTCGGAAGTTGTGGCTGCTGTGATACAGAAGGGCCTGTAAGAGCAGCATTATCAGCAACATCGTAGCTGTATTTGTCTGCAGTTTCTTTTGTAATAAGACCTCTCTTGAGGAGGTTTTCGATACTGAGCTTTCTGGTAATCATACCGGTTGACTGGTTAAGTGAAATCATCTGCTCAATCTGTGGAATCTTATCTTCACGGATAAGGTTAGCGATAGCAGTGTTAACAAACATGATTTCAAAAGAACCGATACGTCCCGGTCTGTCAGCACGGGGGAGAAGTCTCTGTGAAATAACAGCCTTAAGAGTAGTTGAAAGCTGGCTGAGTGCCTGCTGCTGTCTTTCAACAGGGTACATATCGATAAGTCGGTCGATAGTCTTAGCAGCACTTTCGGTATGAAGTGTGGAGAATACGAGGTGACCTGTCTCAGCAGCTCGCAAAGCGATTGTCATTGATTCAAGGTCTCGAATCTCACCCATGAGGATAACGTCAGGGTCTTCACGGAGTGCAGACTTAAGAGCAGATGAGTAAGTCTGGCTATCTTCTCCGACTTCTCTCTGGTTGACAACACATCTGTTTGGCTTGTGAATGTACTCAACAGGGTCCTCGATAGTGATAATATGAAGATTTTCTTTCATATTAATCTCATTAATGAGGGCTGCGAGAGTTGTTGACTTACCACTACCTGTAGGGCCAGTAACAAGTACAAGACCTTCCTGCAGGTTAAGAACCTTAGAGATTGACTCAGGCAGGTTCAAAGATGCAAGCTGAGGTGGGTTCATCTTGATAACACGCATTACAAGTGACGCACCATGACGCTGCTTGAATGCGTTAACTCTGAATCGAGCCAGATCCTGAAACTGATATGAAGCATCGATATCACCGGTGTCGCAGAATTTCACATAGTCCGCTGGCTCAAGAACTTCGTCGATATACTTCAAAACAGTATCCTCATCTAAGATAGGTGAATCGTGGAAGTTCATAATTTTACCGTCTTTACGGTAGGAAGGGTAGTTGTTACTTGCAAGATGCAAGTCTGATGCACCGTTTTCAACGGCAAATCGCACCATTTGTTCAAAATTCATAAAATCAGATCACTCCTTAATCTTCCTGATATACTTCTGATACTGTATCAATGTAGGTATCAAAAGAGATAATGCCGTCATACAGCAGTTTTTTCAAGTTATCACGCAGAGAAATCATACCCTCTTGTCTTGCAATAACATCAATTTCATCAGTTGTTTTGTCCTGATGAATAGCGTTTTTGATAGTACGTGAAACAGGCATAACCTCGTGCACGGCAATTCGTCCTTTGTGACCTATGTTGTTGCACTCAGGACATTTGCCCGGCTTGTAAAGCGTAAGCGAAGTTGAAACAGGCAAACCAAGAAGTCTTAACTCATCATCAGTAGCCTTATAGGGCACTTTACATTTAGGGCAGAGACGTCTTACGAGCTTCTGAGCAATAACGCCAAGCATAGAAGACGAAACCATGTAGGGTTCAACACCCATATCAATAAGGCGGACAATGGAGCTTGCCGCATTATATGTATGGATAGTGGAAAGAACAAGGTGACCGGTGATAGCAGCACGGGCAGCGATGTCGGCAGTTTCCTGATCTCGGATCTCACCGATCATGATAACATCAGGATCCTGTCGGAGAATAGAACGAAGTACGCTTGCAAAAGTAAGACCCGCTTTGTCGTTGATATCAACCTGTGTGATGCCTGGGATAACCTGCTCAACAGGGTTTTCAACAGTTACGATATTAACATCTTCTGTGTTAAGCTCAGACAAAGCTGCGTAAAGAGTAGTTGACTTACCACTACCGGTAGCACCTGAAAGGAGAATTACGCCTCGGCTTGAAGTAAGGAGCTGGTCAAATTTTGCAAGGTTCTCAGGAAGGAAACCGATGCTCTGTTTGTCAAGCTTCATACCTAAAGCAGTTGTAATTCGGATAACGATTTTTTCGCCGTATACGCTTGGAAGTGCAGATACACGCATGTCGATTTTCTGATTCATTATATTATAATGTAAACGACCGTCCTGCGGGATTCTCTTTTCAGCGATGTTCATACCACTGATAAACTTGATACGGCTGGTAACGGAAGGAGCAAGCTCCTTACTTGAATCCATATATTTGATAAGCTTACCGTCAATACGGAAGCGGATAACCATCTTTTTTTCCTGAGGCTCAAGGTGAATATCCGATACTCTCTGTCTTACAGCATCAGCAATCATATTGTTTACAAACTTGATGATAGGCTGATTTTCAATATCTTCCTGATCTTCAGTAGAAAGAGTATCTTCAGTTTTAGCCATCTGGCTCTGTACGAACTCCTGTGCCTCATCGTAAACAGTAGCCTGGTCAGCCTTATTGAATAACTCTTCACGCTTTCTTTCAAGCTGCGAAGGTGTACAAACTGAAGTTTTTACTTTGAGTTTTGTATAGTTCTGGATAGCATAAATCGCCTTGTAGTCAAGAGGATTTGTCATAGCGATAAACAAGTATTTTTCATCTCTTGTAAGAGGTATAACGCTGTAATCCTCTATCATATTTTCGGGGATAATCTCAAGGATTTCCTCGTCAATGAAATATGTACCCAAATCTATAAGCGGAAGACGCATTTTATCGGCTACAAGCTGATAAATCTGTTCCTCTGTAACGAGTCCTTCTTTAATCAAAGCATCCTCAATTGTCAGAGTCGGATCCTCCATATATTGCATCTGAACACGCTTAATGGTTTTCAGACGAACAATTTCATTTTTAACAAGACTGTCACTTAAGTTAAAAATAGAAGCTTTCATTGATAATCGTCCTTTCAGAAAAATGCATTTGATATTTATTGCAGAACGTCGTGTCAGACGTCCTCCAATAAACACCCAATGTTGAGTGTCTATTAATTTAATAAGTTATAAGCCGAGCATACCGAGGTAAAGCTCAATACCTACATCAATCTGATTTACAAAAATCAAAAACAATGCGGAACCTATTGCAAGATACGGACCAAACGGGAAATAAGCCTCTGTTTCTTTTTTTGTAAAGATTTTTTTCAATACAACAAAAATTATGTAAACAAAAGCGATAAGCACACCGGCGATCATTGCAAGGAATACTTTCGGAAAACCAAGACAAGCACCTAAAGCACACATAAGCTTAACATCACCGAATCCGATACCGAGCTTTTTGAAAAGAAGCAGGGAAAAGAGGTTAATTAACATCAGGAAACCGCCGCCGCCAAGAGCACCGAGCGGAATGTGCCACCACTGACTTATAAAATATTGACCATTGAACAAATCATAAACACCGAGCCCTACAGATAAAACAGCAAGTGCAACAGTAAACTGGTCAGGTATGATTGTGAATTTTCCGTCACTCAGCGTTACTAAAAGAAGTACAAACATAATCAAATATATGAAAAGTGTGTAAAAAGAGATGCCGCTGAGAGCAAAGCAAGCAGATGTAAGAACGCCAAACAAAGCGGAAGTGATAATTCCGCTTTGTTTGTAGTTAAATCTTATTCCCAGAACAGTCTCGTCAGGTTCTTCATCATAATCGCACAACCATTTTGCAGGTACTGCGTTGAGTATCTTATATGAAAGAAAGCTTACGGCAAAAGAAGCCGCTATAATTAAAGCAAAACATATATATGTAATAAAACTTGAAAAATCCGGTGAATTAAAACTGTTCATAGTAAATATCCTTATCTGGAAAAAATTTATGCTGCTGCAGTAGTAGATTCAACTACTATCTGTGTTGAGTCGAAGTAATAGAGGGTAACATCGAATCTTGTTGAAAGTACTGTATCGCTGCCTTCAACAGGAGTAATATTAAGAGTGTTGATGAAATAACAACCTTTTGATTCCTGCTCAAGGTAATGGATAAGCTGCTGTGTTACATCAAGTGTTCCCTCATATGTAAAGGCAAGATTTGTTGTGTAGATCGGGAAACCGCTTGTTGAAGTTCTACCTAAAGGATCCTTAATACCGGCACTTCTTGAAAGAGATGTCATAGTGATGTTAAGCTCCTTGAAGATAGCCTGTAAATCTTCAATTGAAGAATTAGCATCAATATAAAGTTCAGACTGAGTTGTGTTGTACTGATTCTGAAGTTCCTTGATTTTTGCTTCAACAGATTTCTGGTTTGCGAGTACATCTTCAAATTCAGCAATATCACTTGTGATCTGTGAGTGCTTTGTATTATGTTCCGGCATTTTATTGAAAGTCGGAATAAACAGTAAAAATAAAAGTACAAGGAAAAGTCCTGATAAAATAACGAAAAATACAAATGACTTTGGTACGCCTGCTGATTTCATACTTATTAATCCTCCTTCGCTGTATCTGCAGATGTGCTTGTTTCTTCAGTTGCACTATCTGCTTCAGTATTTTCAGTAGTTCCTTCTGTAACAACTTTTTCAGTAGCCATAAGTGCAGTAGAGAAAGTATAGCATTTTTTCTCTGTGTTTTCACCAACTGTGAAAGCAGGGTTCATTTCAAAGAATCCGTCAGCCTTGATATCATTCTGTAAATTGATAAATGTGTTAAATTCATCAATTTCACCTGAAATAGGAATCTGATATTCCTCAAGAGAAGTTGTTTCACTTACGAGGTGAGTAAGGTTATATCCGTTAAATTTTGAAACCTTTTCAACAACCTGAGTGTTAAGCTCGTTGATAACGTCTTCACTGTAAAGCTTTGTTCTAGGAAGAAGCTTTGCATCTTCACTCTGATTTGCAATAGCTTCCTCAAGTTTATCTGTAGTTGCGATAAGCTGTTTAGGGATATTATACTTAGTGTTATTGAAGTTTGAGTCATCAATAGCAGCTCTGATTTCAAAGAATCCGAAGAAGCCCATACCTGCAACAAGAAGACCACCTACAATAGCACAGCCTATAGTACCGACTTTGCCGCCAATCTGCATAGTCTTAGCTCTCTGAGCCTTAAGACCATAAATCATATTGTCTTCAAAAACAGTACCACTGTTCATAAGTTCATTCATTATAAAGAATGAACCTGATTTATAGAAATCATCTCTAGCCTTAAGTGAAGGCTCAGGGATAACAGTGTTTGCATTAAAGCTGTCAGAAATGAGAGAAACTTCGTTTGCAAGACCAAAACCAACAAAGTAGTTGCGGATGTGTGGGATATAAGCAATAAAGTCGCTGAGCAATACCTCATCAATTTCAATATTGAGTGACATTGTAACAAGACGGATATTTCTTACAATTTCTTCAATGAGGTTTTCAGAAATATCTTCGAGTCTTCTTTCAGCTGATGCATTTCTGCATTCGTTCTGGAAACCATAACCAACAGTACGTAAGTAGTCAATAGCTTCTGTGGTTGTAAGCTCCTTATCGTCCTCAATAACTCTGAGAATTTCGTCGATAGGGGAGTGGAAGTCGTGACAGTAGAGTGGTATACCGTTTTTAGCAATTACAACTCTGACAGCACAGTAGTCCATGCTGATAAGGGCAACTGTCTTGCCAAAACTGTAAACTGTCTTCTGAGCAGCGTAAAGCATAGCAGCCTCAGAAGGAACAATCTTGATGAGGTTGAGACCTGTATCTCTGAAAGCCATAGTAAGGTCATCAACGAGAGCCTTTGGCATAGCGAATGCTTTTGCAGTAACTTCTTCAGAAACTTCTTTTGTTTTGAGAGGAGAATAATCCTTGTAGATTACTGAGAAGTCGGTAACAGCTTCACCAACGAAGTCTCTGATTCTGTCAATAGCAAGACCGTTCAGAACCTTCTGAGCACCTCTGATGTGCTGATATTCCTGGCAAGTAAGGTCATAGCTTTCAACCATAAGAGTAATATCTTTTGCTTCGGTATGGTTCATCTGGCTTAAGCCTTCTTTTACAAGGTTAGCAAGAAGCTTCGGATCTTCCCAAACTGAGTTTTTGTCCTTAAGAAGCTCTTTTTCGATAGTAAGAATAAGAGGGGAAGAAAATGAATAAGCAACCTTTTCATCTCCGCCGGTTTTCTTTTCCTTGTCATTTGTAGCAAGTATCTGTTCGCAAGCTGTAATGCACAGATATCTTGCTGAAACCTGTACCAATACATTTTTCATATAATAAACACCACCTGTAATTATTTTAAGATTTTTATTAGGCACTGTACATTTTTGTTAATCATAGATAGTCTCGTATTGTGAGTCTGCTGAATGAATTGCACATCAAATATTTTGCAGATTAGCTACGCTTGTTACTACAATGTATGTAAAATTTCATTCGATAAATGCATAAATACCTGATTAAAAATCGAACTCAATTCGGTTTTTAATCAGAGATTTATCCATACTCCTCCTAATTATATACATTATAACATATGACACTTTGATTAAATTTCATAATGGGAATTATGAGCAAGATTTTTGTAAGAATTTATCATTTTTTATCAGAAAAATCGTGATAAATCAGCCGTTTACACCCGAAAAGGCTCGCATAGAAGCGAGCCTTTGCAATATGTGTTTTTATTATCAGTTAAACTGTAAAATTAATATGGTATAAATTTATCAGGGACCACCAGGAGATGGAACAGCAATAGATGTCCAGGTTCCTACGTTGCAATTACTGGTTGGATCAAGGTATACGAGATCAGTTCCTGTATGAGTACCACCGTCTGTATCAGTGGTTCCATTAACATAATATACTTTGTCATCACTTTTATCCCAGTGACATTTATATTCTTTGCCATCAATTGTGTATATTTCGCTCATTGCAGAAGCGATCTTCTTAGTTGTAGCAACTTCAGCAAGTGTGATTTTACCAGTAGAAGCGCTTGGGAATACAGCATTGTCACCAGTAGAGAGGGCAGCCTGAGCTTCTTTGATTGCGAGTTCGATTGTCTGAGCGTTTGATTTGGAAGAGCTTACCTGTGCTGATTTGATTGTTGAAGCTACAACAGGAATTGCAATAGCAGCAAGAATTGCAAGAATAGCAATTACAACAACGAGCTCAACAAGGGTGAAGCCTTTTTTACTGTTTTTTGTTTTGAGCATTAATACTACCTCACTTTTTAAATTATTGTTTTGGAAAACAGTGCTGTTTCAATATAGAATAGATGCTAATATATTGTTACAGTACTGTATATCTAAGACTACTTCATTTTACTGTATTTTCACATAAAATTCAATAACTTTTCACTAAAAATCAACTTAATAAAATAAATTCTTCGTTTAATACAAATAACAATATATGAATTTATTTAACTTGCACAAACTCGTTTTGCAACTGTACTTACGAAAAGCAATTGATGAAAAATAATGTTCTGAAAATCCGAAAAGGCTCGCACATAGCGAGCCTTTTCAGTATGTATTCGGTCATCAGCTAAACCGATAAAATACAATAAAATAATTTAAATATTAGGCTAATGAAGTAACGTTTGTTGTACCGTCAGTTGACTTGATAGGCTTAAGTGTACCTGTGAGAGTTGTGCCATCAGTTGTCTTCTTTGATGTTGCACTGTCGCAGAAGTAAACCTTGCTGTCACCCTCGTGCCAGAAGCATGAGTATGTCTTACCATCGATTGTGTATGTTGCATCCATAGCTGTAGAGATCTTCTTATCCTTACCTACATCCTGAAGTGTAACCTTACCTGTGTCAGCATTTGGGAATACAGAATCGTCACCAGAAGCGATAGCAGCCTGAGCTTCCTTGATAGCGAGCTCGATTGTCTGAGCGTTTGACTTAGAAGAGCTTACCTGTGATGACTTGATTGTTGAAGCTACAACTGGGATAGCGATAGCTGCGAGAATTGCAAGGATAGCAATTACAACTACGAGCTCAACGAGTGTGAAACCTTTTTTGCTGTTCTTGATTTTGTTCATAAGATATTACCTCACCTTTTTAATAAAATTTTTTCCCGTTTTGAAAAGTCGCACCATTTCAATGTCTGCTGATAAAACATTGTCGCAGGTGCCTTATTTCCTAACAAGGTCATTATACTGTATCTTCACATAAAATTCAAGTACTTTTCACAAAAAATTAACCGAAAAATTCAATTTCTTCAATTGCGACAAATAGATATATGTTATTTTATTTAACTTGCACAATGATTTTTCTGCTTGAAAACAACAAAATTTAATCTGATAAAACGCTAAATCAAACATTAGTACAGATTTTAAAGTGATCCTATTGTTATGTTTGAGTTTGCTGTAAGATCAGTTTTTGTTGTCAATGTTATACCATAAATAGTTGAAGTACCGTTTACAAAGTAAACTTTACCGTCGCTCCATGCCGGTGTGTAGGTAGTACCTAAGTACTCAACCGGCTTGAAAGTGTCTTTTATTCCTTTTTTTGATGCTACATCAGATAGCTTTACAGGTACAGTATCTATATTTGTATATAGACTGCTGTCTCCGACTGACTGTGCAGCCTTTGCTTCCTTGATTGCATACTCAATAGTACGGGCGTTTGCAACAGCAGCATTTTTTTAGATGTGTGCAATTCATAAGTTACTATAGGAATTGCGATAGCAGCTACTGTTGCAAGTATGGCAATAACTACCACGAGCTCAACAAGTGTAAAGCCTTTTTTACTTTTGTTTCGTAATGTGATGTAATCAACAACAGGTTTATTTTTCATATTTTTACCTTCTTTTGTTATTTTGATGTAGAATTTTTCTGTTTATTCTACACTCATTTTTAATTATTCAAGTGGATAATTAAATTAAAATCAAATTCGTTCCTTTTGAACAATATGATTTTAATATCATATGAAATTTTAGCGTTAAAAATAATAGCGTTGGTTTCAATCTCCATCTTATCTTATATAATAAAGTTTACAAAAGAAAAAAATTGTGTTATTATGTAATCGTTAAAATAATATTCCGGTCACAGGAGGTAAACTATGGAAGCTTATAAAAAGGAATTTATTGAATTTATGGTTGATTGCGAGGTTCTCAAATTTGGTGACTTCGTTACAAAGAGTGGCAGAAAGACACCGTTTTTCGTAAACACAGGTTTTTACAGAACAGGTGCACAGCTTCGCCGTCTCGGTCAGTATTATGCAGAGGCTATCAAAGAGAAGTTCGGCCTTGACTTTGACGTGCTTTTCGGACCTGCATATAAGGGTATTCCTCTTTCAGTTGCCGCAACTATCGCTATCAGCGAAAAGTATGACACAGATATCCGATATTGCTCAAACAGAAAAGAAGTCAAAGACCATGGCGACACAGGTATTCTTCTCGGTAGTCCTATAAATGACGGTGATAAGGTAGTTATCATTGAAGACGTTACAACAGCAGGTACTTCAATCGAGGAAACCTTGCCAATCGTAAAGGCTCAGGGTGATGTTTCAGTTCTTGGTCTTGTTGTATCAGTTGACCGTATGGAAAGAGGTAAGGGCGATAAGTCAGCTCTTGCTGAAATTGAAGAGAAATATGGTCTTAAAACTACAGCTATCGTTACAATGGCTGAGGTTGTCGAGCATCTTTATAACAAGGAATATAAAGGAAAAGTAATTATAGATGATAAGCTCAAGGCGGCTATTGATGCTTACTATGAGCAATACGGTGTAAAATAAGAGGTTTGTTATGCCAAAGCCTACGGAACACGAGCACGCAGGACACAGAAACAGAGTCAGAAAAAAGTTCATAGACAACGGTTTTGACGGCTTTGAGCCACACGAGGTGCTGGAAATGTATCTTTTCTACGCTATTCCCAGAAAAGATACAAATTCTCTTGCACACAAGCTTTTAAATCGCTACATAACCATCAGCGGAGTGTGTGACGCTCCGCTTGATGAGCTTATGAACGATTTTTCGCTTTCTCAGTCAGCCGCCGTATTTTTGAAAATGTTGCCGCAGATGTCACGTTTGTATATTCAAAGCAAAACCTCTAAAGATAATGCTATTGATGATGAGTATATAGGTGAAATGTTTATGTCAATGTTTATCGGCAGAAACGAAGAATGTGTAGCTTTGATATTAGGCGATGCCAAAGGAAAGCTCCTGTTTTCTGACATTATTATAAAAGGCGGAATTGACTCTACCACAGCCCCTGTCAGAAAAATTGTTGATATAGCACTTCGCCATAATGCGAAATGTGCCTTTATTGCTCACAACCATCCGAGTGGTTCGGCTTTGCCGTCTAGTGATGATATCAGAGCCACGGTATCTATAAGAAACACCCTGCTCAGTGTGGGTGTAGTGCTTGTTGACCATTATATAATTACAACTGATGATTATGTTTCACTGGCACAAAGTGAAATGTGCGGAAAAATATTTTGTTATGACGATTGATTGTGTGATTTAGTATGGAATTTAAGCTTAAATCTCAGTATAAGCCCACAGGTGACCAGCCTGCGGCAATAGACAAGCTTGTTGAAAGCATAAATGCAGGCAACAGGGAACAGACACTCCTCGGTGTTACAGGCTCAGGTAAAACCTTTACCATGGCAAATGTCATTGAAAGAGTGCAAAAGCCTACCCTTGTGCTTGCCCACAACAAAACCCTTGCGGCCCAGCTTTGCTCTGAGTTCAAGGAGTTTTTTCCTGATAACGCTGTTGAGTATTTTGTAAGCTATTATGACTATTACCAGCCGGAGGCTTATATCGCAAATACTGATACTTATATTGAAAAAGACAGCTCTATAAATGACGAAATCGACAAATTAAGGCATAGTGCAACTCTCGCTCTTTCTGAGCGAAGGGATGTTATTATAGTTGCTTCGGTTTCCTGTATATACAGCCTTGGTGATCCGATAGATTACCGTAATATGGTAATTTCACTCCGCCCCGGTATGGAAAAAAGCAGAGATGACCTTGTCAAAAAACTTGTTGAGCTTCAATATGAGCGTAACGACGTTAATTTTGTTCGTAACAAATTCAGAGTCAGGGGAGATGTTGTAGAGATTTTTCCTGCCGCTTCAAATGATTCTGTAATCAGAGTCGAGTTTTTCGGTGATGAAATAGACAGGATTTCTGAGATAAATCCGCTCACAGGCGAGCTTAAAGCAATATTAAGACACGCCGCTGTCTATCCTGCTTCGCACTACATTGTTTCAAGAGAAAAAATGCAGAAAGCTCTGCGTGAAATTGAAACAGAGCTTGACCAAAGACTTGCATATTTCAGAGAAGAAGGCAAGCTTCTGGAAGCTCAGCGAATTGAACAGCGTACACATTATGATATGGAAATGTTGCAGGAAATCGGTTTTTGTACGGGAATTGAGAATTATTCACGAATTTTGTCAGGCAGAAAACCCGGCTCTGCTCCGTTTACTCTGCTTGATTACTTTCCTGATGATTTTCTGCTTTTTGTTGACGAATCACACGTAACTCTCCCGCAGGTAAGGGGAATGTTTGCAGGTGACTATGCAAGAAAGAAGAATCTTGTAGACTATGGTTTTCGTCTGCCGTCTGCTTTCGACAACAGACCACTCAATTTTGATGAATTTTATGAGAGAATAAATCAGGCTGTGTTTGTAAGTGCTACACCGGGTGATTTGGAGCTTGAAAAATCACAGACTGTAGCCGAGCAGATTATCAGACCAACAGGACTCTTAGACCCTGAAATTTCAGTGCGACCCACCGACGGTCAGCTTGATGACCTCGTTTCAGAAATAAATATAAGAATAGCTAAAAAACAAAGAATTTTAGTTACCACGCTTACCAAAAAAATGGCGGAAGACCTTACAACTTACCTTGAAACACTCGGTATCAAAGTAAGATATATGCACCACGATATTGACACAGTAGAGCGTATGGAAATAGTGCGTGATTTGCGTTTAGGTGAGTTTGACGTGCTTGTAGGTATTAACCTTCTTCGAGAAGGCCTCGATATTCCCGAAGTTTCTCTTGTTGCTGTGCTTGATGCTGACAAAGAGGGCTTTCTGCGTAGCACACGTTCACTTATTCAGATTTGCGGACGTGCCGCAAGAAACAGCGAGGGTACAGTTATAATGTATGCCGACAGCGTGACAGACTCTATGAAAAAGGCGATTACGGAAACACAACGCCGTCGTCAGATTCAGGAGGAATACAACAAAGCAAACGGCATTACTCCAAAGACAATAGTTAAAAAGGTAAGCGAGATTTTAGAAATCTCAACACATTCCGATGATGAATTTAAGTCAAAATCGGGACAAAAGCTTTCAAGGGCTGAAAAACAACAGCTTATTGAAAAATTGACTAAGGAAATGAAGGCAGCCGCAAAGTTGCTTGAATTTGAACATGCCGCATATCTGCGTGACAAAATTCAGAAACTTCGTGGCGAAAAATGATAAAGGATTGATGAAATGGCAAAAAAGAAGACAGCCGAGTATAACGACTCCTCGATAAGCAGCCTTAAAGGTGCCGACAGAGTAAGAAAAAGACCTGCGGTAATTTTTGGCTCTGACGG